>PHCO01000220.1 GCA_002842265.1 Betaproteobacteria bacterium HGW-Betaproteobacteria-18 | reverse complement strand
GCAGTTGCCGTTCATGGGCACGGTGGCGTCGGAGGATTTCTACTCGGGCACGGCGGCGGCAATGGCCGGCGGCACCACCACCATCATCGATTTCGTGATTCCGGCGCCTAAGCAACGGTTGATGGATGCCTACCGACAGTGGCGCGAGTGGGCACAAAAGTCGGCCAGCGATTACAGCTTCCACGTCGCCGTCACCTGGTGGGATCAGAGCGTACACGACGACATGGGCACGCTGGTGCGCGAGGAAGGCGTAAACAGCTTCAAGCACTTCATGGCCTACAAGAACGCGATCATGGCCGATGACGAGATCATGTACCAAAGCTTCAATCGTGCGCTGGCATTGGGCGCGATGCCGACGGTGCATGCCGAGAATGGCGAGTTGGTATACCAGTTGCAGCGCAAGCTCTTGGCCGAAGGCATCACCGGCCCGGAAGGGCATCCACTGTCGCGGCCACCGGCCGCCGAAGGCGAGGCGGCGAGCCGCGCGATTCGTTTTGCCGAGGTGATCGGGGTGCCGTTGTACATCGTGCATGTATCGTGCAAGGACGCGCTAGATGAGATCATTCGCGCCCGCAATGCCGGCCTGCGCGTATACGGCGAGGTGCTGGCCGGGCATCTGCTGGTGGACGAGAGTGTGTACCGCAACCCGGATTTCACTTTCGCCGCCGCGCATGTGATGTCACCACCATTCCGCGCCAAGCCACACCAGGAAGCGCTGTGGCAGGGCCTGCAGGGTGGCAACCTGCAAACCACCGCCACCGATCATTGCTGTTTCTGCGCCGACCAGAAAGCCGCCGGGCGCGATGATTTCAGCAAGATCCCCAATGGCACCGGTGGTGTCGAGGATCGCATGGCGGTGCTGTGGACGCATGGCGTGAATAGCGGCCGGCTGACGCCGGAGGAGTTTGTTGCCATCACCTCGGCCAATGCGGCGCGCATCTTCAACCTGTATCCGCGCAAGGGCAGCATCAGCGTCGGCGCCGATGCCGATATCGTGGTGTGGGACCCCGAGGCGAGCAAGACGATTTCGGCCAAAACCCATCACCAGCAGGTGGACTTCAACATCTTCGAAGGCATGCAGGTTCGTGGCCTGCCCTCACACACCGTTTCGCAGGGCAAGCTCACCTACGTGAAAGGCGAACTGCGCGCCGAACGCGGCGCAGGCCGTTACCTAAAGCGCCCGGCATATACCTCAGCGTTTGCGGCGCTGGAGAAGATCGCATCGGCACAGCAAGCCAAATCCGTACCGCGCAACACATAGACGAAGGAACGTAGTAGCCCGCGTTAGCGCGTAGCGCGTAACCCGGGGCAGCGGGATGACCACATCATCGCGGAAACACCCACGGCATTGCCCATTGCCGCGTTACGCATTGCCTTGGTTTTATCGGCATTTGCCGGGAGTTGCGGCGGCCCCGGGTTACGCCGCTGACGCGGCTAACCCGGGCTACAAAATCACGTCGCTGTGATCGTGCTTCGCGCTAACCCGCGCTACAAATCTACTGGGTGGCCACCGGCGGCTCGACCGGCGCCATATGCAGCGGCGGAATCACCAGGGTGGTGAACTCCTTGTAGCTGGCCATCGGCAGATCGCGCAATGCCAGCCGCTCGGCGCGATGGCGTTGTATCGGCATTACCGCCGCTTCATACAAAATCACTTCATGGCTGAACGGGTACCAGCGTGCCAGTTTTTTCACCAGCTCGCGCAGGCCTTCGGGCTCGGCATGGAAGCGGCTGCAACTCAGATCGCCACTCAAGGCCACCTGCCACAGCAGCAGGTGCGCGCTGGTATCGATGCTGTGCTGATAGACCAGAAAATGCGTCGCCTCCAGCGACAGCACACCGCTGCGGCCGGGGTCGATACCCAGATCGGCGTACAGACACGCTTCAGCGGAAACCCCCGGCTCCATGCGCGCATCGATGCCCTCGCTGCGAGCCTTGCGGATCACCGCATGCGGCACATCGGCAAACACGCCGGGATGGCCATAGAACACCGCACACACGCGCTTGCCGGCGCGCACCTGCGCCATGATCGCGGCTTCCATTTCACGATAGGTCTGCCGGCGATCCTTGCCTGGTGCGTACAGCGGCGACAGATCGATCACATCCGGGCGCAACGCCAAAATCTGCGCGCGTGCCAATGGATCGACCAGACAAAAAACACACTGCGCCGCACGGATCTCCGAGAGCGTGCGCTCGGAGGCATGGCGACTCATCTGGATGCCGCTACCCACCACCACCAGGCCGGGCCGGGCCGGGCTCGGCGCAGACAGCCCATCTGCCATTGCTGCATCTGCCGTCGCCAACACGAGCTGGTCACGACCCGCCTGCTTGGCGCGATACAGTGCCTGATCGGCGCAGCGCACCACATCGGCCAGCGTTTTGTGTTGCTCGCCACGCTCACAGATACCAAAACTCAGCGTTGGCGTTACCGTTTGCTCCCATGCCGAAACCGGCTCGATGCGCCGCTGCAATTGCTCAACAAGCGCCTTTGCCGCAGCTGCGTCACCGGCAAAAAACACCGTGAACTCCTCGCCACCGCTGCGCCCAACAATCGCATTTTCACCGAACACTTCGCGCCACCATAAGCCCAGCCGTCGCAGCACCTCGTCGCCCATGGCGTGGCCATAGCGATCATTGATTTGCTTGAACAGATCGATATCGGCCATGACCACGGTAAACGGCTTGGCCGCGCCCAGCGCGCCAGCATACGTCTGCTGACCGAGCCGATAGGCCTGTTGATGGTTGTACAGCCGGGTCAGGCCGTCACGCTCGGACAGCCAGCGGTAACGCAAACGTTCATCGCGGGTGCGGCGAAGCGAGTAACCCAAGGCCAGCACAATCACGAACAGCAACAGCACCACAGCGGCAATCAACCATTGCCGCTGGCTGGATTCTTTCAGGCGAAGCTGTTGAACGGTAAGATCACGCTCCAATAATGCGATCTGCTGCTCCGCCACCTGCGAGTTGAACTCCACCTGTAAATAAGCAAAACGGCGGTCACGGATATCGGCCTGCTCCTTGGCGCTGGCCTGCTCGGCCTGCTTGCGGTAATCCAGTGCCAACGCCAACTCACCACGACGCTCGGCCAGTTCACTTTGCAGAAACAACACTCTCGCAAGGTTGCCCCATGCGCCCGATTGTTTCAATGCTGCGGCGCTATCGTGAAGTAGTTGTTCGGCCTCAGCACGATTGCGGTCCAGGCACACCAGCACCTCGGCGATATCCACTTTGGTCTCGTTCACGCCGTGCAGGAAATCGGCGGCCTGATAGCGACGCAGCGCATCGCGCATTGGTGCCAGCGCATCAAGTAAATAGCCTTGCTTCATCTGCACAATGCCAAGCCCGCCCATGGCCTGTGCGACAAACACCGGATCACCCGCCTGCGAGCACACCGTAAATTGTTCGCGGCGCAGGCGCTCAGACTCGATTAATTGCCCCGCTGCCTCCAACGCCAAGCCCAAGTCCGAACGCGCGAGGCACTGCGCACGCAAATCATCGGATTGGTCAGCAGCAAGCAATCCCTGTCGGGCATAAGTAATCGCCTGCTCTCCCTCGCCGGCCATCGCATACAGATACCCTGCATGACCGAGCAAAGCTGTTCGCTCTTTGCCTTTTTCCGGCAATTCAGCCAGCCCCTGCTTGAGCCAACTGAAAGCACGGAAATAATCACCCACATTAACCGCCACATTGGCGCCCAAGCCCAGCGCCCGCAGCCGCAACGGCGCATTCAAATCCTGCCTCAGCAATGCCTCGATGCCGTCGATGCACGCACGGTTATCGCCAGCCAATGCGAGATTGCGCAGACGCACCAACTCAATGCGTACGCGTTGCTCCGGCGTGGCTTGAGTGAGCTCAGCGCCAAGCGCCTCGATCATCGCCGCCGATTCCGGCCACGGCGCCTGCACATTGCGCTGCTCAATTTCAGCGATTCGAGCATCCAGATCGGGAGCGGGATTAGCCAACGCCAAGCCGACACACAGCAAGCCGGCCTGCAACAGCAGGGCCAGCTTGCATGATGTGCTGCAGCGTTTGGCCACCAGGCTACTCAGTATTCGCCATCTTTGCTGTCGTAAGCCTTGATCACACCGTTGGTAGCGTAATAATTCTCACCGATACCACACAAGCGGCCTACTACCGCGCAGTCACACGATTTCATTGCCGATTTTTCTTCATCGCTCAAGCCGTACCGCGCCAGCACCGCGTCGGGGTCCGCCTCATACTCGGTAGCCAATGCCGCATCGCGGCCCAACGCGTTGACCAATTCAAGCAGTTTGTTTGCCATAAAATCCACTCCCCAATTCCTGTTTGTCGTGTCGCCGCATCATCACGATGAAGCAACGCGCCGGTTCAGAACCAAAACCATGATCCAGCGCATGGCGCAATCAATCGGCCATGCGTCCCCACCCAAGCGCCTTTCGGTACAGTGCGCCCCGCGCCATGCTAGCGTATGTCGCTGACATTTTCCTGGCTTTGGAGCACCCGCCATGTTCAATCACACGCATCGCGTTGGCCTGATGGCTGCAATCGCTGGTATTGGCCTGAGCACCGTCCTGATGGCTGAAGACATGAGTAAACAAGACCCCAACCTGTGGCTGGAAGACGTTGCCGGCGAAAAAGCGCTGGACTGGGTGCGCGCGCGCAA
>PHCO01000011.1 GCA_002842265.1 Betaproteobacteria bacterium HGW-Betaproteobacteria-18 | reverse complement strand
GTCGTGCGTGACCACCACAAACGCGGTGCCTTGCGTGCGGGCCAATTCCAGCATCAGGTCGAACACGCCCTGGGCGGTGTTGCGGTCCAGGTTGCCTGTGGGTTCATCGGCCAGCACGCAGGCGGGCTGGGTCACCAGAGCGCGGGCAATGGCCACGCGCTGGCGCTCACCGCCGGAGAGTTCGGACGGGCGATGCTGCAAGCGGCCCTCCAGACCCACACTGGCCAGCATTTTTGCCGCCACCTGTGCCGCGTCGGCATGCGCCATGCGCCTGATCCACAGTGGCATGGCGACATTGTCGAGCGCACTGAATTCAGGCAGCAAATGGTGGAACTGATAGACAAAGCCCAGGTGCTGGTTGCGCAGGCGTCCCTGGGCGGCGGCGCTCTGATGGGCCAGATCCTGCCCCAGCAGCATGACCGAACCGCTGGTCGGCGCATCCAGCCCGCCCAGCAAATGCAGCAGGGTGCTTTTGCCAGAGCCCGAGGCGCCCACGATGGCCAGCGTGTCACCGGCATACACGTCCATATCCACGCCCTGCAACACGGTCACATCCAGCCGTCCCTCCGTGAATCGTTTGGTGAGCCCGCGCGCGCTCAGCACCAGCTTTCCTAGTTCGGATGTTTCGCCGCCGGGCCGCCCCAAGGCGAAACGCGCCCCCTCGGGGGGCAGCGCAGCACGCGAAGCGGCAAGCGTGGGGGTCATATCATTCATAGCGCAACGCCTCCGCCGGGTTGACGCGACTGGCGCGCCAGCTCGGGTACAGCGTGGCGACAAACGCCAGCACCAGGGAAATCAGGGTGATCGGCAGGATGTCACCCTGCTGCGGGTCGCTCGGCATGCGGCTGATGAGGTAAATGTCGCGCGGCAAAAAGCTGGCATCCAGCAAGCGCTCCAGTGCCGGCACGATCACGTCGATGTTCAACGCCACACCCAGGCCCAGCGCCAGCCCGGCGAGCGTGCCGATCACGCCCACCATGGCGCCCTGCACCACAAAAATGCCCATGATGGAGCCCGGGCTGGCACCGAGCGTGCGCAATATGGCAATGTCGGCGCGCTTGTCGGTCACCGTCATCACCAGCGTGCTCACCAGGTTGAACGCCGCCACCGCCACGATCAGCGTGAGGATGATGAACATCATGCGTTTTTCAAGCTGAACCGCGGCAAACCAGGTGCGGTTCTGCCGCGTCCAGTCGCGAATCAGCAGCTTGTCGGTCAGCGTGGTGGCCAGTTGCGCGGCCACTTCGCGGGCCTGGTGCAGGTCGCGCAGCTTGACGCGCACGCCGCTCGGGCCTTCCAGCCGGAAGATGCGCGCCGCGTCCTCGATGTGTATCAGCACCAGGCCCGAGTCGTATTCAAAATGGCCGGAATCAAAGGTGCCAACCACCGTCATCTGCTTCAGGCGCGGCACCACGCCTGCCGGAGTCACCTGGCCGCTGGGTGCGACCAGCGTCACCTTGTCGCCGGAAATCACACCCAGGCTGCGCGCCAGTTCGGCGCCCAGCACCACGCCGAACTCGCCGGGAACGAGCCGGTTCAGTCCCGAGTTTTTAAGTTCCAGCGCCAGCTCGGTCACCTCGCCCTCGCGCGCCGGGTCGATGCCACGCACCATGGTGCCTTTCATGTCTTCACCCCTGGCCAGCAAGGCCTGGGTTGCGATGAAAGGCGCAGCACCAACCACAGCCGGGTTGGATCGGACCTGCGTCAGCGTGCGCGCCACATCGGGCAAGGCCTCGCCGTTGGGAGCCAAAATTTCGATGTGCGAGACCACGCCCAACATGCGATCGCGCACCTCTTTCTGAAAGCCGTTCATCACGCTCAGCACGATGATCAGCGCCGCCACACCGAGCGCGATACCCAGCATCGACACGCCCGAAATGAACGAGATAAAGCCGTTGCGCCGGGTGGCGCGACCGGCCCGCGTGTAGCGCCAGCCAAGGATGAGTTCATAGGGGAGTTGCATGCCCGCATTGTGGCATTGCAGCAAAACCCGGTCCGGCTCGGGCAAGCTGTCTCCCGCATAATCAAGGCTTGAATCGTTTGCGAGAAAAGCACCATGGCGCGCCCGAAGCCCAAACCCCATCGACTACTGCCGACCTGATCCTGACCCCATGCACCTGCTGATTCCCTACGCCGCCAGTCATGCCGAAGGCTGTCAGGCCGCTCTGGCCACGCTGAAACTGCCAAACCTGCAAAAACTGTTGAGCCGCCTGAGCGCGCAAACGCCGGACGTGGGCGACGAACTGAGCTGGTCGCCGCCGCACGAGCGCGCGATGGCCCGCGCCTTGGGGCTGACAGTCACCGACGGGCAGATTCCCTGGGCGGCGCTGCAGGCCGGCAAACACCCCGAACTGGCTCGCCTGGGAGGCGCCTGGGCTTTTGTGACGCTGTGCCGCTGGCAGGCCAGCATGCACGAGGTCACGCTGCGCCAGTTGCCCATGCGCGAGCTCAGCGCCGCCGAATCTGACGGCTTGTTCGCGACCATGCAGCCCTTTTTTGCCGAGGATGGCATCACGCTTTACGCAGGCGAGCCAGGGCGCTGGCTGGCGCATGGCGCTGTCTTCGACGGCCTGCCCAGTGCCTCGCCCGACCGGGTGCTCGGACGAAATTTGACTCACTGGATGCCGACAGCGGCACAGGCCGGCAGCCTGATCCGGCTGATGAGCGAAGTGCAAATGCTGCTCTACACCCACCCGCTCAACGATGCCAGAGCGCAACGTGGCGCTTTGCCGGTCAACGCCATCTGGCTCAGCGGCACGGGGACTTTGCCTGCCATGGCGGACCCAGTCCGCCATCCATTGCCGCCCAGCGTGGTCGCGACGCTGCGCGAGACCGCCCTGCAGGAAGACTGGGCCACCTGGGCCAGCGCCTGGCAAACACTCGACGCAACCCAAGTCAGGCAACTGCTCGATGCACAGACCCGCGGCGAAGCGGTCCAGCTCACCCTGTGCGGCGAACGCCACGCCCAGACCTGGTTGACACAGCCACAAGCCTTGATGCAAAAAATCAAGCATCTTTTTGGCTCTGCGCCTCCACAAAGCAAACTTGAGCAGCTATGAAAATCATCGTGCGAGATGCGCCCCCCAGAACCGTCTGGGCGCTGGAGCAAGCCGGCATTCACCCGCTGCTGGCGCAACTGTATGCCGCGCGTGGCGTGCAAAGCGCGCTGGAACTCGATGACGCCCTGGCCAAGCTGCTGCCACCCGCCAGCATGAAAGGCACGCTTGAAGCGGCGCGCTTGCTGGCCGATGCCATCCAGTCGGACAAAAAGCTTTGCATCGTGGCCGACTACGACTGCGACGGCGCCACCGCCTGCGCCGTCGGCCTGCGCGGCCTGCGCCTGTTGGGCGCCAAACAGGTGGACTACATCGTGCCCGACCGGGTACAGGACGGCTACGGCCTGACGCCGCCGATTTCCGCGCGCGTCAAGGCCAGCGGCGCGGATGTTCTGATCACCGTCGACAACGGCATTGCCAGCTTCGACGGCGTGGCGGCGGCCCGCGCGCTGGGCCTGCAGGTGCTGGTGACCGACCACCACCTGCCCGCCATGCGCGCTGGCCAGGTTGAACTGCCCGACGCCGACGTGATCGTCAACCCGAACCAGCCCGGCTGCGGCTTCGAGAGCAAGTCCATCGCCGGCGTCGGCGTGATGTTTTACGTGCTGCTGGCGCTGCGCGCCGAACTACGCCAGCGCGGCCTATTCACCGCGCAAAACCAGCCCAAATTGGACGCCCTGCTGCCGCTTGTCGCCCTGGGCACGGTGGCCGACGTGGTCAAGCTCGACACCAACAACCGCCGCCTCGTGGCGCAAGGGCTCAAACGCGTGCGCGCCCTGGCCCTGCCCGCCGGCCTGGCGGCCCTGTTCGTGGCCGCCTCGCGTGAAGCCAAAAGCGCCACCACCTTTGACTTTGGCTTTGCGCTGGGGCCGCGCATCAACGCTGCGGGGCGCCTGAGCGACATGCGCCTGGGCATTGAATGCCTGCTCACCGACGATGCCGCTCGCGCGCAGGAACTGGCCAAAACACTTGATGCCATCAACCGCGAGCGCCGCGACATCGAAGGCGGCATGCGCGAGCAGGCGCTGCTCGTGGCCGAGTCGCTGTTTGAAGATGCAGCAGAAGCGCCACCGGCCATTTGCGTGTTCGATGCCGGGTTTCACGAAGGCGTGGTCGGCATCGTGGCGGCGCGCCTGAAGGACAAGTTTCACCGCCCCACCTTCGTTTTTGCCAGCAGTGGCGCCAGCGGCCACGGTCATGAACTCAAAGGCTCGGGCCGCTCCATTGCGGGCTTTCACCTGCGCGACGCGCTCGACCTGGTGGCCAAGCGCCACCCCGGCGTGCTGCTGCGCTTTGGCGGCCACGCCATGGCGGCCGGCTGCACGTTGAACGAAGATCAGCTGGACACGTTTGAACAGGGCTTGAGTGAGGTCGCCCATGAGTGGCTGGATGCCGCCACGCTGACGCGCCGTCTCGACACCGATGGCGCGCTCAAGCCCGAATACCGGCGCCCGGACCTGGTGGACACGCTGCACCACGAGGTCTGGGGCCAGGGCTTTGCCGCGCCCACCTTCAGCGAAGAGCTCGACGTGGTGTCGCAGCGCCTGGTGGCCGAAAAACACCTGTCGCTCAAGCTCAAACACCGCGGCGAGCCGGTCGACGGCATCTGGTTCGGCCACACCGAGCCGCTGCCCGCGCGCGTCAAGCTGGCGTTCCGGCTCGATGTGGACAGCTGGCGCGGCGAGCGTCGGGTGCGATTTCTGGTGGAAGCGGCCGAATTACCCGCCCAGCCCTAAAATCCGTCACGCTATGAACACCCTTAACGCCGACCTGCATTGCCATTCCGTTGTTTCCGACGGCACCCTGACGCCTGAAGAACTGGCCGCGCGCGCCAAGGCCCAGGGCGTGGAACTGTGGTCGCTGACCGACCATGACGAGATTGGTGGCCAGGCCCGTGCCGCCACCGCGGCTGCCGCTTGTGGGCTGGACTACCTGACCGGGGTTGAAATCTCGGTCTCTTTCCTGCAGCAAACCGTGCACATCGTCGGGCTGGGTTTTGATGCCGACAACGGGCCACTGGAAGCCGGCTTGCAGCAAACCCGGGGTGGCCGCTCGCAACGCGCCCAGGAAATGGCCGCCGACCTGGCACGCGTCGGCATCCAGGGCGCCTTCGAGGGCGCGCTGAAATACGCCGGCAACCCCGAGCTGATCTCGCGCACCCACTTTGCCCGCTTTCTGGTGGAAACCGGCATCTGCAAAGACACCTACGAGGTGTTTCGGAAATTCCTCACCGAAGGCAAACCCGGCTTTGTCGCGCACCGCTGGGCCAACCTGAAAGACGCGGTGCGCTGGATCACCCAGGCCGGTGGCATGGCCATCATCGCGCACCCGGCGCGCTACAAATTCAGCGCCAACGAAGAGCTGGCGCTGTTCACCGAATTCAAGGGCCTCGGCGGCCGCGGCGTGGAAGTGGTCACTGGTAGCCACTCAGCGGCTGAATGCGTGAGTTATACCGAGACCGCGCTTGAATTTGGCTTGGCCGCATCCCGAGGCAGCGACTTTCACAGCCCGGCCGAGAGCCGCATCGAACTCGGCGCCCTGCCCACCCTGCCAGCTGCACTCACCCCCGTTTGGACGCTGCTGGCCGAGCGTATTCAACGTGCACCCAGCCCGATCACGGCACGGGCGTAGGTCCACATGTCTTTCTGGAAAAGCCGCCAGGCCGGCGGCATCTTGCTGATCATTCTGACAGCGCTGACCTTTGCCTCGCTCGACACCGTCACCAAGCACGCCACGAAACTGGTGCCGGTGCTGATGCTGCTGTGGTTTCGCTATGCGTTTCAGGCCGTGGTGACCTTTGCGCTGCGCTTTCCGGTGCAAAAAACCCGCCTCTTTGCCACCCCGAATCCGCGCTTTCAGGCACTACGCGGCGTGCTGCTGCTCACCACCAGTGCCTGTTCATTTTTTGGCTTGCAGTATTTGCCCGTCGGTGAATTCACCGCCATGGCCATGCTCTCGCCGATGGTGGCCACGGCCATGGCGGCCTGGGCACTCAAAAACCATGTGTCGCCACGGCGCTGGGTACTGATGGCCCTGGGACTGCTGGGTGTGTTGCTGGTGGTGCGCCCGGGCGGCCAGGTGTTTGGCTGGGCGCTGTTGTTTCCGGTGGTGCTGGTCACCGCTTACGCCTGGTTTCAGGTGCTCACCAGCCGCCTCAGTGGCGATGAAAATCCTTACACCACGCACTTTTACACCGGGCTGGTGGGCGCCGTGGTCATGACGCCGATCATGCTGTTCAGTTGGGACAGCGCCGCTTTACTGCGCTATTGGTACTGGTTTGTGCTGGTCGGGTTTTTGGGCACCTTTGGCCACCTGATGCTGATCCGCGCCTTCAACCGCGCCAACGCCGTGGTGCTCACGCCCTATCTCTACACCCAGATTGCTTTTGCCACCCTGCTGGGCTGGCTGGTGTTTCGCCATGTGCCCGATGGCCTGGCCTGGGCCGGCATTGCCGTGATCGCCACCAGCGGTGTGGGCAACGCCATGCTGTCTGCGCGCGAAGCGGCCGGACTGCGACAATAACGCCATGCCGCAACTTTTCGAAATTCACCCAGACAACCCACAACCGCGCCTGCTCAAACAGGCCACCGCCCTGCTTGACAAGGGCGAGGTGCTGGCCGTGCCCACCGACTCCAGCTATGCGCTGGTCTGCCATCTGGACGACAAGGCCGCCGCCGACAAGCTGCGCCGCATTCGCGGTGTCGATGACAAGCACCACCTGACGCTGCTGTGCCGCGACCTGTCGGAGCTGTCCACCTACGCCAAAGTGGACAACCAGCAGTACCGCCTGATCAAGGCCGCCACCCCCGGCGCCTACACCTTCATTCTGGAAGCCACCAAGGAAGTGCCGCGTCGCCTGAGCCACCCGTCGCGCAAAACCATCGGCCTGCGCGTGCCCGACCACAAGGTGTTGCAAGAGCTGCTGGCGCTGTACAGCACACCGCTGCTGGCCACCACCCTGATCGCGCCGGGCGAGCTTGATCCCATGAACGATGCCGACGAGATTCGCGCCCATTACAAAGGCCGCATCGCCGCCATCATCGATGCCGGCGCCTGCCCGCGCGAACCCACTACCGTGGTCGATTTGACTGCTGGCGACCCGGTCGTCATCCGCGAAGGCCGGGGCTCCCTGGCCACCCTGGGCCTGTAACTCGAACTGCTCTGAGACAATCAATCCATGGATTTCGCCCACCTGATTCAAACTGTCAGCCTCTACGCCATTCCGGTGTTGCTGGCCATCACCCTGCACGAAGCGGCGCACGGGTATGCCGCCAGGCATTTTGGCGACAACACGGCCTACAAGCTGGGGCGTGTCACGCTCAATCCGCTGCCGCACATCGACCCGGTGGGCACCATCCTGATGCCGCTGATGCTGTACTTCGCCACCTCGGGCGCTTTTCTGTTTGGTTACGCCAAGCCGGTACCCGTGCGCTTTGGCAACTTGCGCAACCCCAAGCGCGACATGATCTGGGTCGCGCTGGCCGGGCCTGGGGCCAACTTTTTTCAGGCCCTGGTGTGGGGTGCCTTGCTGTACCTGTTCAAGGGCATGGACATTGCCGAGCCTTTTCTCATTGAAATGGCACAAGGCGGCGTGCTGGTCAATGTGGTGATGGCGGTCTTCAACCTGTTTCCGCTGCCGCCGCTTGACGGTGGCCGCATCCTGGTGGGGCTGCTGCCGTATCGCCAGGCCATGCTGGTGTCGCGCGTGGAGCCATGGGGCTTTTTTATCGTGATGGCGCTGGTGCTGGCCGGGGTGGTCAGCAACTTGTGGTTGCGCCCGCTGATGGGCCTGACCTACCAGCTCATCAACCTGCTCCTCACCCCGCTGGCTTGGCTGGTGGGGTGAACGCAACGAACCCTGACTTTGTCTCCCATGCGCATTGAACGTTTCCTGACCGGCATCACCACCTCCGGCACGCCCCATCTGGGCAATTACGTGGGCTCGATCCGCCCTTCGGTGCGCCATAGTTTGCGCAGCGGTGTCGAGAGTTTTTATTTTCTGGCCGATTACCACGCCCTGATCAAGGTGGACGAGCCGGCGCGCATCCAGCGCTCCACGCTGGAGATTGCCGCCAGCTGGCTGGCCTGCGGCCTGAACCCGGACAAGGTGGTGTTTTACCGCCAGTCCGACATCCCTGAAATCCCCGAACTCACCTGGTTTTTGAGTTGCGTGCTGGGCAAGGGCGTGCTCAACCGCGCCCATGCCTACAAAGCCGCCGTGGATAAAAACACGGCTGCGGGCACCGACCCCGACGCCGATGTCAATGTGGGCCTGTTCATGTACCCGGTGCTGATGGGCGCCGACATTTTGATGTTCAACGCGCACCAGGTGCCGGTGGGGCGCGACCAGGTGCAGCACATCGAAATGGCGCGCGACATGGCGCACAGCTTCAACCACCGCTATGGCGAGCACTTTGTGGCGCCCGAGGCAGCCATTGAAGACCATGTGGCCACCCTGCCCGGCCTCGATGGCCGCAAGATGAGCAAGAGCTACGACAACACCATCCCGCTGTTTGCGCCGCGCGATCAGCTCAAAAAGCTCGTTGGCAGCATCGTGACCGACTCCACGCCGCCCGGCGAGGCCAAAGCGGTGGACGGCTCGGCGCTGTTCCAGATTTACCAGGCCTTTGCCAGCGCCGAAGATACCGAGACGATGCGCCAGGCCTATGCCACCGGCATTTCCTGGGCCGATGCCAAGCAGCGCGTGTTTGAGCACATTGACCGTGAAATTGCGCCGATGCGTGCAGCCTACGAAGCGCTGATGAACGACCCCGGCAAGATCGAAGCCATTCTGCATGCGGGTGCCGCCAAAGCTCGCGCCATTGCCACGCCGTTCATAGGCCAGTTGCGCCACGCCGTGGGGCTGCGCGATTTGCGCACGCAAGACACGGTGGCGGCCAAAACTGCCAAACTGGCGCTGCCCGTGTTCAAACAATACCGTGAACCGGATGGCCAGTTTTACTTCAAACTGCAAAGCGCCGATGGTCGCCTGCTGCTGCAAAGCGGCGCATTTGCCTCCCCCAAAGTGGCCGGACAAACCATTGCCGCGCTGCAAACGGACGGCATCCAAGCCTTGCACAGCAGCCCGGTGCCGCTACAGCCGGGTCCGGACATCACGGAAAGCGACATCGCGGCCGCCCTGCAAGCCTTGCACGAGAGCAAACAGGGCTAGCGGCACTGTACAATTCGCGGCTTCGCGGAGAGATGGCAGAGTGGCCGAATGTACCTGACTCGAAATCAGGCGTACCGCAAGGTACCGTGGGTTCGAATCCCACTCTCTCCGCCACGGCACATACCGTCGCCATCTCATGAGTCTCGTCAAATCCAAACAACGCGTTGCCGACCACGGCGAGGTCTTCACGCCCGCATGGATGGTGGAGGCCATGCTGGATTTGGTCAAAGACGAGACCGAGCGCATCGATGCCCGCTTTCTGGAACCGGCGTGCGGCAGCGGCAACTTCATCGTGCAAATACTCAAACGCAAGCTTGCTGCAGTGGAACGCAAATACGGCAAGTCAGATTTCGAGCGGCAGCATTACGCCCTTCTGGGGCTGATGTGCATCTACGGCATCGAACTGCTGGCCGACAACATTGCCGAATGCCGCGCCAACGTGCTGGATGTATTTGCCGAGTACCTCAACCTGGATGAATCGGACGACCTGTACCGGGCCGCCACGCATGTACTGTCAGTCAATTTGGTGCACGGCGACGCGCTGACCATGCGCGCCAAAGACGGCCAGCCCATCACCTTTGCCGAATGGGGCTACCTGGGCAAAGGCAAGTACCAGCGGCGCGACTTCCGGTTTGACGTGCTCACCGGCTCGTCGGCCTTCAGCGCAGAGGGTTCGCTCTTTGCCGACCTGGGCAAGCACGAAATCTTTGCCCCCATCAAAACCCACCCGCCCATGACGGCGTGCGAACTGGCTGCCTTGCAGGAGCCATCGCCATCAACGCTTAAAAAATTGACGCCATGACTCAAATCGTCCCTCAACCAGAAAATCTGGCCAAGCTCGTCTTTCTCGTCCGGGGCGAAAAAGTGTTGTTAGATACTGATCTTGCCGACCTCTATGGTGTTGAAGCACGTGTCCTGAACCAGTCCGTGGCCCGCAACCGTAGCCGGTTTCCTGATGACTTCATGTTTCAGCTTACAACTGACGAGTGGACGGCTATGCGGTCACAAATTGTGACCACATCAGCGATCAAAGGCGGCAAGTCATCACAAACTGTGACGAGTTCGCCGTCTATTGCGGGTTTGACATCACAAATTGTGATGTCAAACAACAGAGGGGGACGACGCACACCGCCTTACGCCTTCACCGAGCAGGGCGTCGCCATGCTCTCCAGCGTACTGCGCTCCCAACGTGCCGTCGAGGTCAACATCGCCATCATGCGCACGTTTGTGCAGTTGCGCCGCCTGATGGACTCCAACCGCGATTTGGCCCGCCGCATTGAGGCCATGGAAACCCGCTACGACGAGCAGTTTTCCCAAGTGTTCGATGCCATAAAACAGCTCATAGCAGAGGACAAAACGCGCAAAGCCAAACCGCCCATCGGCTTCCTTTGACGCGAAAAACCATGTAATTTCTGCCATGAACGAACAAGTTTCTTTCACCCTGCGCGGCCGCAACCCGGATGTGCTGACCTGCATTGCCAACCTGTCAAACGACGAGGTTTTTACGCCGCCCGAGCTTGCCAGCCGCATGCTGGACATGCTGGCCGAGGCTTGGAGCCATGACCACAATGGTGCAGATTTGTGGGCAAACAAATCCGTGCGGTTTCTGGACCCGTTCACCAAATCAGGCGTTTTTCTGCGCGAAATCACCAGCCGCCTGACCCTTGGGCTGGCGCAGCAGATGCCAGACCTGCAAGCGCGCGTGAACCACATCCTCACAAAACAGGTTTTTGGCATCGGCATCACGCAACTCACCAGCCTGCTGGCGCGGCGTAGCGTGTATTGCTCCAAACACGCCAATGGCGCGCATTCCATTGTCAAGGGCTTTGCCAGTGATGCGGGCAATATCTGGTTTGAGCGCACCGAGCACACCTGGGCCAACGGCAAATGCACATTTTGCGGCGCCAGTCAGGCGGCGTTGGACCGTGGCGAGGCGCTGGAAACCCACGCCTACGCATTCATTCACACAGACAATATCAAGACTCGGATGACCGAGTTGTTTGGAGGCGATATGCAGTTCGACGTCATCATTGGCAATCCGCCGTATCAGTTGAACGATGGTGGTTATGGCACCAGCGCCGCGCCGATTTACCAGTTGTTCGTGGAGCAGGCCAAAGCGTTGGAGCCACGCTACCTGTCGATGGTGATTCCGGCACGCTGGTTTGCTGGCGGCAAGGGGCTGGATGAGTTCAGGGAATCGATGCTCGCCGACAATCGCCTGCGCTCCATTGCTGACTACCTGAGTGCTGCAGATGTTTTTCCTGGCGTGGGCCTCAAGGGCGGTGTTTGCTATTTCCTCTGGAACCGTGACCACCCTGGCCTCTGTGACGTGAGCACCCATTTCAAGGATTGGCCGGTATCTACCGCCACCCGGCCGCTCATGGAAAACGGGGCAGACATTTTCATCCGTTTCAATAAAGGACTTTCGATCCTCAAGAAAGTCGTATTGGTTGAGACGGGGCAATCTGAGTCTCTCTTGATGCCGGAGGGTAAACGGTTTGACCGATTGGTCAGCTCAAGAAAACCATTCGCCCTTGAAACAACTTTCAAGGGTAGAAAGACAAAGCGTGATGGTGATGTGCTGATCTACCAGAATGGCGGAACAGGCTACATCGCCAGAGACTCGATAACCGCCGGCACCGAACTCATCGACAAATGGAAGATTTTTGTGGGTCGTGCTGCGCCGGGCACCGGCAACCGAGACACCTATCCGCACCGCATCCTCAGCACGCCCTTCATTGGCGAACCGGGCAGCATCTGTTCCGAAACCTATCTCTGCATCTGCCCGTTCGACAGCCAAATCGAAGCCGAAAGCGCCTTGTCTTATTTGACTTGCCGTCTGACCCGCCTGCTGATCCTTTTGCACAAGCCATCCCAGGACACCACGCGCAAGGTTTACACCTTCGTGCCGACACAAGAATGGACAAAGCGGTGGACGGACGAAGACCTGTACGCCAAATATGGCATCTCTGCGAGCGAGATCGAGTTCATCGAGAAGGTAGTCCGCCCGATGGATCTGACCAGTGACCTGTTTGGCGAGGTCGCCGTTGGCGAAAGTGAAGATGACTAAACCCGTCATCGAGGAGACCCGCGCTCCTAAACCGCCCGGAGGCAGGCCGTGAAGCCAATGGAGAAATTCTTCACAGAAGCCCCCAAGTGGCACGAAAAAATCGGTGCCATTCATGCCTTGCTGGAGCGCGTCAAGATCAGCGAGGAGCAGTCGGGCGATGTGCTGCACCTGCGCAAACTCAATCGCATTCTCTCGGTGCACGCCTCCACCGCCATTGAAGGCAACCAGCTCACTCTGGGTCAGGTCACCGATGTCATCAACGGCAAACCGGTCTGGGGGCCACCCAAGGACATCAAAGAGGTGCAAAACGCCTGGCATGCTTACAACGAGTTGCCTGGCTACACACCCTGGTCGGTGGACGACTTGCTGCGGGCGCACGCGCACCTGACAAACACCCTGATTGGCGAATCGGGTCAGTTCCGCTCAGGCGGTGTGGCCGTGGTGGGCAGTGATGGCACGCTGTTGCACCGTGGCGCGTTATCGGCTCAAGTCCCCAGCCTTGTAGAGCAGCTTTTGCAGTGGGGGCAAACCAGCGAAGCGCATCCGCTCATCAAGAGTTCTGCTGTTCACTACCGGCTGGAGTACATCCATCCTTTTCGCGACGGCAACGGCAGAATCGGACGGCTGTGGCAAACGCTGATTCTTGCCCAGTGGAACCCATTGTTTGCCTGGATGCCGATGGAGACGCTGGTGCACCACAACCAAGTGCTGTATTACAAGGCCTTGCAAGATTCCCATGCTGGCGCGCAGGTAGATTGCCGCCCGTTTATCGACTTTATGCTCGATGCCCTGGCAAATTCGCTCTACAAGTACATCGATGTGGCGGCGCAGACGGTGGTGGATGTCCCTGTAAATATCCCTGTAAATGTCCCTGTAAATGTCCCTGTAAATGAACTCACAGACAAAATTCTGGCGATGGTGCGCGCCAATCCCAAGGTGACAGCTCAGAAGATGGCGCTCGCGTTGGGCGTGACGGACAAGACCATCAAGCGCCATCTCAAAGCACTGCGTGAGCAAGGCCGAATCCAGCGCGTGGGCTCTGACAAGGCGGGTCATTGGGAAATCATCGAAAGGCCAGCGTGAGCAAACCCGACTTTGTGAGCAAACCGACCATCGAGGACATCCTCGCGCCCAAGCCCGAAGCCCGCCCGCGCATCTACGCCTACGCGATTGCCGATGCCGCGCACCACGGCCTGCTCAAGGTGGGCCAGACCAGTCGGGATGTCAAGCGGCGTGTGGCCGAACAGCTCAAGACTGCCGCCATCCAGAACTTCAGTATTGAGCTGGATGAAGCCGCCGAGCGCGACGACGGTTCCATCTTTACCGACCACGAGGTGCGCTCAGCACTGGGCAAAAAAGGGTTCGAGAACACCACCCTGGAATGGGTGCGCTGCACGGTGGCAGATGTGGCCACCGTGCTGGCCGAGCTGCGCAGCGGAAAGCAGCTCAGCGGCACACACCACGAGACCTTTGGCATGCGTGCCGAGCAGCTTGATGCGGTCAGCAAGACCTTCGACTACTACCACTCAATCTGGGCTGAGGATGCCAACGCTGCCCCGCGCTTTCTGTGGAATGCCAAGATGCGTTTTGGCAAGACCTTCACCACCTACCAGTTGGCCAAAAAGCTCCAGACCAAACGCGTGCTGGTGCTGACCTTCAAACCGGCGGTGGAAGATGCCTGGCAGACCGACCTGGAAAGCCATGTGGACTTTGAGGGATGGCAATACCTGTCGCGATCTTCGGACAGTGATCCGACGCAGATCGACCGTGCCAAGCCGGTGATCTATTTCGGCTCGTTTCAAGACTTGCTGGGCCGTGATGCAGCGGGCAACATCAAGCCACGCAATGAATGGCTGCACGCGGTGAATTGGGATTTGGTGGTGTTTGACGAATACCACTTTGGCGCCTGGCGCGAAACGGCCAAGGAGTTGTTCGAGGGCGAGGACGACGCAGTCGCCAAGAAAGAGGCCAAGCTGGAATACGCGGGTGAGCTGGAGAGCGTCAACGAAGACCTGACCGTGCTCTCTGAGCGGGAAACCGAGTTTTTGCCCATCACCACCCGGGCCTATTTGTACTTATCGGGCACACCGTTCAAGGCGCTGGCCACGGGCGAGTTCATCGAAGAACAAATCTTCAACTGGACCTACACCGACGAACAGCGTGCCAAGGAAGCGTTTGCCGTCCAGCATCCAGCCAAGCGCAACCCCTACGCGGCCCTGCCGCAGATGCGCCTGCTGACCTACCAAATGCCCGACGAGTTGCTGGCGATTGCCAGTGGCGGTGAGTTTGACGAGTTTGATCTGAATGCTTTTTTTGAGGCCAAGGGCACCGGGGTGGGTGCCGAGTTCACCCACAAGAGTGATGTGCAGAAGTGGCTGGACATCATTCGCGGCGGCTATGCGGCGCAGTCGGCGGAGGTGCTGAAAACCGGCACGCGCCCGCCGTTTCCGTACTCAGACGTGCGCCTGCTGCCCTATTTGCAGCATTCGTTCTGGTTTCTGCCCAATGTGGCGGCTTGCCAGGCCATGGCGAATTTGCTGGCCGAGCGGCACAACACCTTTTGGCTTGGCTATCAGGTCATCGTGGCCGCCGGCAGCACGGCGGGTATTGGGCTGGAGGCGCTGCCGCCCGTGCGCAAGGCGATTGGCAGCGGGTTCGACACCAAAACCATCACGCTGTCATGCGGCAAGCTGACCACGGGCGTGACGGTGGCACAGTGGTCGTCCATTTTGATGCTGCGCAATTTGAAGTCACCCGAGACGTACTTTCAGGCGGCGTTTCGGGTGCAGTCGCCGTGGTCCATCAAGAACCCCAACGGCGACAACCCGAACGAAGAGGAAATCCTGAAACCGGTGTGCTTTGTGTTCGACTTTGCGCCGACGCGTGCGCTGCGCCAGTTGTCGGAATACGGGATTGGCCTGTCGCCCAACGAGTCCAACCCCGAGAACGCGGTGCGGGATTTGGTGGCCTTTTTGCCGGTGCTGGCTTTTGATGGTGCCAACATGACGCAGATCGACGCGGGCGGCATTCTGGACATTGCGATGGCAGGCACCTCGGCCACGCTGCTGGCCCGCAAGTGGGAGAGTGCGCTGCTGGTGAATGTGGACAACGGCACGCTGCGCCGCATCCTTGACAGCCCGGAGGCGATGGCGGCGGTGGGGCGCATTGAGGGCTGGCGCTCGCTGGGCGACAACGTCATTGAGACCATCATCAACAAAAGCGAAAAGGTCAAAGACCTCAAAACCAAGGCCAAGGAAGGCGAGCTGTCAGCAAAAGAGAAAAAAGAGCTTTCTGATGAGGAAAAGGAATACAAGTCCAAGCGCAAGCTGGTGCAGGAAAAATTGATCAAGTTTGCCACCCGCATCCCGGCGTTCATGTACCTCACCGATTTTCGGGAGAACACGCTGCAAGATGTCATCACCAAGCTGGAGCCTGAGTTGTTTTTGACCGTGACCGGGCTGACGGTGCAGGACTTTCACCTGCTGGTGCGGCTCAAGGTGTTCAACACCGAGCAGATGAACCAGGCGGTGTTTGCGTTTCGGCGTTATGAGGATGCCTCGCTGCGTTACACCGGCATTCTGAGCCACGATGGCCTGACCCACTACGGGTTGTATGACACGGTGGTGGCGAAGGACTGAAGGGCTGATGCCCGGAAAGTTAGAATCGCTTACCTCAGCGAAACAAGGAAAAGGGATGCGTGCCCTTTTTGACATGCCCCAATCCACCAGTTCCCAATACGAAAATTTGCTGCGCCATGTGGACACCCACGGCGTTTTCAAGGCCGACCGCACCGGCACCGGCACCAAAAGCGTCTTCGGTTACCAGATGCGTTTTGACCTGGCCCGGGGCTTTCCGCTGGTCACCACCAAGAAGGTATTCCTGAAGGCCATCATCGTCGAACTGCTGTGGTTTTTGCGCGGCGACGCCAACGTGAAATGGCTGCAGGACAACGGCTGCACCATCTGGGACGAATGGGCGAACCCCAACACCGGCGACCTGGGGCCGGTCTATGGCGTGCAATGGCGCAGCTGGCCGACGCCAGGCGGCGGCCACATCGACCAGATCAGCCAGGTCATGAACACCCTTAAAAGCAACCCCGATTCGCGCCGCATGCTGGTGAGCGCCTGGAACGTGGCCGAGCTCGACAAAATGGCGCTCATGCCCTGTCATGCTTTTTTCCAGTTCTACGTGGCCCCGGCAACCGCACCGGGCGGCAAGGGCAAATTGAGCTGTCAGCTGTACCAGCGCAGTGCCGACATTTTTCTGGGCGTGCCCTTCAACATCGCCAGCTATGCGCTGCTCACCCACATGGTGGCGCAGCAGTGCGACCTCGACGTGGGCGACTTCATCTGGACCGGCGGCGACTGTCACATCTACAGCAACCACGCCGAGCAGGTGGCGCTGCAGCTCGGCCGCACGCCATTTGCCTACCCCACACTGGAAATCAAACGCCGACCTGACTCGATCTTTGACTACGTCTATGAAGATTTCGCGGTCAACGGCTACCAGTGTCACCCCGCCATCAAGGCGCCGGTGGCCGTGTGATCAGTCGCCGCCAAATCTGGGGCCTGGTCGCCCTCACACTGATGTGGGGCATCAACTGGCCGATGATGAAGTACAGCTTGCGCGAGCTCTCGCCGCTCTACTTTCGCGCGCTGACCATGAGCTTTGGCGCGCTCTGGTTGTTCGGTTTTTACCGTTTCAAGGGCGTGCGCATGTGGCCGCAGGGGGGCGAGTGGCGCAGCATCGTCACGCTGGGGCTGCCCAATGTGCTGGGCTGGCACACGCTGGCGATTTTGGGCGTGAAGGAACTCGCCAGCGGCCGCGCTGCCATTCTGGGCTTCACCATGCCGATCTGGACGGTGCTGCTGGGGGTGCTGGTGTTCAAGGAGAAGCTGACAAAACGCATCGTTTTTGCCATGCTGGCCGTGGCGCTGACCATTGGCCTGCTCACTTTCAACGAGCTCACTGCCATCACCGGCAAACCGCTGGGCATTGTCTGGATGGAGCTGGCCGCGCTGTCGTGGGCGGCAGGCACGCTGATGATGCGCCGTGCCCATTTGACGCTGCCCATGGAGACGCTCACCGTGTGGATGCTGATTCTGGCCAGCGTCTGCCTGTGGGTGTTGGCCGCGGTGCTGGAGCCCTGGCCCGTCTGGCAATTTTCAACCCCGATGTGGGGCAGCCTGGTCTATGGCGCGCTCATCAACTACGGTTTTGCCCAGATCATCTGGTTTGGCATGGCGCGCCACCTGCCACCCGCCACCAGCGCCATGAGCATCATGGCGATCCCGCTGGTGGGCACCCTGAGCGCCACCCTGATCGTGCACGAGGTGCCGGGCTGGCAAGACCTGGTGGCCGTGCTGTGCGTCATGGTCGCCATAGCCGCAGTGCTGCTGCCACCGCGCAAACCTGCAACCATCTTATGAAACTCAATCTGATCCTGGCCCGCGCCCGCAACGGCGTCATCGGCGCCAACAACGCCCTGCCCTGGCACCTGCCCGAGGACATGGCGCACTTCAAGCGCACCACGCTGGGCTGCCCGGTCATCATGGGGCGCAAGACCTGGGACTCGTTGCCGGTCAAATTCCGGCCCCTGCCCGGCCGCCTCAATGTGGTGGTGACGCGCCAGCCCGACTGGACGGCTGAAGGCGCCGTGGTGGTGAATTCCCTGCAAGCCGCCTGCGCCGCCTGCCCGAGCGACAGCACGGCGTGGGTGATTGGCGGCGCCGAGCTCTACGCCCAGGCGCTGGCGCTGGCCAGCAGCGCCGTGGTGACCGAGCTTGATGCCGACTTTGCCGGCGACGCTTTCGCCCCCGGTTTTGGCCCCGAGTGGCAGGAAGTGGCCCGCGAATCGCATGTCAGCAGCAACGGACTGGGCTACAGTTTCGTGACCTACCAAAAGGATTTGTGAAACCATGAAGCTCGCTACCTGGAATATCAATTCGCTCACCGTGCGTCTGCCGCAAGTGCTGGACTGGCTGGCTGCCAACCCGGTCGATGTGCTGGCGCTGCAAGAGCTCAAACTGAGCGACGACAAGTTCCCGCATGCGGCGTTTGCCGCAGCGGGTTACCAGTCGGTGTGTTTTGGCCAGAAAACCTACAACGGCGTGGCACTGATCAGCAAGACGCCTGCACACAACGTGGTGCGCAACATTCCCGGCTTCAGTGATGGCCTGGCGCGCGTGATCAGCGCAACCTTTGTTGCTGAAACTGACGCCGTGCCTGCGACAACGGACAAGTCGTCAACCGGCATCCGGGTCGTGGGCGCCTATTTCCCCAATGGTCAGGAGCCCGGCAGCGACAAGTTCGAGTACAAACTGGCCTGGCTCAAGGGCCTGCGCGACTGGCTGCGCACTGAGCTGGTCGCCTACCCCAGGCTGGTGCTGATGGGCGACTTCAACATCACCTTCGACGACGCCGATGTGTGGGACCCCGAGGGCATGTGCGACCAGATTCATTGCACCGACGAAGAGCGCTACGAATTGAACGCACTGATCGCGCTGGGCCTGATTGATGCGCACCGGCTGTTTCCCCAAGCGCCCAAAAGCTATTCCTGGTGGGACTACCGCGACTTTGGTTTCAGGCGCAACCACGGCATGCGCATCGACCACATCCTGGTGAGCACCGCGCTCAAGCCCCAGGTCGCCGCCTGCTGGATCGACAAAACCCCGCGCAAGAATGAGCGCCCCAGCGACCATGCACCGGTGGTGGTCGAACTCAACTGATACGGGGTTTACTCCAGGCCGAGTTCCTGAATCTTGCGGGTGATGGTGTTGCGGCCAATGCCGAGCTTTTGCGCCGCGTCGATGCGCCGACCACGGGTGGCGGCCAGCGCGGCATGAATCAGGCGCGACTCGAAGCGGGCCGTCAGCGTGTCCCACACGTCGGTGCGGTCGGTGGCCAGCAAGGCGCTGGCCTCGGCCTCCAGGCCCTGTTCCCAGCCGCTCACGGTCACTACCAGATCATCGGGTAAATGATGAAACGCCGCAGCATCAGGTAACGCTTGCTGCAACGATGGCGATACGGACTCATCATGGTTTTCCGCCGCCAGCGGCGCAGCAGGCAACGTGTTCGACACCCCCACTTCAGGCGGCAGGTCTTTGGGCTCGATGACTTGCGCCGGCGCCATGACGGTAAGCCAGTGGCACATGTTTTCAAGCTGGCGCACGTTGCCGGGGAAAGCGAACTGCCCCAACCACGCCAGCGCCGCGTCGGAAATGCGCTTGGGCTCGACGCCCAACTGGCGCGCGCTTTGCTGCAAAAAGTGGCGCGTCAGCATGGGAATGTCTTCGCGCCGCTCGCGCAAGGCCGGCAAGCGCAAGCGAATGACGTTGAGGCGGTGAAACAAGTCCTCGCGGAAGGCACCGTCTTTAACGCGCTGCTCCAGGTTCTGGTGCGTGGCGGCAATCACGCGCACATTGGTTTTGACCGCACTGTGGCCGCCCACCCGGTAAAAATGGCCGTCTGACAGCACGCGCAAGAGCCGCGTTTGCAAGTCAAACGGCATGTCGCCAATTTCGTCCAGAAACAGCGTGCCGCCATCGGCCTGCTCAAAGCGGCCGCGACGCATGCTTTGTGCGCCGGTAAAAGCGCCGCGCTCGTGACCAAAGAGCTCGGATTCAAGCAGGTCTTTGGGAATGGCTGCGGTGTTGATGGCCACAAACGGCCCGTTGGCGCGCGGCGAATGCTTGTGCAGCGCGCGCGCCACCAGCTCTTTGCCCGAACCTGACTCGCCGGTGATCATGACGGTGACGTTGCTTTGGCTCAGGCGGCCAATGGCGCGAAACACGTCCTGCATGGCGGGCGCCTGGCCCAGCATCTCGGGCGCCTCGGCCATGGCTTCGTCAGCCACTTCTTCGCGCTGGCTTTCTTCGACAGCGCGGCGGATCAACTCCACGGCTTTGGACAGATCAAACGGTTTGGGCAAATACTCAAAAGCGCCACCCTGGAAGGCGGACACGGCGCTGTCAAGATCAGAGTAAGCGGTCATGATGATGACCGGCAGGCCGGGGTACCTGGCCTTGACCTTGTCGAGCAAATCCAGCCCCGAGCCACCCGGCATGCGGATGTCGCTGACCAGCACCTGCGGGCCTTTCTCTTCGTCGAGCGCGCTTAAAACATCACGCACATTGGTAAAACTGCGGCTGGGCAATTGCTCGCGCAGCAGCGCTTTTTCCAGTACGAAGCGGATGGACTGGTCATCATCTACGATCCAAATGGGCTTCATCACGTTGTCTCACCTTTCGTTGGCCCGGCAGCGCAGCGCATGTCAAGCCGCTTGCGATCAGGGCAGTGGAATCAGAATCTTGAAATCAGTACAACCCGGCGCACTGTCACACTCGATCAGGCCATGGTGCTGCTGGACAAAGGTTTGCGCCAATGTCAGGCCCAGCCCGGAGCCGCCCTCCCGCCCCGACACCAGCGGGTAAAAAATGCGGTCCTTGATCGCATCGGGCACGCCAGGCCCGTTGTCAATCACATGCAATTCCAATGCCAACCGGTAGCGCTGCTTGCCAAAAGTGCTCTGGCGCGCCACCCGGGTGCGAAAAATAATTTGCGCATCACCCTGGCTGATGCGATCGGTCAGCGCCTGCGCTGCGTTGTGGGCAATGTTGATCAGGGCCTGGATGAGCTGCTCGCGGTCGCCGCGAAACTCGGGGATCGAGGTGTCGTAGTCGCGCACCACGTCCAGACCTTTGGGAAACTCCGCCAGAATCAGCGAGCGCACCCGCTCGCACACCTCGTGAATATTGACATCGCCCACCACGTGGGGCCGGCGGTGCGGCGCCAGCAAGCGATCCACCAGCGACTGCAAACGGTCGGCTTCATGGATGATGACCTGGGTGTACTCAGAGAGCTCGGGCTGGGCCATTTCCAGCTCCAGCAACTGCGCCGCGCCACGGATGCCGCCCAGCGGGTTTTTGATTTCGTGCGCCAGGTTGCGAATCAGCTCCTTGTTGGCCTGCGCTTGTTCGGCCAGACGTTCCTCGCGGTCCTGGCGTGCCTGTTGCTCCAGCGGCAGCAGCTCGACGATGATGTCGGCGCTTTCGGTCTGCGTCACGATGACATGCACCGGTAACAGTTCCCGCCCCAGACGCAGCAGCTTGGCGTCGTAGCGCAGGGCGGCAAATTGATTACTGCCGGCGCCCTGCAACGCGGTTTGCAAGTGGATCGGCTCGGTAAAACTGTCAGGCAAATGCGAGCCCACAATGGTGCGCCGCGAGATGCCCAGCGCGTCTTCCAGGGCCGCATTGGCAAACGTGACGGTGCCGTCACTTTGCACCACGGCCACCAGCGTGGCCAATAAATCAAAGGCGACAAAACGCTGGTTGGGCGTACTGAGCGTTTTCGGCCGAATTTTGGGAAAAGCCAGCTTCAAGGGGAACCCTTGGAACGCCTAGCGGGCAGCCGTGCTGGCAGGCAAGCGATCGAGCTCGCGACGAATCCCGGCCATATCACTCTCGTTGCGTGCCAGGCTGGCTTTGAGCGCTGCCACACGGTCCAGGTAGTGCTGGTAATTGCGCGCCTCATCACCGCGTTTTTCTGGCTCGCCGTTGTTGTATTCCTTGAGCAACTCCTCTTGACGCTCTTCAGCTTTTTTGAGTTCGGATTGCAATATCAGGCGCGCATCGGAGTCACGCGATTTTTGTTCAGCAGCGTTTACGCGTGGGCCCGCACTGACCGGCGCGGTCCCGTTGGCACTGGCTTGCGGGGATGCTTTAACCGGGCGTGTGCCCTGCACCACCGTGACGTTGCCGCCTTCGACAAGTTTGCAGTTTTTAGCCTGTTCCTGCGTCACCGTGTTGGTGTAAGCATTACCGCAACGGTAGATGCGATCTTGCGCCTGCGCGTTGGCACATAACGCCAGCAGCAACAACCCTGTCCAGGTGATTTGTGTCATATATCCATGCCCTTCTCTAACTGTCAGCGGTGCTGGCACCCTTTGGCGCAAATGCACGCTGAACGGGTGATGAGTTTCCCACAATAAAAAAAGGACGGCCGGAGCCGTCCTTTTTTTGACCTTGAGGTTGCCGGGAACAACCTCAAGCGGGAGATTAAAGCGAGTAGTACATGTCGAACTCAATCGGGTGAGTGGCCATGCGCAAGCGCGTGACTTCGCCCATCTTGAGTTCAATGTAGGCATCGAGCAGGCCATCGGTGAACACGCCACCTTTGGTCAGGAAGGCACGGTCGCCGTCCAGGCATTCCAGCGCCTGATCCAGGCTGTGGCAGACCGTCGGAATCTTGGCGTTTTCTTCAGGCGGCAGGTGGTAAAGGTCCTTGGTGGCGGCTTCGCCGGGGTGGATTTTGTTTTCCACACCGTCCAGGCCGGCCATCATCAGGGCCGAGAAGCCCAGGTACGGATTCATCAGCGGATCGGGGAAGCGCGCCTCGATGCGACGACCTTTCGGGTTGGCCACGTAGGGAATACGGATCGACGCCGAGCGGTTCTTGGCCGAGTAAGCCAGCTTGACCGGCGCCTCGAAGCCGGGAACCAGGCGCTTGTAGCTGTTGGTGCCGGGGTTGGTGATGGCGTTGAGAGCACGGGCGTGCTTGATGATGCCGCCGATGTAGTACAACGCAAAGTCAGACAGACCAGCATAGCCGTCGCCCGCGAACAGGTTCTTGCCGTCTTTCCAGATCGATTGGTGCACGTGCATTCCGGAACCGTTGTCACCGACGATGGGCTTGGGCATGAAGGTGGCGGTCTTGCCGTAGGCGTTGGCCACGTTTTGAATCACGTACTTCATCACCTGCGTCCAGTCAGCGCGCTCAACCAGCGTGCTGAACTTGGTGCCGAGTTCACATTGCCCAGGGGCGGCCACTTCGTGGTGAAACACTTCGACCGGGATGCCCAGCGACTCAATAATCAAGGACATTTCGGCGCGCATGTCTTGCGTGCTGTCCACGGGTGGTACCGGGAAGTAGCCACCCTTGGTGGTGGGGCGGTGACCGCGGTTGCCGCCTTCCATTTTTTTGCCCGAGTTCCAGGGCGCTTCGTAGTCGTCGATCTTGAAGAAACAGCCCGACATGTCGGTGTTCCAGCGCACGTCATCAAACAGGAAAAATTCTGGCTCCGGTCCAAAGTAGGCGGTATCGCCCATGCCAGAGGCCTTGAGGTAGGCTTCGGCACGACGGGCAACGGAGCGCGGATCACGCTCATAGGCTTTGCCGTCGCTGGGTTCGATCACGTCGCAGCTCATGAAGAGCGTGGTTTCTTCAAAGAAGGGATCAATGTTGGCGGTGTTGGGGTCAGGCATGAGTTGCATGTCCGAGGCTTCGATGCCTTTCCAGCCGGCCACCGACGAGCCGTCAAAAGCGTGACCGGAAGTGAATTTGTCTTCGTCAAAGTGGGACACAGGCACGGTGACGTGCTGTTCTTTGCCACGGGTATCGGTGAAACGGAAGTCAACAAATTTGACTTCGTTGTCTTTCACCATCTTCATCACGTCTGCGACGGTCTTGGCCATTGATTACTCCAAAGGAACAGTTGTTGAAAGGGATTCGGTTTGGGAATGCAGGTTTTGTGCCAGACCAATGAGTTTTTGACTTGATCCGCCATGGTGTCTATTTTGCCTTGAGTTTGAATAGTTTCAAATGGGCATTCTGATAGGTGGTGAGAATTAAGCGCTGATCAGTGCGCTCAAACCGAGCATGAATTGCACCATTAATGTGCATTAATACTTTGATCTGAATTTAATTTTCAAGAACGCACCATTTCAGGGCCAAGTTTGACGTGAAGCGCCTGAAGTCCATCAAGCAGTGCCACAAACGCACTGGCCACGGTTTCTGGAGCCCCTTTGACACCCAGTTCGATATGGCGACCATACTGGGGGTGATCCACACTGGGCAGGCTGAACACCTTGATGTCGGCAAAATCACGCTCAATGGTTTCCATGAGCGGGGTCAGGGTCGCTTCCATGGCACCAAAAACGATCACCGAACGCTCCAGCCAGGTGTTTTTGGCAAAAAACGCCCGGTAATGGCTGTCAAGCACCCATGCAATCATGGGCCAGGCCATGACCGGAAAACCCGGCACAAAGTGGACCTGGCCACAACTGAAACCCGGGATTTTGTTATAGGGGTTGGGAATGATCTGCGCGCCCTGCGGGAAAACACCCATGTTGAGGCGGTGCTGGTTGTCGGCTTGATGGGGATCATAGGTTTTGCCCTGCTCCAGCGCCACGTCCTGCATGCGTTGTTGGATCAAGGCTTTGGCCTGCGGGTGCAGCGCCAGGTCCACGCCCAGTGCACGCGCGGCGCATTGGCGGGTGTGGTCGTCAGGCGTGGCGCCAATGCCACCGGTGGAAAACACCACGTCGCCCGATGCAAAGGCACGCTTTAAGACTGTAGTGATGCGCTCAGGGTCGTCGCCCACATACTCGGCCCAGGCCAGCGGCAACCCGCGCACCTTGAGCAACTCGATCACCTTGGGCAAATGTTTGTCGGCACGCTTGCCCGACAAAATTTCGTCGCCAATGATGATCAGGCCAAAGTTCGGAGCGGCACTATTGGCGGGTTGGATTGGGTGGGTCGAAGGGGTCGGGTGCATGGCTCAGGGACAGGGGCAAAGAATCAATGGTCATGACATCGGGCGGCGTTGGCGCAGCAGCGGCAGCGGCGCGCTCGGCCCGCAGCGCTTGCAAGGTCGCCAGACAAAAGTGGGCAAACCAGAGCGAGGCCAGGGCAAAAATCATGGTGTAAAGCCAGATGGCCAGGGGAACCAGTACCACAAAGGCGGCCACAAACAGGACACCCGAAGCCCAAATCAGGCTGGGGGCCGCGCCCAGGTAGCCGCAAAAGAGGCCGATACCGAGCAAACTCAGGCGGTGGCGACGAAAAATCTCATGACGTTCCTCGCTGCTGGCGTGCTCAGCCAGCGCGTCAAAAGCCATGACCCGGTAGGTGAGCCAACCCCAAATGAGCGGCGGCAAAATCAAAATCAAGGGAGGAATGAGCCACAGCGGCACCGACACAATCAGCGCCACCAGGGCCAGCAGGGTGGACACCAGTGACCACCACAAACTGGCAAGCAAGGAGCCACCGCGTTTGCGCTCAAGTGAAGGAAAGCGATTTTCAGCCACCAGCAAGGTCAATGCCGGGGTCATCATGAGTGCCACAACCAGCAGCGAGAACACCACGATGAGCGGTGTCACAGCAAAAATCACAATCAAAGGTGCCAGTACCGCCTTCAGATTGCCCAGGCCCATGCTCTGCAACCAGCCAGCAATGCTGCCCACCAGCGTCGAAGATTCCAGCCACAGGCGCACAGCCGCCAGCACCCCGTCCCAGTAGAAGTAACCCAAGCCCAAGGCCAGGCCGACCATCAGCAGCAGTGGCAAAAACGACAACACGACGACCCGAGGCCGCAAGCCATAGGCCACCGCGCGCCAGAAGGAATCGAACAGCAGACTCATGCTGCCTAGCATACCGCAGCGGGCACGCCCGCAATACTGGCTAAATCCGCATCACTAAGCCAGCGCCATTGGGCGGGAGCCAGGCCGTCAGGCAAACGCAAAGCGCCGATTTGCGAACGGTGCAAGGCTTCCACCCGGTTGCTGACCGCAGCCACCATGCGCTTGACCTGGTGGTATTTGCCCTCGGTGAGCGTCAGGCGCAAGTGAAACTCAGACACCGCCTCACAGGCTGCTGCGCGCACCGGTTTGGGATCGTCATCAAGCACCACACCGGACAGCAACTGGTTGACCTGGCGCGCATCCAGCGGGTGCTTGACGGTGACCTCATAGACTTTGGGCACATGGTGGCGCGGTGAACTCATGCGATGAATGAACTTGCCGTCGTCGGTGAGCAACAGCAGGCCGGTGGTGTCCTGATCGAGCCTGCCGATGGCCTGCACGCCCTGCACCGCGCCTTTTTGCGGTCTTAGCCGTAGCGGCGATGGCAACAAGGTGTAAATGCTGGGATAGGTGGAGGGTTTTTGCGAGCACTCGGTGGCTGTCGGTTTGTGCAGCATGAGGTAGGCCTTCCCGGCATACGGCCAGTCCACGCCCTGCACCCGAAAACGCAGCCCTTCGGCGACAAATTCAGCCGCTGCCTGGAGACATGTGACGGCGGCAAGCGCCTGATCGGATTCATACACCTGAACCAAACCTTGCTGGATCAAGCCGGCACAAACACGCCGGGTGCCAAAGCCCTGGGAATAAAGAATATCTTGAAGTTGCATGCGCCGAGTATCGCAAAGCGTGAGGCAGGATGGACATCTGCCCCAGGCGACTGCCAAACCGCCTCCAGATTTATCGGTCAGGCGGCGATCAGTTGGGCCGCTTCGCGCGCAGCCACCACACCTTCATCGGTGGGCACCACCCAGACTTCGATCGCACTGCCGGGGGCGTGGATGGCCATGATCTGGTCACCCGTGGCCTGGGCATTGCGCATCGGGTCGATGGCCACCCCCAACCAGGCCAGCCGCTGGCCCACATCGGTGCGCAGCGCCACGTCATGTTCACCAATGCCACCACTGAAGGCCAGCACATCGAGCCCTTGCAGGCAGGCGATCAGCGCACCACTTTCACGCAGCACACGATAAGTGAACATGTCAACGGCCAATCGGGCACTGGCCGAGGTGTCAGCGCGCAGGCGTCGCATGTCGGCAGAGATACCCGACACGCCCAGCAAGCCACTTTGCTTGTAGAGCAGCTTTTGCAAGCGGTCATGGTCCCAGCCTTGCTCCAGCAGATAGAGCGTGACCCCGGCATCAAGTGAACCGGTACGTGTCCCCATCATCAAGCCATCAAGTGCTGAAAAACCCATGGTGGTGGCGCAACTCTTGCCCTCCCGTGCAGCGCACAGGCTGGCCCCATTGCCCAGATGCGCCATCAGCACCCGTCCGTTGCCGCGCGAACTGTGTTCAAGCAGCACGCCCATCACATACTGGTACGACAGTCCATGAAAGCCGTAACGACGCAAACCCTGTTGGTACAGCGCCTCAGGCAGGGCAAAGCGGTAGTCCAGCTCGGGCAGGGTGGCGTGGAACGCCGTGTCAAAACACGCCACTTGGGGCACTTCAGGAAACGCCCTGGTAAAAGCCCTGATGCCGGCCAGGTTGTGCGGTTGGTGCAGTGGCGCCAGCGAGTTGAGCTGTGTCAGATCAGCCAGTACGGCATCGGTCACCACCACGCTGGCGCGGTAGCTTGTGCCACCATGCACCACCCGGTGCGCCACGGCTTGCATGTGGGGGATGCCCGTCAGTTCAGCCAGCAGTTCACGCAAGCTCAGCAGCGCTTGGGCAAAAACCTGCTCAGTGCCCAAGCTCAGGGAGCGGCTGTGACTCTGGCCTTGAAACGTCCAAAACATCTCAGGTGAACCAGCCGGTTCAAGCCCCTCAATGCTGCCATTGAGTATTTGCGCTTGCACTTGCTTCTGGTCGAGTGGATACAGCGAAAATTTAAGGGTGGAAGAGCCCGCGTTGACCGACAAAATAGCCATGCATCAGCCTTACCAGATCGGGCGCGGTTGGTCGCGACGCGCGTTGTGCGCCACCAGCAAAGCCAGCAGGGCCGAAGCCACCCGATTCGACGGCCCATCGGCGCGACTGGTCAGGGCAATGGGCACCCGGGCTCCCAGCACAATGCCGGAGCCGCTGGCGCCGGCCAGGTATTCCAACTGCTTGGCCAGCATGTTGCCGCTTTCAAGATCAGGCACCGCCAGGATGTCGGCATGCCCCGCAACGGCCGAGTCAATGTTCTTGATTTGTGCCGCGTGCAGCGAGATCGCATTGTCAAAAGCCAGTGGCCCATCGAGCACACCGCCGGTGATCTGGCCACGTTCGGCCATTTTGCATAGGGCAGCCGCATCGAGCGTTGAAGGAATGCCTGGATTGACCGTTTCTACTGCCGACAAAATAGCGACTTTGGGCTCGGGCACACCCAAAATGCGCGCAAAGTCGATGGCATTCTGGATGATGTCCACTTTTTCATTCAGCGTGGGACGGATGTTGAGCGCGGCATCGGTGATCAGCAGTGGCTTGTGGTACAGCGGCACATCAAAGCGAAACACATGCGACATGCGTCGGCCGGTGCGCAGCGCCGGCTTGGCCAGCACCGCGTGGATCAGTTCATCGGTGTGCAGGCTGCCCTTCATCAGCATCTCGACTTCCCATGCAGCCGCCATGTCAGCGGCTTTTTCGGCTGCCGCATGGCTGTGCGGCACGGAAAGTATCTCAACACCCGTCAAATCAATGCCAGCCTCGGCGGCGACATGGCGAATGCGCACCTCGGGGCCAATCAGCACCGGCACGATCAAGCCATAGCGGGCGGCATCCATGGCGCCGCTGAGCGAGCCTGCGTCGCAGGGGTGCACCACCGCACAGCGCACCGCTTCAAGCTTTTCGCCAAGCGCGAGCAACTGATTGAAGCGCGATTGCGGGTCGAACAATTGAATCTGCGGCGCCACCACGCGCGGCAAGCGCACCTTGTTGGTGGGGGCCAGCACCTTGGCAACGCCGCTCAGAACCAACTCACCGCGCTGGTTGAAAACCCGGCAATCGAGCTCCACACTCTTGTTTTCGGGGTTCAAAACCGTCACCGTCACCGTCACGGTGAGTGTGTCACCAACGCGAACAGGTTTGACGAAGTGCAGCGCCTGGTCCTGATAAATCGTGCCTGGACCGGGAAACTGGGTACCCAACAGCGCTGAAATCAAGGCACCACTCCACATGCCGTGGGCAATCACGCCATGAAACAAACTGTCGCTGGCATAGACGGAGTCCAGATGCGCCGGATTGGTGTCGCCCGACACGGCTGCAAAAGCCTGGATATCTTCAAGCGTCAGGGTGCGCAACAACCGTGCACTTTGCCCAAGCTTGATCTCGGAGAATGTGTAATTTTCAATCAGCTCGCTATCCAAAGGCAGGTTCATAGTGATCCATGTTCAGGCAAAAATAACAGTGTCATTGTGAACTGCATAAGCACAACGTTACCGCAGGCCAACGTCCCCTCCTGCGAGGGGCCATGATGCATGTTCAGGTATCGGGGGCATCTCGCTGATGAATATTTTAGGGTAAACCCTAATCATTGTCGTATCGATCCCTGTTTAATCAGACAACAAAAAACCCGCCTAAGCGGGTTTTTTGTTGAGCTTGAAGCGCTAGGACATGAACCAATTACTTGGCACGTGTACCCACGACTTCAACTTCAACGCGGCGGTTCTTGGAACGGCCTTCTTTGGTCTTGTTGTCAGCCACAGGTTGTGCCTCGCCTTTACCTTCGGTGTAAATGCGATTCTTTTCAATGCCCTTGGACACCAGATAAGCCTTGACAGCCTCAGAGCGGCGCACCGACAGTTTCTGGTTGTAACCATCAGGGCCGGTGGCGTCGGTGTGACCAACTGCAATCACCACTTCGAGGTTGATGTCCTTGACTTTAGCCACCAGATCATCGAGCTTGGCTTTGCCTTCAGGCTTGAGCACAGACTTGTCAAAGTCGAAGAAGGCATCAGCGGCGTAAGTCACCTTGGCAGCAGCAACGGGAGCAGGAGCAGGAGCCGGTGCGGGAGCCGGTGCGGGAGCTGGAGCAGCCACTGGTGCGGGAGCAGGAGCTGGTGCAGGAGCAGGTGCAGCTACAACTTTAGGTGCCACGATGGCGCCATCGCAACCGACAGCGGCAGTTGCGGGTGTCCAGCTGGCATCGCGCCAGCAGAGTTCGTTGGTGCCGTTTTTCCAGACTGTGCCATCTGCACTGCGCCAGTTGTCGATGGTCTGTGCACTGGCGACGGTTGCGAGTGCGACGGTCGCGACCAGCATGGCTACTTTATTTAATTTCATCAGGGTTCTCCTTAAGGGAAAAATCCGCAGCTACGCTGCGTCGGAATACGGACACCCAAAATGCCTATCAAATTGGGAGTTAGAGATCATTGTGCCACAGACCGTTTCTGCAGTATGCGCAATATCAACTCATCCGTACTTTATCTGTATCCCGAATGACTATTTCAAGATGGCGTTGCAAAGCAGCCACAGACGGGCAGCTTAAAATCGCCGTCTAACTCAGATCTTGCTTAGCCCCAAGCCTTCCTCATGACCCAGTTCGCCAAAGAAACCCTGCCCACCAGTCTTGCTGACGAGATGCGCCGCAGCTACCTGGACTACGCCATGAGCGTGATCGTGGGTCGGGCCCTGCCCGACGCACGTGATGGCCTGAAGCCCGTGCATCGACGTGTGCTGTTTGCCATGCATGAGCTCAACAACGACTGGAACAAGTCATACAAAAAGTCGGCCCGTATCGTGGGTGACGTGATTGGTAAATACCACCCGCACGGCGACCAGTCGGTGTACGACACCATCGTTCGCATGGCGCAGGATTTTTCCATGCGCCACATGCTGGTCGATGGACAGGGCAACTTCGGCTCGGTCGATGGCGACAACGCAGCGGCCATGCGGTACACCGAAATCCGCCTGGCCAAGATCGCGCACGAACTGCTGGCCGATCTGGACAAGGAAACCGTTGACTTTGGCCCCAATTACGATGGCTCTGAAAAAGAACCCCTGGTGCTGCCGACACGTCTACCCAATCTGTTGGTCAACGGTTCAGGCGGCATTGCGGTGGGCATGGCCACCAACATCCCGCCGCACAACCTGAATGAGGTGGTCGATGCTTGCCTGCATCTGCTGCGCAACCCGGAAGCCTCGATTGACGAGCTGATGGAAATCATCCCGGCGCCCGACTTTCCCACCGCCGGCATCATTTATGGCATCAATGGCGTGAAAGACGGCTACCGCACCGGCCGTGGCCGCGTGGTGATGCGCGCCAAGTGCCATTTTGAAGACATTGACAAAGGCCAACGCCAGTCCATCATCGTCGACGAGTTGCCCTACCAGGTCAACAAAAAGACGCTGCAAGAGCGCATGGCCGAACTGGTGCACGAGAAAAAGATCGAGGGCATCAGCCACATTCAGGACGAATCTGACAAGTCCGGCATGCGCCTGGTGATCGAACTCAAGCGCGGCGAAGTGCCCGAGGTGGTGCTGAACAACCTGTACAAGCAGACCCAGTTGCAGGACACCTTTGGCATGAACATGGTGGCGCTGATCAACGGCCAGCCCAAGTTGTGCAACCTGAAGGACCTGATTGGAGTCTTCCTGCAGCACCGCCGCGAAGTGGTGACACGTCGCACCGTGTTCAACCTGCGCAAGGCGCGCGAACGCGGCCATGTGCTCGAAGGCCTGGCCGTGGCATTGGCCAATATTGACGACTTCATCCGCATCATCCGCGAGTCACCCACACCACCTGTGGCCAAGCTTGAGTTGATGAGCCGCCCCTGGGACAGCAAACTGGTGCGCGAAATGCTCACCCGTACCCGGCTTGACGGCGGCGTGGTCAACGCAGACGACTACCGCCCCGACAATCTTGAAAAACAATACGGCATGGGCTCAGATGGCTTGTACCGCCTGTCGGAGACACAAGCGCAGGAAATTTTACAAATGCGCCTGCAACGCCTGACCGGGCTGGAGCAGGACAAAATCGTGGCGGAATACAAGGAAGTCATGGCCGAGATTGATGACTTGCTGGACATCCTGGCCCGCCCTGAGCGCGTGTCAACCATCATCAACGAAGAACTCACTGCCATCAAAGCCGAGTTCGGTCTGACCAAGGTGGGCGCACGGCGCAGTCTGGTGGAACACAGCTCGTTCGATTTGTCCACCGAAGACCTGATCACCCCGACCGACATGGTGGTCACGCTCAGTCACAGCGGCTACATCAAGAGCCAGCCTTTGAGCGAATACCGGGCGCAAAAGCGCGGCGGG
>PHCO01000219.1 GCA_002842265.1 Betaproteobacteria bacterium HGW-Betaproteobacteria-18 | reverse complement strand
CCACCTCCAGCAATGAGCGCGCCGACCGCATCGGGCCACAAACCGCCGGCAGCTTCCACAAACTCGCCTACAGTTTGGCCCGGCTGCAGCGTCTCCCCCGCAAGACCACTCTGTGGGCTTCGTTCAGCGGTCAGGCCGCCGGCAAGAACCTCGACTCCTCAGAAAAAATGTCTCTTGGCGGCCCCTTCGGTGTGCGCGCCTATCCGATCCTGGAAGGCACAGGGGACGACGGGTGGCTGGCGACGGTAGAAGCCCGCTACAACCTGCTGCCCGAGCTGCAGCTTGCCGTCTTCTACGACCATGGCTGGATCAAGCAAAGCCACGATCCGGCCTACACCGGTTCGCCCTTGGTAAACACCGGGACACTCAAGGGCGCCGGGCTCTCGGTTAGCTGGACCCAGACCGCCTCCTTCAGCCTGAAAGCCGTCTGGGCCAGGCGCATCGACGACAACCCCTTCGCCAACCCGCTCGACGGCAAGGATACGGACGGCAGCCTGGACAAAAACCGCTTTTGGTTAACTGCCATCAAGTTCTTCTGAACGTAATGAGCCACCGCCCTACATCGCTCGCCCTCTGCCTTGCCGTCCTCACCAGCAGCGCCGATGCGCTTCCGCCCCAGGTCGCCCCTGCTCCACTCAGCAAAGTTTCTTCGGTACAACTCATGAACACACCGCGCCCGCTCTTCTTTTCCGACCTTGTCGCCTTCAATACCGAACAGCATCGCAACCTGCGCCTGCCAGCACAGCGCAAGAACTTCGCCTTTGCCGCCAGCGCCACCCTGTTGCCGCTTACCGTCGCCGAAGTGGGCGCCGCCGTGCGCCACTATCCCATCGTCTTCGTCCAGGAAGGCGAGACGGTGGCCCTGGTGGCGCTGACCGGACTGCCCGGCACCGGTAACCGCTTTGTCGACGCCAAAGGCGAATGGCGCGCCGACAGTTACGTTCCGGCTTACGTCCGCGGCTACCCCTTCATTGCCGTGCGTCCAGCGCCGGGCGCCGAACCGATTATCGCCTTCGACCCCAATGCCGCCGACTTCAAGGACAAAAACGGGCAGCCGTTGATCGGCAGCGATGGCCAGCCCGGCGAACAACTCAAGGGCATCCTCGCCTTCCACGGCGAGTACCAAGGGCTAGCCGAGCGTACCCACGTAATCGCCGCCGCCCTGAAAGCCGAAGGCGTGCTCGAAGAAGGGCAGCTCAACGTTCAGTTACCAGGCAACCCCCAGGCCACGCCAATCGGTGGCTTCCTGGTGGTCAGCGAAGCCAGGCTGCGCGCCCTGTCGCCGGAGGCTTTGAAGCGCCTGATGGACCTCGATGCCATCGGTCTGGCCTACGCCCATCTGCTATCCATGGGCAACCTGGCCCAACTCGTCGACGCTGACCCCGTCAAGCGCAACGCCAACAGCCCGGCACGGACGCGTAACAGCAAGAAATCAGGGGAGTAAGAGCATGAACAAGTTTTTCCGGATTGTCTGGAGTGCCATTCGCGGCGCTTTCATTGTCGCCCATGAAAAAGCCAACAGTCACGGTAAGCCATCCTCTACCCGCCGGGGTGCCGCCACGGCACTGATGGCCAGCCTGCTTACCAGCTCCGGCCTGATCTTCGCTGCTCCGCCGGTCAATACCCTGCCCACCGGTGGCCAGATCGTCGGCGGTGCCGCCGCCGGCAATATCGCCACCAGCGGCAATGCCATGACCGTGACCCAGAACCAGCAGCGCATGGTGGCGAACTGGGATACCTACAGTATCGGCCAGAACGCCAGCGTGCATTACCAGCAGCCAACCGGCGGCGTGGCGCTCAACCGGGTCAATGGCGGCCAGCCGTCCGAAATCTTCGGCCAGCTCAGCGCCACCGGCACCGTCTATCTGCTCAACAGCGCCGGCATCCTGTTCGGCCGCACGGCGCAGGTCGACGTCGGGGCGCTGGTCGCCGCCACTGGCAAGATGAGCGATGCCGACTTCCTGGCCGGCAAGATGAAAATCGTTCAGGACGGTGCTACCGGCAAGATCGTCAACGAAGGCCAGCTAAAAGCCGCCATCGACGGTTACATTGCCCTGTTGGCACCCGAAGTGCGCAACCAGGGCGTCATCTTTGCCGAAAAAGGCACCATTGCGCTCGCCGCTGGCGAAGCTTACGAGCTGCAATTTGACGGTACCCGCCTGGCCAACGTACGCGTCGAACCCGGTGTCTTCAACGCCCTCGTCGAAAACCACCAGGCCGTGGAAGCCCCCGGCGGACTCATTATTCTCTCCGCGAAGGCCGTTAACCGCCTGCAAGGTGCCGCCATCCGGAACATCGGCACCCTCGACGCCAGCAGCATGACCATGAAGGGCGGACGTATCCTGCTCGAAGCCAGTTCATCGGTAGAGAACAGCGGCACCATCAAGGCCACGGGCAGCGCCAGCCAGCCCGGCGGCAGCGTCGAAATCATCGCGCCGCAGGTGCTCAATAGCGGGATGATCGATGTCTCCGGCAGCACCGCTGGCAGCGTCACGGTCAAAGCCAGCGACAGTTTTACCCAGAGCGGCACGATTTTGGCCAAAGGTCTCGTCGACCGCGGGGGTGAGGTTCGTCTCGCCCTGGCGCAAACCGTCACCCTGAACCCCGGCAGCAGCATCGACGTCAGCGGCAGCACGCAGGGCGGCAGCGTTTATGCCGAATCGGCCAGCACTGTGGACGTCACTGGCACCATCGACGCCAGCAGCGACAATGGTGCGGGCGGCAGCATCGAAATCGCCGCCGGCAGCGAAGCCCGCCTAAACAACGCCACGCTCGACGCCAGCGGCCCGGTGCTGGGCGGCACGATCCGCGTCAGCGCCCGCCAGAGCACCCACGCCAGCCTGGCTGACCCGCAAAACCCGATCAACGACCCGACCGCACCCGGCACCCCCGGCCATGTTCTCATCACTGGCAATACCACCGTCGCCACGCGCAGCAGCCGGGGCAAGGGCGGCAGGGTGGAACTGACCGGCGACGACCTGCTGCTCGGGACGGGCAGCCTGCTCGACGCCAGCGGCGCGACCGGCGGCGGCGAAGTGCTGGTCGGCGGCGACTGGCAGGGTAGCAACGGTGTCTATCAGGCCACCACGGTGACGATGGAGCAAGGTGCAGCCATCGATGTCAGCGCAACAGAAAATGGCAACGGCGGCAAGGTGGTTTTGTGGTCCGATGTCAGCAATGCCGACAGCCATACCGCGGTGGCGGGCATAATCAAGTCAGAAGGTGCAGGCAACGGTAACGGCGGCAAGGTCGAGACCTCGGGACATGAACTACGCGTACAACGAACCGCCCGCGTCAGCACGCTCTCGCTTTTCGGTAAAAACGGCGAGTGGTTGATCGACCCGACCAATTTCACCATTTCGGCAGGTGGCGCAGCCCAGACCACCAGTGGCATGGGCGCAGACACGCTGGCAACCAATCTTGCCTCTGGCAACGTCACCATTACCACCTCGGCCTCTGGTAGCGAGAACGGCGACATCACCGTTGCTGCCGATATCACCAAGAGTGCCGGCGCCGACGCCACGCTCACCCTCAAAGCCCACGGTAGCGTCATTCAGAACGCCGGCACCAACATCACCTCCACCAGTAACAAGCTCAACCTGGTTCTGTGGGCCGACATGGACGCCACGGGCGGTGGCTTCGTGCAACTTGGCGGCGCTTCGGCGACCACGATCGACACCAATGGCGGCCACCTGTGGACCGGCGGCGGCAGCGGCAGCACCACATGGAACGGCCTGACCGTCGGCAACGGCTATGCCATCGGCAACAGCACGGCTAACTCCAACGGTATTTATCTGGACAACGTCACCATCGCGACCGGTGGCGGCAATATCGCCATGTACGGCCAAAGCACCTCGGGGGCTGCTGTTCAGGTCGGCGGTGCCAGCGGCGATACCACGGCGGACGGTATCCATTTCTCGTCCTTGCACGGTTCCAGCATCAACTCCGGTGCCGGCATCATCCTCCTGTCCGGCAAAGGCGCCAGCACCACGGCAGGAACTCGCAGCGGCGGGGTGGGCTTCGCCAACGCCAGTACACCGGTCACCCATACCGTCACCTCTGCCGCCACCTCGGGCAATGCCATCACCATCACCGGCGACGCCAGCGCTGCCTCGGCAGCCCAGGTGCCCGGCGTCTGGCTCGATGGCGTGAACATTTCGGCCAGCGCCGCCAGCGGCAGCGTCGTCGTCACCGGCGTTAACGGCACCGGCACCGACACCGCCAATTCCAAGGCCATCCAGCAGGGCAACTTCGCCAACTCCGCCATTTCCGCAGCGGGCGGCGACATTACCGTCATTGGCAACAGTCTGGCACTGACCGACAACGGATCGACCAGGAAGACCACGCTGACCGGCACCTCCACCAGCACGATCACGCTACAGCCTTACACCGCCAACACTACGGTCGGCCTGAACGATGACACTCGGGCCTTCAACATCACATCGGATCTGATTTCCAACAACCTGACCCCAGGTTTCAAAGGCCTGACGGTGGGCAGCACGACCTCCGGCGGGCTTTCCGTGGGCAACCAGTTTTCCTGGTCGAACTACCTGCTGAAGCTGATTTCGGGCAGCAGTATTGCCATCAACAACACCCTGACCGGCACCGGTACTGCCGGACTGGAACTCGACTACGGCGGGAGCTATTCGCTTGGCAACAACAAA
>PHCO01000218.1 GCA_002842265.1 Betaproteobacteria bacterium HGW-Betaproteobacteria-18 | reverse complement strand
TCGAGCCGTTGCAGGGCTCGGCCAATGTCGGTTTCGCCGGTGCGCTCGATATCATCGCGGCCATAACTGCGGCCGGGAGCATTGGCGATACAGCCGTCCCGGTCACGGACTTTCATCCGGGTGCCGGTATGGCGGATGCAGTGGCGCTCGGTGCGCAGCGCCGCTTTGGTTTGGATCGCAGCGTTGTCGGCATTGTCTGCGTCGGTAGAGGCTACCGCAGCAATCGGCGTTTCGGCGTGAGCCAGCCCCAAGCCCAGCATCAGGGCGATCATCAACAAAGCGTTGCGCATGGCGATGTCTCCGCTGTGGACAAGCCTTCAGTGTACCCCTGCGCTGGTGCCTTGAATGAGCGCATGACAACCGACGTTTCAGGCAGTCGAACACCGTTCATCATTGTCGCGTCATGAGCAATCGTTCTGTCGATATGAGCAATCGTGGCATTACAGCGGCGGCGTTGCACGCTACCTTGGCCAGGTCATGATCAGCCATTCGACTCCTTCCGCCGCGCCCGATCGCCACTATTGTTGTTGCGGTGGCATCTGCGCGTCTCGCGGATAACGGCACGGCTGATCAGGTAACCCCTTCCTCACCTCACCGAATCCTGCGACGGCATCGTCCGCGCCAGGGTTCACGCTGGGCGGTGGTGTCGCAGGCCTCGACCAATCGAGAGCTCACGATGCCATTGTCTACGCAACTTCCCACTCACACCCCTCGCCGTCACGCGTTGACACTGTCGCTGCTGTCGGCGCTGAGCATGGCGCTGCCGGTGCAGGCCACCAACGGCTATTTCGCCCACGGCTACGGCGTCAAAAGCCAGGGCATGGCCGGCGTCGGCTACGCGCTGCCACAGGATGGCCTGGCCTCGGCATTCAATCCGGCCGGCATCGCCGAGCTCGATGATCGTTTCGATCTGGGCGCCACCGGCTTTTTCCCGCGCCGCAGCGCCGATATTCAAGGCAACGCGTTTGGCCCCGATGCGCATTTTGAAGGCGATGGCCGCAAGACCTTTGTGATCCCCGAGTTCGCCTGGGTGCATCGGCTGTCGCCGCGCTGGAGCACCGGTTTGGCGGTGTATGGCAACGGTGGCCTCAACACCCAGTTCAAGGACAACCCGTTCGCCCGCTTTGGTGGCAGTGGCGAGGCCGGCGTCAACCTCGAACAACTGTTCATCACGCCATCACTGGCGTATCGGATCGGCGAAAACCATCGTTTTGGCGCGGCGCTGAACATCGCCTACCAGCGCTTCTACGCCCGTGGCCTGGGCCTGTTCGCGGGATTCTCGCAGGCGCCCGACAACGTCAGCAACAAGGGTACCGATTCCTCGGTGGGTGTTGGCCTGCGCCTGGGCTGGTCGAGCACGCTGGCGCCTGGGCTTACTCTCGGTGCGAGCTGGGCATCGAAGATCGATGGCCGGTTCGACAAATATCGCGGTCTGTTTGCCGATAACGGCGGCTTCGATATTCCGGAGAACTATGGTGCCGGTATCGCCTACAAGCCCTCTGATGCGTGGACACTGGCCGCCGATGTGCAGCGCATCCGCTACAGCCAGACCGGCTCGGTCGGCAATTCGCTGGCGCCGTTGCTGCAGGGGGTGCCGCTGGGTGCCGACAACGGCCCGGGCTTTGGCTGGCGCAGTGCCACCACGTACAAGTTCGGACTCAGCCATGCGCTCAGCCAGCGGCTCACGGTGCGCGCCGGTTACAGCCACGTCGATCAACCCATCCCGGCAAATGAAACCTTCTTCAATATCCTCGCGCCGGGTGTGGTCGAAGATCATCTCACTGCCGGTTTCACTTTCACCCTGCGCGATGGCGATGAGTTCAGCGCGTTCGTCACTCATGGATTTGGCAAGACCGTCAATGGCCGCAACTCGATCCCGGCCGGATTTCCGCCGGGCGGCTTCGGTGGCGGCGAGGCCAATATCCGTTTGCGCGAAAACATCGTCGGTATCGCCTACGCCTGGAAGCTGTAATGGCGATGGATGTCTGGAATCACTACGGCCCGGCGCTGGCCGGCGGTGTGCTGATCGGGTCGGCGGCGAGCCTGTTGTTCTGGTGCAATGGCCGCATCGCCGGGGTCAGTGGCATCGCTGCCGGCTTGCTCGGCTCGATTGGCGAGGATCGCCGCTGGCGTGTGCTGTTCGTGCTCGGGCTGATAGCCGGCACCGGTGCCTACGTGGCGCTCAGCGGCGATCTGCCAATCCCGCGTGCCGACTTCTCGCCTGCCATGCTGATCGTTGCGGGTCTGCTGGTGGGCTACGGCACGGCACTGGGCGGCGGCTGCACCAGTGGCCACGGGGTGTGCGGTCTGGCGCGGGGCTCGCGCCGTTCGCTGCTGGCGACGCTGGTATTCATCGCAGTCGCCATGCTGGTCACCTACCTCACCCGTCACCTGTTTGGCGGATCGCCATGAGCGCGCACGCTGTGTACGCGCCGCTACGTGCGCTGGCGAGCTTCGGCAGCGGCGCGCTGTTTGGCGTCGGGTTGGCGCTGTCGCACATGACCGACCCGCTGCGGGTGCTGGGTTTTCTCGATGTGGCTGGCGACTGGGATGCGCGATTGATCGCAGTGATTGCGGGTGCGGTGCTGGTCAGTGCGCTACTGTTTGCGCTGGCACGGCGGCGCGGCAAGCCGCAATGGAGCGAGCGCTTCCATCTGCCCGATAGCGATGTGATCGATCACCGCCTGCTGCTGGGCGCCATTATTTTTGGTGCCGGCTGGGGCCTGGCCGGCTACTGCCCCGGCCCGGCGATTGCGTCACTGGCGTATTTCAACAATGAAGCGCTGTGGCTGGTGCCGGCGATGCTGGCCGGTTCGGCGCTGCGGCAATGGCAGTTGCGCGGTCGCTGAGGCGTTTATGGTTGCCGCGTGCTCGCGGTCACCGGCGTGAATGCTTCACAATGCGGCTTCGTTCATCACTGTAGCCGCCCGTGAAAATCACCACGTTCAACGCCAATGGCTTGCGTTCGGCCGCGCGCAAAGGCTTCTTCGACTGGTTCGCGCAGCACGATGCCGATGTGCTGTGCGTGCAGGAGACCAAGGCCCAGGAACATCAGTTGCGCGAACCGGCGTTGCAGGCATCGGGTTACCAGGCGTTCTACAAAGATGCCATTACCCGCAAGGGATACAGCGGGGTGGCGATCTATGCCCGCCACGAACCCGATGAAGTGCGCGACGCGCTGGGCTGGGCGCCGTTCGACGACGAAGGCCGCTACATCGAAGCGCGCTTTGGCAACCTCAGCGTGGTCTCGCTGTATCTGCCGTCAGGCTCGTCTGGGCCGGAGCGACAGGCGTTCAAGTTCGAGGTGATGGACTGGATCGCGCCGATTTTCCGCGAATGGCTGCACAGTGGCCGCGATTACGTGATCTGCGGCGACTGGAACATCGTACACACGCGCAAGGACATCCGTAACTGGACCTCGAACCAGAAAAACTCCGGCTGCCTGCCCGAGGAGCGGGCGTGGCTTGATGGCCTGATCAATGGTGATGGTTGGGTGGACAGTTACCGACACCTGCGCCCGGACGGCGAAGACTACACCTGGTGGTCGCAACGCGGGCAGGCGCGTGCCAACAACGTCGGTTGGCGCCTCGACTATTCGATGGTGACGCCATCGCTGCGCACCCGATTGCGCGATTGCGCCATCCACCCCGAACCGCGGTTTTCCGACCACGCGCCGTATGCGCTGGATCTGGGGTGATGGTGATGCAGCGGTTGCGGACGATGGCGAGCGCATTCGCGCAGCCCGAGGCGCGCACCTTGTTCGTGATGGGCTTTGCTTGTGGCCTGCCGTTTTTGCTGGTCGGCCCCACCTTGTCGATCTGGTTGCGCGAAAGTGGGATGTCGCTGGGCGCGATCGGGTTGGTCGCCTACACCGGTTTTTTCTACGTCTTCAAGTTTCTGTGGGCACCGTTGCTGGATCGCTGGCAGGCACCGGGGCTGGCGCATCTGGGGCGACGCCGTGGCTGGTTGCTGGCTGCGCAATTGCTGTTGATGGGCGGGCTGGGCGGCTTGGCGCTGATCGGCCTGGATACCGCTGCGATGACGGTGTTCGTACTGCTGCTGGCGATCACCGCGTTTGCCGGTGCGACCCAGGACACCGTGGTGGACGCCTATCGCATCGAAATCGCGCCGCTCGAACAACAGGGCACACTGGCCGCCACCTACAGCCTTGGCTACCGGATCGGCCTGATCGTTGGCGGTGCCGGCGCCTTGTACGTCGCCGAGTTCTGGGGTTGGCGGGTGGCGTATCTGGTGATGGCGCTGCTGTTGTTGCCGGCGCTGTTGGCAACGCTGATGGCGCGTGAACCCGAGCGCACTGCCACGTTGCACACACAGCCACTGCTGGCGTTCATGATCGGCCCGTTTGTGGCCTTCTTCCGCCGCTTTGGCTGGGTGCTGGGGCTGGCGTTGCTGGCTTTCGTTGGCCTGTACAAGCTGCCCGATCAGATGCTCGGGGTGTTGGCCGGGCCGTTCTACCTCGATACCGGTTTCAGCAAGGCCGATATCGCCAATGTGTCGAAGTTGTACGGGGTGTGGATCGGTATCGGTGGCGGCTTTGTTGGCGCGTTTGCGGTAGCAGCTTGGGGCCATTACCGCAGCTTGCTGATTGCGGCAGTCGCGGTAGCGCTGTCGAATCTGCTGTTTATCGTGATGGCGTTCCATCCCGGCGAGCTGTGGGCTTTTGTGCTGACCATCTCCGGCG
>PHCO01000217.1 GCA_002842265.1 Betaproteobacteria bacterium HGW-Betaproteobacteria-18 | reverse complement strand
CGGGTTTGAGCTCGGTGGATCTGACGGCGGGACGCTTTCTCAGCTATGGCGGCATGGCGGCGCTGGCCATGCTGGTCACCTTGCGTCGCCATACCTGGCCCACGCCGCGCCAGGCGGTAACTGCTTTAGGCATGAGCATGCTGGGCGCGACCGGTTACTACCTGTTGTTGGCGCAAAGTATTGTCTATGCCGGCACCGAGGTGCCCACGCTCATCATTGGCACCATCCCGATCTGGGTCATGCTGCTGGGCAAGCCTTCGGGTCTCAAGTGGGCTGGCTTGTTGCCAGGGCTGCTGCTGACGGTTTGCGGCTTGGCGCTGATGATGCAGTCCACCCTGAACCACGCGGCGCAATTGCCTGCGGGTGGCGGGCAGTTCTGGTGGGGCGTGTTGCTGGCGCTGGGGGCCATGTTGTGCTGGACCGCCTTTGCCCTGGTCAACGCGGCCTGGCTCAAACGCCACCCGGAGGTGAGCGCCACCGAATGGGCCAACTGGATCGGCGTGGCCACCGGGGTGGGTGCTTTTTTGCTGTGGCTGCTGCTGGGTTCTGAGTCAAAAGAGCTGATGGCACTGGACAATAAAGCGCTGATCGCGATGGCATGTATCGTCACCGGCATAGGTTCTGGCTGGGCCGCCAGCATTTTGTGGAACGTGGCCAGCCAACGTTTGAGCGTCAGCCTGTGTGGTCAGTTGATAGTGAGTGAAACCTTGTTTGCCTTGTTTTATTCTTTTGTTTGGGATGGTGTCTGGCCCGCTGCGGCGCAAGCCTGGGCCGCCGTGTTGTTCACGCTGGGTATCCTGGCCTCAATCAGGGCGCATCGCTGATGGGCTGGCAAGCATTTACCCCGGCGCGCGGTGGTTTGCGGCGCTGGCTGCAGGCTTCTGGCTCGCTGAGCGCACGGCTGGCGGCTACGGGTGAGACGTTCAGTGTGCAGGTGCTGGCGCAGGGGCGCCAGCCGCTCACCCCCGATGAGTCGCGCGCTTTGGGCTTGAGCGGGCAGCGTTTGGGCTACGCGCGCGAAGTGCTGCTGCGGGTGGATGGCCAACCGATGGTGTTTGCCCGCAGTGTCACGGCGCACGCTGATTCGGTAGGCGCCTGGCGCTCGGTGCGCGGGCTGGGTAGCCGCCCGTTGGCCGATGTGCTGTTCAAGCGCTCGGGCATTGCACGCGCACCCCTGGCTTACAGTCAGCTCCAGCGCCAAAGCCTGTTGCAACGCCATGTGGCCAAGTCATGGCAGGCGGCAACGGGTTTAGCCTTGGGCCATCAGGCCTTGCCAGCGCGCCGCTCGGTGTTTACCCGCCATGGCGCGGCGCTGCTGGTGATGGAGGTGTTTGCCGCCCCTACCCCCCATTGGTCTTGGCCAGGGGGCGAACCATTGAAAAACATCAAGCGAAGGAGATAGTTATGAAATTTGACATTCCAGAACAAAAAAAGCTGGTGTTCGAGGCGGTGATTCCGATCCGTTGGGGCGACATGGACGCCATGGGCCATGTCAACAACACCACCTATTTTCGCTACCTGGAAACCTGCCGCATCGACTGGATGCGCGCCGCCGGCTGCATGCCCAATCCGCTGGGCGAAGGCCCGGTGATCGTCAATGCCTTCTGCAATTTTTACAAGCAGCTGGAATACCCCGGCAACGTGCTGGTCAAGATGTACGCCAGCGACCCGGCCCGCACCACGTTCGAGACCTGGGCCACCATGGAAATGGACGACCAGCCCGGCGTGATTTATGCCGCCGGCGGTGCCACCACCATCTGGGTGGACTTTCCGAAACAAAAAGCGATTGACCTGCCGGACTGGATGCGCGCCATTGTCACGTGACGTGACACATCAACCGGCTTGAACCGCTTATCTGGAAAAATGACCCGAAGCGATCAGGACGTCCACTTCAACTTCTGCCGTGGCCCAGTCGTCCAGGGGGTTGCCGGGCGCAAAGCCACGTCGTTGCGCCACGTAGAACGCCGCGACTTCAATGTAATTGTGGCGCTGTTCGGTACTCACTGCGGGCCGCACAACGGTAGCCTGGGTAGCTTGAACTTTGCTGGCAGTTGCTTTTTTGACAGGGAATTTTTTCAGCGCTGCCTTGGGGGCCGCTGCTGCGGTTGGCGCAACAACGGTCTTTTTGGCAGGGGCCTTTGATTTTGGCGCGGCCTCTGCGGCGACAGTGCCTGATTTTTTGGCAGTAACCATGAGTTTCTCCTTGAGTTGGAAGCGCGGGGTGAATGTGGATTTCCCAAGTGGCCTGATGGCTGGGATGGATGCAGGTCAGCACCGCGACATTATTACCCCGCCATCAATTTGTGCACCAGATCGCCGGTATTGGACGCTTTGTATTTTCGCATCAGCCGGGCACGGTAGATTTCGACGGTGCGGTGGCTGATTGCGAGCGCTCTGCCGATTTCCTTGCTGGTCAGGCCGCCCATCAAAAAGGCCGCCACTTCGCGTTCGCGGGCTGTGAGCTCCGCCTTGACCGGGCGGCTGGCGCTTAAATCTTCAAAGGTCCAGATGCCGGCTTCGTGCGGTGCTGCCTGGTTGAGGGCGCGGCCGGTGACGTGGCACCAGAATGTTTCGCCTTTGAAGCGGCCATCCACCCGTTTCATGATGCGGTCATCGGCGTAGGTGCCGTTGCGGTTGAGCAGGGGGGCGATGCGCTGGCCGGTGCGCTCGAATTCAAGCGCGCTGGGGTAGAGCACCTGAAACGACTGGCCGATCAGTTGATCGGGCGCAGCGCCAAACATTTCGCACAGGTGCCGGTTGCAGTTGACCATGGTGCGGTTGCGTGACAGGGCCAGCCCAACGGGGGCCATCTCGAAAGCCAGGCGGTAGTCAATGTCCATGGGTCAGTGGGCAGGGTGGGTTAGGGTTTGGACCTTACGAAAAACTACGTAGGTGAATAGGTAGTATCGTTGCGATATTGTTTCTTTATCAGGAGAATGTTCAAGTGAACAAAATTTACCCTTCTGCAGCCCAGGCGCTGCAAGGCATTGTCAGGGACGGCCAGTTGCTGGCAGTCGGCGGCTTTGGCCTGTGCGGCATCCCCGAGGCCCTGATCGACGCCTTGCGCGACACCGGTGTCAGTGACCTGACCGTCATTTCCAACAACGCTGGCGTCGATGGCTTTGGCCTGGGCAAACTGCTGGAAACGCGCCAGATCAGCAAGATGATCTCCAGCTACGTCGGCGAAAACAAGGAGTTCGAGCGCCAGTTTCTGGCTGGTGAACTGCAACTTGAATTCACGCCACAAGGCACGCTGGCCGAAAAGCTGCGTGCTGGCGGTGCCGGCATTCCGGCGTTTTATGTGCGCACCGGGGTCGGCACGCTGGTCGCTGAAGGCAAGGAAAACCGCGTCTTTGACGGCCATGTTTACATTCTGGAGCACGCCCTGGTGCCCGATGTGTCGCTGGTCAAGGCCTGGAAGGCTGACAAGAGTGGCAACCTGCTGTTCCGGCGCACCGCGCGCAACTTCAATCCGGCGGTGGCCATGGCCGGCAAGATCACCGTGGTGGAAGTCGAAGAAATTGTCGAAACCGGCACTTTTGATCCCGACAGTGTGCATTTGCCCGGTATCTACGTGAACCGCATCGTGCTCAATGCCACACCCGAGAAGCGCATTGAAAAACGCACCGTTCGCTGAAACTTTGCGGGACAGACCGCAGCGACGCAGTCGCCAGCTCTGTCCTCAACACATTAAAAAGGAGTTTGATCATGGCTTGGACACACGACGAAATGGCCGCTTTGGCCGCCCAGGAACTGCAAGACGGTTTTTATGTGAACCTGGGCATTGGCTTGCCCACACTGGTGGCCAATTTTGTCTCACCCGACATCGAAGTCTGGCTGCAAAGTGAAAACGGCATGCTCGGCATTGGCCCGTTCCCGACTGATGAAGAAGTGGATGCCGACCTGATCAACGCCGGCAAGCAAACCGTCACCACCATCCCCGGCTCCAGCATTTTTGGCAGCCACGACAGCTTTGCCATGATTCGCGGCGGCAAGATCAACCTGAGCATTCTGGGCGCCATGCAGGTCAGCGAAAAAGGCGATCTGGCCAACTGGATGATTCCGGGCAAGATGGTCAAGGGCATGGGCGGTGCCATGGACCTGGTGGGTGGCGTGAAAAACGTGGTGGTGCTGATGGAGCACGTGGCCAAGAAGAAAGACGGCACGATTGACCTCAAGATTTTGCCCAGTTGCACCCTGCCGCTCACCGGCGTGGGCGTGGTGGACCGCATCATCACCGACCTGGCCGTGATGGACATCACGCCGCACGGCCTCAAGGTGGTGCAGCGCGCGCCCGGCGTGACGATGGAAGAATTGCAGTCGAAAACAGGCGTCCAACTGCACTGAATTAATTGGGACAGATTCCAATTAATTTTTATTCAATCTGCTGCGTGCCACATGGCGCAGCAGGACAGTGAGCCCCAGCGCCGCAATTGTCAGCCCCACCACCAGTGCGATCCAGAAGCCTGCCGCCCCCATGGCCTGTGCGGGTTTGAACGGTGCCCACCCGGGTGACAGCCCCAAGACATAGCCCAGTGGCAGTGAAAAAACCCAAAACGCTGTCAGGTGAATCACCATGGGTGCGCGCGTGACCTTGTAGCCGCGTATGGCGCAACTGGTGATGACCTGGGTGGCATCCGACAGTTGAAACACCGCCGCCAGCAGCAGCAACTGGGCCGTCAGCGCAATCACTGCCGCATCGCTGGTGTAGGCCCAGGCGATTTGGCTGGCAA
>PHCO01000216.1 GCA_002842265.1 Betaproteobacteria bacterium HGW-Betaproteobacteria-18 | reverse complement strand
TCGGGCTGAGCCTGTCGAAGCCCTTCGACCCTTCGTCAAGCTCAGGACAGGCCAAGCTCAGGGCGAACGGTTCATACTTCATCGGGCCGTAGCAATAGCCAGGGCGCGTATGGCACCAGCAGTGAATACCTGCGGGCAGTGGATGGCCACATCCTGGGACAGTTCGCGGCGGCATGAAACTCTTGGCCGTGCCGGGCGGGGGGGGGGAAATGATGGCAAGAAAAAGGTGACTACCCAATGGACGGTGCCGCCAACCAGGCCTATTGGGGCCACTGCCTGGCGGCGTGCAGTACACGTAGCGCTCGCACCAGGTCACCGGCAACGTCGTAAATCAGAATGTAGTTTCGATGTGCGACAAGCTCGCGCGTGCCTTGCAGTCGGCCAGGCCGGCCAAGACCCGGATGATCCACCAAACGGACTGCCTTTTCGGATAGCAGCTCATCGAGATCGAGCGCCGCGCTCGGGTTGTCGGCTGCGATGTACTCGCGAATTGCTTTTCGGTCTTCTCGCGCCGGCCGCGTCCAAACCAATTTCACGAATTAGCACCGGCCATCTTGCGTCGTGTATCTGCGCGCCAGGCTACTGCTTCCGCTTCGACCTCTTCGGCTGAAATCACATCGCCGGCATTGGCCGCGTCGAGGCCGATTTGCACCTCACGCCGGAACCAGGAGTCATGCTCTGTGGCCTCTTGCTGTTGCTTCACGAAGTCACGCATGAAGTCGCGCAAGAGCTGCGCGCTGGTACGGTCGCGGGACTTCGCGGCCGTGGAAAACTGATCTTTCAATCCTTCATCGACGCGGAAGGTAAAAGTCGCTTCGCTCATGGTTTCGCCCTCATGTGTTACAAGATTAGTACAGTGTAGCACCGCAGTCAATGAAAATAGTAAAGGGAATAGTAAAGAGTAAAGGGGGCCAGACTCGAATTATTTCCGCCGCGCAGTTGCATCCCGTGTTGCCAAGAGCGGGACGGGCGCGGGCCGGGCTTACCCGTGGTATTGCGGCATGTAGCCGTCAATCAGGGCTTGCACCAACGTGGCCTGCAAATTGTCTTTCGGCCGTTTTTTGGGATCACGACAGGTGGATTGGGCCAGTCTTTTTTTTAGCGCGACAAATAAGGTTGGGGATATCGTATTCATCACGGCCATGTGCCCCGTTTCTGAAACGATGACCTGGCTGAATCGTCTGGACCCAAGCATTTTGTTGCCGTCGCTAATTTGCACAGCCCAAAGATCGTCCTCAAAATCGCTCATCTTGAATGGATGTGGGTCTGCATCGATTGTCATTCTGCGAATGACATCAATCTCAAAACCAGTCGCGTTGATTGCAGTTTGCTTTTGGTCACGCATGACCCGAAACGTGGGGTCTGCTTTTTGAAGGGCACCGATGAAGGAGGTGTCCATTTTCTTCATTTTTGACACAAACGACAGTCTTTTCCGGCTGTCAAACAATAGGTCAATGTCCTGCGTCGCTAACGCATCGGGCATGAATCGAACCCCACAGGCTGATTCATACGCATAAAGAGCATGGGTTCCAATTGTTAAAAAATGATCGTGCAGACCAGCATCACGAAGGGCATTGAGCGTCTTGATCACAATGGCCGGCACGCGGCCTACGCGCAGGGCCTTATTCATCCGTTGCTGGCTTTGCACCGCAGCGGACAGTGACTTCAGCCTTTGCGTTAGCGCCTCTTTTTTGGTTTGGAATTTTTCAAAAATCAATTCGGTTTTGGCATTTTTGGGCCCGAGTGATTTTTGCCCCCCACCCGATGACTCTCTGATGAGATAGCTGGCGCCAGCTATGTTTCGCCAAAACATGGAGCCGCGCGTTTCTTTTTGCTCATCCCGAACCCGCAACATTTCCAGGAAAACGGTTTCGGCATCGATGTACTGGCGGGTTTGAATTGACTGAAGCTCTATGATTTGACTCATTTTTCAGGGATTTTATGTAAAACCAGCATTTTGCCCTGAAATAGTGTTAAAAGTGGCCAGTCTCGCTTTAAATCCATGCGCGTATTGCAGCCTGATATCCTCTGCCCATGCCTCGCCCATCCCAACTTCTTCACCCTGCCCGCCCACCCGCGCCCACCCGCGCTGCCGCCACCGTGCTGCTGCTGCGCGACACGCCCGACGGGCTGGAGGTGCTGATGACGCGGCGCTCCAGCACGGCCAGTTTTGTGCCGGGCGCCTACGTGTTTCCGGGTGGCGGCATTGATGCGGCGGATGGCTGCTGCCACGCCATGGCGCAACGCCGGGCCACGCAAAACGCGGAGGCGCTGACGCAGGCCATTGCCGCGATTCGCGAGAGTTTTGAAGAGCTGGGCGTGCTGTTGGCGCGCCATGCCGATGGCAGTTGGGCCACGCAGGCCGAGGTGGACGCGCTGGACCGGCAAGGCGACTTTGGCGCCCAGTGCGCGGCGCGCGGCCTGACACTGGCCGCCAGCGACATCTATGTGCTGGCGCGCTGGATCACCGACCGCGACCTGCCCAAGCGCTTTGATGTGCCGTTTTTGGTGGCGCGCGTGCCTGAAAGCCAGATCCCCGTGGCCGACGAGACCGAGCAGTTCGAGCCGGTCTGGGTGCGCCCCGGCGATGCGCTGGCGCGGCATCAGGCGGGCAGCTTCTTCATGATCTACCCGACTATCGTCACGCTGGAGCGCCTGCAGGACCTGGCCACGGTCGATGCCGTATTGCAGGCCTGCGCCGTGTCCGAAGAGCCGCTGTGGACCAGTTGCCCGCGCACCGGGCTGCTGGCCGGGCGAGAACAACGTTTGATGGAGCACGAGTTGGCCTATGGGGAGTTAGCCATGGTGTGCCCGGATGGGCAAGTTGTGCACCCGCTGGACTGGCAGAGTGAACAGCCCGTTCCCTTGCTCAAAAACGTGCAGCGTCTGACCGCCCCCAACCCCGGCGCCATGACCGGCCCGGGCACCAACAGCTATCTGGTGGGCGACCCCGGCACCGGCTTCATCGCCATCGATCCCGGCCCGGCGGATGATGATCACCTGGAAAAACTGTGGCGCGCGGCGGGTGGCGACATCCGCATGATTGTCTGCACCCACTCGCACCCGGACCATGCCCCCGGCGCCCGGCCACTGCAGGCCATGTGTCACCCGGCGCCGCCCATTTTGGGCCTGCCCAGTGCCGAGACGGCGCGCGCCCACAGCGCGTTTGCGCCGGACAGGGTGCTTTTGAATCATGAACGTCTGACGCTTTCCAGGCATGGTGGCGCTTGCTGTGGGGGCGACTTCAGTCGACCATGGCAGACTGAAGTCTGCCCCACAGAACAAGACACCAGCCACACGCTGCAAGTGCTCTACACCCCAGGCCATGCCGCCAACCACCTTTGTTTGCTGCTGCTGGAAGACGGCCTTTTGTTCAGCGGCGACCACATCCTGAACGGCAGCACCACGGTGGTGGACCCGCCTGACGGCGACATGACCGACTACCTGAATTCGCTGGATCTGCTGCACGTCGCCTGCACCACGCACCAGCTCAAGTTCATCCTGCCCGCGCATGGCTACGTGATCGGCGGGCCGGACGACGAGGCTCTGGCAGCGATTGCCTGGCTCAAGGCGCACCGCCTGCAGCGTGAAGCCAAAGTGATGGCCGCCATGCAGGCGCAGCCCGACGGCACGCTCGACGACTGGCTGGCGCAGGTGTATGCCAACGTGCCGCAGCGCATGTGGCCGGTGGCCAGGCGCTCGCTGATGGCGCATGTGGCGCGCCTCAAATCCCTGATGCCCTGACCCGCGCAGCGCCATGCCGGCCGTCATCATTTTCTGCCTGGGCCTGCTGCTGGTGCTGTGGCTCGTGGGCGCACCCTGGCTGGCCGGGCGCAAACGCAAAAAACTTCGTGCCCAGCCGTTTCCGGCGCCCTGGCGCGCGGTCTTGCAGCAGCGCGTGCCCTATGTGCGGCGGCTGCCCGCCGACCTGCAATTGCAGCTCAAGCAGCACATGCAAGTGTTTCTGGCCGAGAAAACGTTCATTGGTTGCAACGGGCTGGAAATCAGCGACGAGATCCGGGTCACGGTGGCCGCCCACGCCTGCCTGCTGATCCTGAACCGCCCCAGCGGCTACTACCCCAAGCTGCGCCAGATTCTGGTCTATCCCGACAGTTTTGTGGTGCAGCGCGACCACGTTGACCATATCGGCCTGGCGCACCGCACGCGCGAGGTGTTGTCCGGTGAATCCTGGTCGCAGGGGCAGGTCATCTTGTCGTGGCAGGACACGCTGGCCGGTGCGGCGGTGGTGGACGATGGACAAAACGTGGCCATTCATGAATTTGCCCACCAGCTGGATCAGGAAAGCGGCAGCGCCAACGGCGCGCCCATGCTCGGGCGGCGCGCGCAGCGGCAAAGCTGGTCGAGCGTGCTGGGCTCGGAATTTGCCACGCTGCAAGCCCGCGTGACGCGCGGCGCGCCATCGCTGTTCAGCGACTACGGCGCCACCGACCCGGGCGAATTTTTTGCCGTGATCTCCGAGGTGTTTTTTGAGCAGCCCGCGGCCATGGCGCAGGAGCACCCGGCGCTGTACCGCGAGCTGAGCCAGTTTTACCAGTTGGACCCGCTGAGCTGGTAACGGCCAGGCGAACCGCCCGTCACGTCATGAAGGGGCGAAGGACTTCGACGGGCTCAGTCCGAACGGAACTTAAAGCATCATCGGCCCGCATCTTTAAAGCATCATCGGCCCGCATCTTTAAAGCATCATCGGCCCGCATCTTTAAAGCATCATCGGCCCGCATCTTTA
>PHCO01000215.1 GCA_002842265.1 Betaproteobacteria bacterium HGW-Betaproteobacteria-18 | reverse complement strand
GGTTCACCCCAGACATGTGGGTCGCTTCTGGCAGCCACTAGCGGGTTGGTGGGGTCATGCCGCGCCGTTTGAGTTCACGCCCCATTACCGCCCTGCCCCCGGCATTGGACGCTTCCTATGTGGCACACAACCTATTTTGAGCCTGGCGGCACTTGAGTGTGGTCTGGCTGTTTTTGATGCAGTAGAGGCTTTGGGTGGCATGGCCGCCTTGCGAACCAAATCCCTAGCGCTGACGGATCTGTTCATTGAATTGGTCGAGCAAAACTGCACTGGCTTCGGCTTGGGGCTCGCCACACCTCGCGAACATGCTGCACGTGGATCTCAGGTTTGCTTGACCCACGACAGTGGCGCCTATGCCATGGTGCAAGCCCTGATTGCCCGTGGCGTGATGGGTGACTTCCGGGCGGGTGGCGGTGGCTTGCATAAGGACATTTTGCGATTTGGTATGACGCCGCTCTACATTGGATTTGAAGATGTCTGGCGTGCGGTAGATCACTTACGCGAGGTATTGACGCTTGGTGAATGGACTCGCCCGGAATTCAAACAGAAGCAAATGGTAACGTGATCAGGTTGTGGTGCACCAAGGCGCTGTGTTGTGTGCCAAGGCCATCCAAAGAGCCCAGGCTGAGCTCAATACCAATGCCAGTCCTGCCACCCGAACGCCCCAATCGCCGTTGCGGTTACCGCGCAATCGCAGCCATAGCCAAGGCCCGAGCATCATCGAGACACTGGTACCCATGGCAAACAAGGCCATGACCAGCGCACCCTCCAATGCCCCGCCAGCCAGGGCGGCAACCAGCAGCGCAGAATACAACAGGCCACAGGGCAGGAAGGTCCAGACTGCGCCAATCAGCAAGGGGGCACTGGCACCCGTCCTTGAAACCAGCCCCTTGGCGCTTATCCAGATTTTTCTGCCCGCCTGCTCCATCCAGACGGGTTGCCGGGCTTTCCACATCAGCAGCAAGCCCAGAACGATCATAGCCACATGAAACATCGACCAAACGGGTCGCAGTGCGCTTGATTGAATTGTCAGCCAACCGAGCCCCTGCATGGAGGCGGCTGCCAGGGCACCCAAACTGGCGTAACCCAGAACCCGGCCAAGCTGGAATGTCCACATGGCCGAGGTACTGCGGACACCAGCCGCCTGGCCAATGCCGGCACAAGCCGCGCCACACATGGCGATGCAATGTGGACCGCCAACCAAGCCCATAAGTAGCGCTGTCGTTGCGAGCGTTGTTTGCATTCCCCGAATTCAGAGTATCTTGGAAAACTTGGCGCGGGTGCGGTCAGTTTGTATATAACGATCGAAAATCATGGCGACGGCACGCACGAAGAACCACCCCTTTGAAGTAACCTTGATGCCGCTGTCGTCAAATTCGACCAGACCTTCCTCAACCTGACTTTTCAATATCTCCATTTCCTTCGCGAAATATTCCTTGAAATTGATGAGGTAAGCCAACTCAATCGACTCGTAAGCCAATCTTCCCTGGCACATCAACGCCATGATCACGCTGCGCCGCAGCAAATCATCTTTTGACAGCGCCAAGCCTTTGACGATCGGGAAACGTCCCTGGTCAAGAAAATCGTAATATTCTTCCAGCGTTTTCGCGTTCTGGCTGTAGGTGGGGCCGACCTTGCCAATGGACGATACGCCCAGGCCAATCATGTCGCAATCAGGTTGCGTGCTGTAGCCCTGGAAATTGCGATGCAGGCGCCCTTGCCGTTTCGCAATGGCCAGTGAATCGTCAGGCAAGGCAAAGTGATCCATGCCGATGTAAACATAGCCCGCCGCCATCAGCGCCGCCATCGAACGCGACAACATGGTTACCTTTGAGGCAGCCGTTGGAATCTCGGTTGACGATATCCGGCGCTGTGGTTTGAAGCGCTCTGGCAAGTGCGCGTAGGCATAGAGCGCGATGCGGTCGGGTTTGAGTTCGGATATCTGCGCCATGGTGCGATCCACGGATTCAGGTGTCTGTTCTGGCAAACCGTAAATCAGATCGACATTGATCGACTCAAACCCACGTTCGCGCGCAGCGTGCACCAAATCAAACACTTGTTCGGCGGGCTGAACGCGGTGAACCGCTTTCTGCACTGCCGGTTCAAAATCCTGCACACCAAAGCTCAGGCGGTTAAAGCCCATTTCTGCCAGTGCATCGAGTCGGTTCTTGTCGATGGTGCGCGGATCGATCTCAATGGAATATTCGCCATTTTGAACGAGGTTGAAATTGCGTCGCAACATGCCCATCACTTCGCGCAACTCGTCATCGGTCAGGAAGGTCGGAGATCCGCCACCAAAATGCAACTGGGATACCGTTTGGCCGCTGCCCATGTGCTTGATGTGGAGATCAACCTCGCGATTGAGGTAAGTAATGTAGGCCGTAGCCCGGTCGTGATGTTTGGTGATGATCTTGTTGCAGGCACAGTAGTAGCACAGCGACTCGCAAAATGGAATATGAACATACAAAGACAGTGGTAACGCCAGTGCCGACGCACCAGAACGTCGCTGTTCCAAGGCCTGTATGTAATCCTGAGCGGTAAATGCTTCAACAAATCGGTCTGCCGTTGGATAAGACGTATAGCGAGGCCCGGACACGTCATATTGGCGGATCAGACTCTCGGAAATAGGCTCAGCGAAACTTTCAATCATTCTTGTTCCTTTAGGATTTGTTTGAATATGCCGTCAAAATCGCTTGTTTTTCTTGATGTTGATCAACGAATTTTAAAATAAGTGGCACCTCTTTCCTTTTGCATAAAATTGATATGAGTCAGATATCATCATTAAAGAGTGTCAAAATCAGTCCAATGAACCATCAGACCATCAAAATCGCTTGTTCAAACTGCAACATGCGCGAATTGTGCATGCCTATCGGCTTAAGCGAAGGCGACCTTGATCGTATCGATGCGATCATTGGTGTCCGTAAAAAAATAAAACGGGGTGAAACCCTTTATCACAATGGCGATAGGTTCAACAATTTGTACGCCATCAGAACCGGTTTTTTTAAAACCTGTATCACCTCAGAAGATGGTCGTGATCAAGTCACTGGCTTTCAAATGGCAGGCGAAGTGATCGGTCTGGACGGCATTGTGAATGATCAACACACCTGCGATGCCGTGGCTTTGGAAGACGCTGAAATATGCGCCATGCCGTTTGCACTGATCGAAGACTTGTCACGTGAAGTGACCGCTTTGCAACATCACGTGCACAAAATCATGAGTCGTGAAATCGTTCGGGAACATGGTGTCATGTTGCTGCTGGGCAGTATGCGTGCTGAAGAGCGTCTGGCTGCTTTCTTGTTGAATCTGGCACAGCGATTACACGCACGAGGGTTTTCGCAATCAGAATTGATTCTGCGAATGACGCGAGAAGAAATTGGCAGCTTTTTGGGTCTCAAGCTGGAGACCATCAGCCGCACTTTTTCGAGATTTGTTGAAGACGGCATCGTTGAAGTCAAACAACGCCATGTTCGTATCATCAATACACTGGCACTTCAGGAAATTGTGAACCCGAAGTAGCCTCACGCTTGTTCAAGACATCACTTGGCTGACGGCACGATTCCTGTCGCTGCGTGGTTACGACCCAACATTGCAGGCGCTTGACTACTTTCTTTTTGTCGTGCCTCAACCGACTGCTCTGTCTGCCTGCCCTGCTGGTAAGTCGTCTCATTCACAATTTCATTAGGGCTGCTTACAGCCAGGTAAAGCGTCACAAAACCAGCCACAACCACAATGGCTGGCCCCGCAATGATCATCCAGACAAAACCATGCTTCCACCAGGGATCATTCGAATTTTCTAAGGTTTTCTTCATTTAATCATCTCAGTTTTCTGGAACAATAAAAGTTGATTTTTCTGAATCATGTTCGTCAATGTCCAGGGAATCAATACGGAACTTGATGACATGGGAACCAGGCTCAGTCGGATCTGCAGGCAACAGCGCACGAACCACCATCCAGCGTGACTCAGTAGCTGCCACCTCAATCTGCTTGTCTGAAGTCACCTCAAGTCCTGGTAGTCCTGACACCGTCACACTGTAGCGTTGCAATGACTCGGTGGCATTCATGATTTGCAAGCGATACACGTTTTCAATTTTTCCACCGTCCACCACGCGCGCCATCACGCCCCGGTCACGAACCACATCCACCTTGAAAGGTTTTCGCTGCTGCAGGCTAACCATCATGCAAACAACCATTATCAATAAAATGGTTGTGTAAATTAAAACCCGGGGCCGCAAGACTCGCCGCCAAGTCTGCTGCTTTGACCAACCGCCAAGCATGGCGTTTTCAGTGGCATATTTGATCAAGCCCCGGGCATAGCCCATTTTGTCCATCACGGTATCGCAAACATCCGCACATGCGCCGCAACCGATACATTCGTATTGAAGGCCATTGCGAATATCAATGCCAGTGGGACAAACCTGGAAGCACAAATTGCAATTCACACAGGTCCCCAGATTTAATTTGGACGGGTCTGCTTTGCGCGAGCGAGCACCCCGAGGCTCGCCTCGAGCCTGGTCATAAGCCACCACCAGTGTGTCCCTGTCAAACATGGCGCTCTGAAAACGCGCGTAAGGACACATGTGTTTACAAATTTGTTCACGTAAAAAACCTGCATTGCCATAGGTTGCCATACCGTAAAAAAATACCCAGAATACTTCCCAGGCACCCAAATTGTAAGCGCTCCAGCAACCCCAGACTTGTCAGCCGAATCTGAATTCGACATGCTCTCCCCACCTAAATTCAGATGGAGACGCGAGCATGAAGAAAGCAA
>PHCO01000214.1 GCA_002842265.1 Betaproteobacteria bacterium HGW-Betaproteobacteria-18 | reverse complement strand
AACGGCCAGGAACTGGCCACCGCCGTGCAATACGGTGCCAAAACCATCATCGTGCTGCTCAACAACGGCATGTTTGGCACCATCCGCATGCACCAGGAGCGCGAATACCCGCAGCGCGTGGCGGGCACGGCGTTGGCCAACCCCGACTTCTGTGCGCTGGCGCAGGCTTATGGTTATGCCGCCGCGCGTATTACACGCACCGATGAATTCGAGCCGGCCTTGCTGGCGGCATTGCAGCGTGCGCAGGGCACGCTGATCGAGCTGATGCTGGACCCGCAGGTGATCAGCACGCGCACCGCGCTGGACGCCATCACGCAGGCCGCGCTGGAGCGCGAACAGGAACGGCGCTAAGGGCTTGGTTTGGGTGAGCGCAGCGGGATCAGATGGCGATGCAAATAAATCCACCTTGCTTTGAATGTCGGTTTTGCAGCGAAGCGGTCGTTGATCGTGATTGCCAATCCTTTCTTATCGTTCTCACTTCGTTTCGGGTTCTAATTCATTTTTTGAAACAGACCGTGGAACGATTTGAAAATGAAAGCTGTCTGGATTTATCTATTGCTACGGCCCGATGAAGTATGAACGGAACTTAAAACATCATCGGGCCGAATCTATAGGCAATAGACAGACGGTTGTTAATTTTCCAGCAAAACTGCGCTTTGTCTGATAGCTCCTTCACGCCGAGAACACCATGAAACATTTGCGTTCCTCCTCCTTCCAAGAATGGGCATGCCCCGTGCTGCTCGCCATGACAATCAGTGGTTGCGCCATCCAACCCGCAGCACCTCCAATGGCGCCTACTTTGTCGGTTCCTGCACCCATCATGGAACTGGAAAAACACCATGTTGAATTTGGCGGCGGCGTCCATGTCGATTACCAGATCAAGCGGAAAATTTCCTCTTTAAATGGAATTAGCTGCTACGCCTTTATTACAGGCACACTGAACAATGATTCAAACCAGGTTTTGAGCCGCCGGACGGTTCTTGACTTCAATTTCTTTAGTGCCGGCAAGCAGTCCTTCCGTGACCTGACTTACCCTGTCATGGATGTCCCTCCCGGCAGCCGTACCATGTTTGAAATGGTGGTTTCGCCAGTGCATAAGGACGGATGTGTCAACTATGACCGTATCGATGTTTCACTGAGAAAAGTCGCAGGGAGTCAAATCCCCTCGCGCCCATAAAAAAGCCAGCTTGCGCTGGCTTTTTATTGTCAAGTTGAGATGGCTTATTTGGCCATGTCCACGCCGTAGAAGCTGTGGCGGCCAAACGGGCTCAATTTGAAGCCGATGACTTCCTTGCGCACGGGCTTGATCTGCACCGCGTGGGCAATGGTGAACCAGGGCGCTTGTTCCTTGAAGATCACCTGGGCTTGTTCATAGAGCTTGGTGCGCTCGGCCGGGTTGGAGACGGTCTTGGCTTTCATCACCAGGTCGTCAAACGGTTTGTAGCAGAACTTGGCCACGTTGCTGCCGCCTGACTTGGCCGAGGCGCAGCCCAGCAAGGTGTGCAGGAAGTTGTCCGGGTCGCCGTTGTCTCCGGTCCAGCCCAGCATGCCCATCTGGTGTTCACCGGCTTGCATGCGTTTGCGGTACTCGCCCCACTCAAAGCTCTTGATTTCGGCCTTGATGCCGACCTTGGCCAGGTCGGCCTGCATCAGCTCGGCAATGCGCTTGGCGTTGGGGTTGTAGGGACGCTGCACTGGCATGGCCCACAGGTCAGTCGTGAAGCCATCCTTGAGGCCAGCCGCTGCCAGCAGCTTTTTGGCCTCGTCGGGGTTGAAAGCGTCGTCCTTGATGGACTTGTTGTAAGACCATTGGGTCGGCGGGATCGGGTTGGTGGCTGGCACACCCGTGCCCAGATAGACCGCATCCACAATGGCTTTCTTGTTGATGGCCATGTTCACCGCTTTGCGAACCCGCACGTCGTCAAACGGCTTCTTGGTGGTGTTGTAGGCCAGGTAACCCACGTTCAGGCCGGGTTGCTCCAGCACCACCACATTGGTATCCTTGCGCATGGCTGCCACGTCGGCGGGGTTGGGGTAGGGCATGACATGGCATTCGCCTTTTTGCAGCTTGGCCCAGCGCACCGATGCATCGGGTGTGATGGCGAAAATCAGGTCGTCGATCTTGGCTTTGCCAGCCCAGTATTGGGGAAAGGCTTTGTAGCGGATCAGCGCGTCTTTTTGGTATTGGACCAACGTGAAGGGGCCGGTGCCGACTGGCTCCTGGTCGATCTTTTCGGGGCTTCCGGCCTTGAGCATGGCAATGGCATATTCTTTGGACTGCACGGCAGCAAACTGCATCGCCAGGTTGGACAGGAATGGCGCTTCGGGCTTGTTCAGCACGATCTTGATGGTGTACTCATCGACTTTGTCCACCGACTTGAGCAGCTCGGGCATGCCCATGTCGCCAAAGTAGGCGTGGTTGGAACTGGTGACCTTGTAGTAGGGGTCGTTCTCTTTCCACTGGCGCTCAAACATGAACATCACATCGTCGGCGTTGAAGTCGCGGCTGGGCTTGAAGTTTTTGTTGCTATGCCACTTGACGCCTTTGCGCAGGTGGAAGGTGTAGGTCAGGCCGTCTTTGGAGATGTCCCAGCTTTGCGCCAGTGCGGGTTCGACCTGGGTTGTGCCGCGTTTGAATTGCACGATGTTGTCGTAAATCTGCTCGCTGGCATCAAATGAGGTGCCGGTGGTGTTGATGCTGGGGGCAAAATTTTCCGGGCTGCCTTCAGAGCAGTACACCAGGGTCTTGGCACTGGCTTGACCCATGACCAGCAGCGCGGGCAAGGCCAATGCACACAGTGCAGTTCGTTTGAGCGTGAAGGTGCGCTTGGATTTGAGAACAGTCATCTTGTGGACTCCTACAGGTTTATGCTGCGCGGCAGCGGGTTGGATAAAGTGTGTCTTAAGCGGGTTGGATAAATTGTTCGGCCAAATGACAAGCCACTTGCCTGCCTGAGAGCTCGCGCAGCAGCGGTCGCTCGCTGTGGCATTGTGCTACAACGTGTGGGCAGCGGGTTGAAAATACACAGCCGCTGGGGGGATTAAGCGGCGAGGGCAACTCACCCGTGAGCACGATGCGTTGCTTGGCAGCACCGGTGCCCACAATGCCGGGCGTTGATGCCAGCAGCGCTTGCGTGTAGGGATGCAGCGGCTGCGCAAAAATGGTTTTTTTCTCGCCCTGTTCCACGGCGTGGCCAAGGTACATCACCAGCGCATCGTGCGCAATGTGGCGCACCACGCCCAGGTCGTGCGAGATGAACAGGTAGGCCAGCCCCAGTTCCTGTTGCAGGTCGGCCAGCAAGTTGAGCACCTGAGCCTGAATTGATACGTCCAGCGCCGACACCGGTTCATCTGCCACGATCAGGGCCGGTTTGAGCATCAGTGCACGCGCAATCGCAATGCGCTGGCGCTGGCCACCCGAGAACATGTGCGGGTAGCGGTCGTAGTGCTCGGGGCGCAAGCCCACCAGGGCCAGCATGGCACGGGCCTGGCTGGCGCGAGCTGCCCCATCCAACTCGGTGTTGATTTCAAGAGGCGATTCAAGAATGGCGCCGATTTTCTTGCGCGGGTTGAGCGAGCCAAACGGGTTTTGAAACACCAGTTGCACGGTGCGGCGCAAGGCGTGGCGCTGCTGTGGGCTGGCTTTGACCACATCGACACCGCCCAGCGACAACTCGCCAGAAGTTGGGGTTTCTATCAGTGACACCATGCGTGCCAGGGTGGATTTGCCACAACCCGATTCGCCCACCACCGCCAGCGTTTTTCCGGGCTGCACAGCGAACGACACGCCACTGACGGCTTGCAGGTGGTCGGCCGGGTGCATGAAACCACGGCTGATTTTGTAGATTTGTTTCAGGTCGCGCGCCACCACCACGGGTGGGGCGGCTTGTACGGTGCTTTGGCTCATACGGTGTCGCTCTGCAATGGGTAGTGGCAACGCACCATGCCGCTTTGCCATTCACGCAGGGCCGGGCGCTCGGCACGGCAGTGGTTGTTGGCGTAGATGCAACGCGGCGCAAACAGGCAGCCACTGGGGCGGTCGTACAGGCCGGGCACCATGCCGGGAATGGTGGCCAGGCGGCTGGCGCCATCACTGCGTTCGGGCATGGCCGCCAGCAGGGCCTCGGTGTAGGGGTGTTGTGGCGATTCGAAAATATCATGCGCGCTGCGTGTTTCCATGATTTGTCCGGCATACATCACCGCCACGCGCTGCGCCATCTCGGACACCACGCCCATGTTGTGCGTGATCAGCACCAGCGCCATGTTGAGGTCTTTTTGCAGGGTGCGCAGCAGGTCCAGAATCTGTGCCTGAATGGTCACGTCAAGCGCGGTGGTAGGCTCGTCGGCAATCAACAGCTTGGGGTTGCACGAAATGGCCATGGCAATCATCACGCGCTGGTTCATGCCGCCCGACATCTGATGCGGGAACACGTTCAGGCGGCTCTCGGGTGCCGGAATGCCGACCTGCTCCAGCAGTTCGACAGAGCGTTTGCGCGCCGCCTTGCCATCCAGCCCCAGATGCAGCTTGATCGTTTCAGCCAACTGGAAACCCACGGTAAAGCAGGGGTTGAGGCTGGTCGTGGGGTCCTGGAAAATCATCGCCACGTCTTTGCCGGTGAGCCTGGCGCGCGCGCTACCCGAGAGCTTGAGCAGATCATGGCCGTCAAAGCGCAACTTGTCGGCGGTGACCACGCCGGGGAAAGACACCAGGCCCATCAGCGCCATCATGGTGACACTTTTGCCCGAGCCGGATTCGCCCACGATGCCCA
>PHCO01000213.1 GCA_002842265.1 Betaproteobacteria bacterium HGW-Betaproteobacteria-18 | reverse complement strand
GGCGAGCAGGCGCTGCTGATGGCGCTCACCGCCATCAGTCTGGCCGTGGCCGCCATCCCCGAGGCCCTGCCGGCCGTGGTGTCGGTGCTGCTGGCGCTGGGCGCGCGGCGCATGGTGGCCGTGCACGCCCTGGTGCGACGCTTGCCCTCGGTGGAAACACTGGGCTCGGTCACCACCATTTGTTCTGACAAAACAGGCACCCTGACGCAAAACAAAATGCACGCCGAGCTGGTCTGGACCGACGGCCAAACCTGGCTGCCCGGTGAAACGCAGCCTGGGCCCGTGCTGCTGGAAACACTGCGCGCCGCCGCCCTGTGCAACGACGCGCATCAAACCAGCGCGGCGCAAGTCTGGCAGGGTGATCCCACTGAAACGGCGCTGGTCATGGCAGCGCAGTCCGCTGGCGTTGACAAGGCAGCACTCGATGCACAATGGCCCCGTTTGAAAGAATTGCCGTTTGATTCAGAGCGCAAGCGCATGACCACGCTGCAGCGCAGTCCGGCAGGTTTTACCGGCTACACCAAGGGTGCCCCCGAATCGGTGCTGCTGTGCTGCGGCGCGCAATGGTCACCGGGTAGCGCACTGCCGCTGGACCCAGCCGCAGTGATCGACCAAGCCGACCGCCTGGCGGCCCAGGGCCTGCGCGTGCTGGCGCTGGCACGGCGTGACCACGCCGGGTTGCCCGATGTGCTGGCGCCCGACCAGATCGAACAGCAGCTGCAATTTCTGGGGCTGATCGCGCTCATCGACCCGCCGCGCGACGAGGCCGCAGCGGCAGTGCGCGACTGCATCACTGCGGGCATCACGCCTGTCATGATCACCGGCGACCACCCTGCCACGGCACGCGCCATTGCCCAGCGGCTGGGCATCGTGCCAGACGCGCAGGCCGATGTCCTCACGGGGCAAGACCTGGCCGCGCTCGATGACGCTGCACTGCTACAGCGCGTATCGCAGGTGCAGGTCTATGCCCGGGTCGATCCGGCGCAAAAAATCCGCATTGTCGAAGCCCTTCAGGCCCAGGGCGAGATTGTGGCCATGACCGGCGATGGCGTGAACGACGCCCCGGCCCTCAAGCGCGCCGACATTGGCGTGGCCATGGGCCAAGGCGGCACCGATGTGGCGCGGGAAGCGGCCAGCATGGTGCTGCTCGATGACAACTTTGCCACCATCGTGGCGGCGGTGCGCGAGGGCAGGCGCATTTACGACAACATCCGCAAGTTTGTGCGCTACGCCATGACCGGCAATTCGGGCGAAATCTGGACGCTGTTTCTGGCGCCGCTGGTTTTCCTGCCGATGCCGCTGCTGCCGATCCACATCCTGTGGGTGAACCTGGTCACTGACGGACTGCCCGGCCTGGCGCTGGCGGCAGAGCCGGCCGAGCGCGGCGTCATGCAGCGCCCGCCGCGCGCCCACACCGAGAGCCTGTTTGCCCAAGGCATGTGGCAGCATATTCTGGGTTTTGGCCTGTTGATTGCCGGCCTGTGCCTGGGGGTGCAAGCCTGGGCTTTGTCCACCGGCCACGCGCACTGGCAAACCATGGTGTTCACCGTGCTCACGCTGTCCCAAATGGCGCATGTCATGGCGATCCGCTCCGAGCGGGACTCTCTCTGGCAACTCGGCCTGGGCAGCAACAAGCCCTTGGCTGGCGCCGTGCTGCTCACCTTTGTGCTGCAAATGGCCACCATTTACGTGCCACTGCTGAACCCTATTTTCAAAACCCAACCCCTGAGCCTGGCCGAACTGGGCATTTGCCTGGGCGCTGCGGCTGTGGTCGGCGTCGCGGTAGAAGTCGAGAAAGCCTGGCGCCGACGAACCAACCGGTCCTCAGCAACCCTAGCATCCACACCATGAAGCCCATCGTTTTAGTCTGGTTGCAATTTATGTTGTGCGCAGGCCTGATCGGCATCGCCGGAGTCCGCCTGAGCCGCTACGGTGACGCCATTGCCGCGCACACCGGTCTGTCGCGCAACTGGGTCGGGCTGATTCTTTTGGCCACGGTGACCTCACTGCCCGAACTGGTCACGGGTTTGAGCGCGGTCACGGTGGCTGGCGCACCTGACATTGCCGTGGGTGACGCGCTGGGCGCCTGCGTATTGAATCTGACCATCCTGGCCCTGGTTGACGTCTTTTACCGTCAGGGCAATCTCTACAAAGAGGTCGGCCCCGGCCATGTGGTTTCAGCCGGATTCGGCGTCCTTTTGCTGGCGGGTGCAGGGCTGGCAGTGCTGCTTGGCGCGCAGGGCATGATGCCATCCATAGGCCACATCAGCATCGCCAGCTTGCTGTTGCTGGGCGTCTATCTGGTGGCCATGCGCACGATCTATGTGATAGAGCAACGCCATCCAGCCCGCACCGGGGAAGCTGCGCCACCGACCATGACGCTTAAAACCGCCTTGATGGGCTATGGCATGGCCTCCATGGTGATCGTGGGTGCAGGCATCTGGCTGCCCATCATCGGCGTCGAACTGTCCCGGCTGATGGGCTGGACCCACTCCTTTGTGGGCACCTTGTTCATCGCCCTGGCCACCACCGTGCCGGAAATGGCCACCACCTGGGGCGCCGTTCGCATTGGCGCCCTCGACATGGCGTTGGGCAATTTGCTGGGCAGCAACCTGTTTGATGTGCTGATTCTGGCGCTCGATGATGTGGCCTATATGAAGGGGCCCATTTATGCGCAGTTGTCACCGGTGCATGCGGCGTCGGCCATCACGGCGTGTCTGATGAGCGCCATTGTGATTGTGTCGCTGGCCAGCCGGCCTACCCGACGCGTTGCACGCATCGCCACCTGGTCCAGCCTGGCGCTGCTGGCTTTGTATTTGCTCAACGCGTCCATTCAGTTTTTGCACGGCTGAATGGATGGCGTGCTTGTCACGTTATTTCTATGCTTGCGCCACTTCAGACGGTTGGACAAGCGCCAGGTCGATCGCACCCCGCAAGGCCTGTTCCACATCGTCCAGAAAGATGAACTCAAGCTGCGCCCGGGCCTGCTCCGGCACCTCTTCGAGGTCCATGCGGTTGCGCGCCGGCAGCATCACGGTGCTGATGCCCGCCGCCAGCGCCGCCAGCACTTTTTCCTTGATGCCGCCGACCGGCAACACCAGACCGCGCAAACTGATTTCGCCGGTCATGGCCACCTGGCTGCGCACCGGCTGATCAAGAAACAACGAGGCCAGCGCAATGAACATGGCCACCCCCGCGCTGGGTCCGTCCTTGGGCACGGCGCCTGCCGGCACATGGATATGCACATCCACTTTTTCAAAGGCGGCAGGCTCCAGCTTGAGGGCAATCGCCCGTGATTTCACCAGGGTCAGCGCCGCCTGGGCAGACTCCTTCATCACGTCGCCGAGCTGGCCGGTCAGGATCAGGCGCCCGCTGCCGGGGGTCCGACTGGCCTCGATGAACAGGATGTCGCCACCCACCGGGGTCCAGGCCAACCCGGTCGCGACGCCGGTCATGCCGGTGCGCAAGGCCACTTCGTTCTCGAATTTTGCTTGCCCCAGAATCTCGCTCAAGTCAGGCGCATCAATGCGTTGGGACTGAACCTTGCCCTCGGCAATGCGCACCGCAACATGGCGGCAGACGGCGCCAATTTGACGCTCCAGGTTGCGCACGCCCGCCTCGCGCGTGTAGTGGCGGATGATGCGCATCAGGGCATCGTCGGTGAGCGTGAACTGCTCGGGCGTGAGGCCGGTGTCGTCGAGTTGGCGCTGCACCAGGTAGCGCCTGGCGATCTCGCGCTTTTCTTCCTGGGTGTAGCCCGCCAGATGCAGCACCTCCATGCGGTCGCGCAGCGGTCCGGGAATGGTGTCGAGCATGTTGGCGGTGGCAATGAAGATCACTTGCGACAGGTCGTAGGGCACGGCCAGATAGTTGTCCCTGAAAGTATTGTTCTGCTGCGGGTCGAGCACCTCCAGCAGTGCCGCCGACGGGTCGCCGTGCACGCCGGTGCCGAGCTTGTCAATTTCATCGAGCATCATGACGCAGCCGCGGGTGCCGGCCTTTTTCAGCGCCTGGATGATGTTGCCAGGCAGGGCGCCAATGTAGGTGCGCCGGTGGCCGCGGATCTCGGCCTCATCATGCACCCCGCCCAGCGACACCCGGGCAAACTTGCGCCCCAGGGCACGCGCGATGGACTGGCCCAGCGAGGTCTTGCCAACCCCCGGTGGCCCCACCAGACACAGGATCGGGCCGTGGCCGCCGGGTTTGAGCTTGCGCACTGCCAGGAATTCAACGATGCGCTTCTTGACCTGTTCCAGGCCGAAGTGGTCGTCATCGAGCACGCGGCGCGCCTGCGCCACGTCGATGGCATCGGGCTCCGGCGGTTTCCAGGGGATTTCCAGCAGCCAGTCCAGGTAGGTGCGCACCATCGAATATTCGGCCGAGCTGTCAGACATGCGCTCCAGCCGTTTGAGTTCTTTGTTGGCCTGCTTGGCCACCTCTTCGGGCATGTCGGCCTCGTCGATCGACTTGTGCAGTTCGGCCAGTTCGGCCGCGTTGTCGCCGCCGTCTTCCCCGAGCTTCTTCTTGATCTCCTTGATCTGCTCGCGCAGCAAAAACTCACGCTCGCGCTGGCCGATGCTGGCCTTGGTACGCTGGTCGATGTCGCGCGACAGGTTCAACACTTCGATGCGGTGCACCAGCATGTCAATGACGCGGTCAAGCCGCTGGCGCAGGTTGACTTCTTCAAGCAGTTCCTGTTTTTCGGCGGGCTTGATATCGACATAACCGGCCACCAGATCGGCCAGCATGCCGGGGGAATCAACATCCTGCACCGC
>PHCO01000212.1 GCA_002842265.1 Betaproteobacteria bacterium HGW-Betaproteobacteria-18 | reverse complement strand
CGCGACCAGCCAGGCATTGGCATGGGTGGTTTGGCCAAGTGCATGGACGTGCACCAGTCCACCGCCAGCAACCTGGTGCGCGTGCTGCAACACAAAGACCTGATCCACATGGAAAAGGCGACGGCAGACAAACGCCACGTGCATCTGCACGTCACACCGCAGGCGCTGGCGTTGCTGGCCAAGGTGCCAGGCCCGTTTGAAGGCGTTTTGCCAGCCGCACTCGACGTATTAAACCCGCAAACCCTGCAACGCCTGGATCAGGATTTGGCCGAGCTGATTGCGCTGCTCAAGGCCGACGAGACCGCCGGCAAACTGCCGCTGGCGCACCTGTAACGCGGTGCCGTCAAGCCATCGGCGCTGACCCGACCGATTGGGTCAAGCCGGCGAGCCCAGCGTCTCCCAGCGCTCCAGCGCGGTCATCAGCGCATCGTCAATCTGCGCACTGCGGGTGGCCAGCTTCAGGGCCCGGGCGTTGTCGATGGCATACAGGCTGCCATCGGCCAGCAATTCAGATATCTCTTTTTGTTCAGCCTCCAGCGCAGCAATCAAATCCGGCAGACCGTCGAGCTCGCGCTGTTCCTTGAAGCCGAGCTTGCGGGCTTTCGCAGGGGGTGCACTGGGGGCCGGGGCGGCTGCAGCACTGGGGACCGGGGCTATGCCCGCGCCTGCCGTCGCTTGCGCTTTAGACAACAGCTCACGCTCATAGTGAAACGGCTGCGCACCTTTCTGACCCTTGCTTTTTGCGATCTCATTGGCGCGCCTGCTCTGCGTCAACCAGTCGGTCACGCCGCCCTCGTACTCGCGCCACCTGGCGTCGCCCTCGTAGGCAATGGTGCTGGTGACGACGTTGTCGAGAAAGGTGCGGTCGTGGCTTACCAGGAACACCGTGCCGTCAAAGTTTTGCAGCAGTTCTTCGAGCAGTTCCAGCGTGTCGATGTCGAGATCGTTGGTGGGTTCGTCGAGCACCAGCACGTTGGCCGGGCGGGCAAACAGGCGCGCCAGCAGCAGCCGGTTGCGCTCGCCACCGCTCAAACTGCGCACCGGTGAGTTGGCGCGCGCCGGCGAAAACAAAAAGTCGCCGAGGTAGCTTTTAACGTGCTGACGCCGGTTGCCAATCTCGATCCACTCGCTGCCTGGACTGATGAAGTCTTCCAGCGTGGCGTCGAGATCGAGCGCGTTGCGCATCTGGTCGAAGTAGGCCACGGTGATGTTGGCGCCCTGACGCACCGTGCCCCAGGCGCTCTCACCCGGGCCCGGCTTGGGCGCATTGGCGGGCGCCGGGTCGGGCTTGAGTTCGCCCAGAATAAGCTTGAGCAGGGTGGTTTTGCCAGCGCCATTGGGGCCGAGCAGGCCGACCTTGTCGCCGCGCAGGATGACCGTTGAAAAGTCATCGACGATTTTTTTAGCCGGTACTGAGCCTGGCCTGTCCTGAGCTTGACGAAGGGTCGAAGGGCCAAAGCTCTTGGAAACGTGCGTCAGCTCAGCCACCAGCTTGCCGCTGGCCGCGCCGCTGGCCAGGTCGAGCTTGACGCTGCCCAGCGCGTCGCGCCGCGCCTCATGCTGGGCGCGCAGCACGGCCAACTGGTTGATGCGCCCCTGCGCCTTGGTGCGCCGCGCTTCCACGCCGCGCCGGATCCACACTTCTTCCTGGGCCAGCAGCTTGTCAGCGCGGGCGTTGATGACGGCCTCCTGTGCCATCTGCTCTTCCTTTTGCTGCAGGTAGGCGGAAAAGTTGCCGGGGTAGCTCAGCAGCCGACCGCGGTCGAGCTCGACGATGCGGGTCGCGACGTTGTCCAGAAAGGAGCGATCATGGGTCACGGTGACGATACTGCCCTTGAAATCGCACAGCAGGCCTTCGAGCCACTCGATGCTGTCCAAATCGAGATGGTTGGTGGGCTCGTCGAGCAGCAGCACATCGGGCGCGGCCACCAGCGCCTGCGCCAGCGCCACGCGTTTCTTGTTGCCGCCCGAGAGCGTGCCAATCCGCACGTCGGGCTCCAGGTGCAGCCGGTGCAGCGTCTCGCCCACGCGCTGCTCCCAGTTCCAGCCGTCCAGCGACTCGATCTCGCTTTGCATCGCGTCCAGGTCGCCATGGCCCTGTGAATACTCGTCAATCAGCGCCATGACCCGGGCCAGGCCGGCGCTGACCGCTGCAAACACGGTCATGTCCGCATCGAGCTGCGGCTCCTGCGCCACATAGGCAATGCGGGTGTTGCTCTGCACCTGCAAAATGCCGTCGTCAGGCTTTTCCAGCCCGGCCAGAATTTTGAGCAATGAGGATTTGCCCGCGCCGTTGCGCCCGATCAGGCCGACGCGCTCCTGCGCCTCCAGCGAAAAAGTGGTGTGGTCCAGCAGCGGGACGTGTCCGAAAGCCAGTTGTGCGTCGAGGAGTGTGATGAGTGCCATGTGGCGCGCATTATCCCTTGCCCGGTGTGCGCCTCAGGGGCCGGTCGCCGTTTAGCCCAGCAGCGTGTCCGGGTTGATATAAGCGTAGCCCAGCGCATTGGCCACGGCTTCATACGTGACCTGCCCGTTGGCCACATTCAGGCCGTTTTTCAGGTTCGGATTGTCCCTGAGCGCCTGCTGCCAGCCCTTGTCGGCCAGCGCCAGCGCGTGGCCGATGGTGGCGTTGTTGAGGGCAAAGGTGCTGGTGCGCGCCACCGCGCCGGGCATGTTGGTCACGCAGTAATGCACCACGCCATCAACGACAAAGGTCGGCTCGGCGTGGGTGGTGGCGTGCGAGGTCTCGAAGCAGCCGCCCTGGTCGATCGCTACATCGACCACCACCGCACCCGGCTTCATGCGCGAGACCATGCTGCGGGTCACAAGTTTGGGCGCGGCGGCACCCGGAATCAGCACCCCGCCGATCACCAGATCGGCATCGAGCACCGCTGCTTCGACACTGTGGGCCGTTGAATAGAGCGTGCTGATACGGTTGCCAAACACCAGGTCCAGCGCGCGCAGGCGGTCCACATTTTTGTCCAGCACCGTCACCCGGGCGCCCATGCCTACGGCCACTTGCAAAGCGTTGGTGCCGACCACCCCGGCGCCCAGAATCACCACATGCGCGGCGGACACGCCGGGCACTCCACCCAGCAGCACACCCCTGCCGCCCTTGGATTTTTCCAGGTGCGCGGCACCGGCCTGCACCGCCATGCGCCCGGCCACCTCGCTCATCGGCGCCAGCAGCGGCAGGCCGCCACCGGGGCCGGTGATGGTCTCGTAGGCAATGCACACGGCCCCGGATTTGATGAGCGCGGCCGTTTGCTCTGGGTCGGGTGCCAGGTGCAGGTAGGTGTACAAAATTTGTCCCTGGCGCAACATGACGCACTCGGCCGGTTGCGGCTCCTTGACCTTGACGATCATGTCGGCTGCCGCAAACACCTGCGCCGCATCCTGCGCCAGCGTGGCGTCGGCGGCTTGGTACTGATCGTCGCTCAAGCCGATGTCAGCCCCGGCGCCGCTTTGCACCAGCACCTGGTGGCCGTGGTGGATGAGCTCGCGCACACTGGCCGGGGTCAGTCCGACACGGTACTCGTTGTTCTTGATTTCCTTGGGTAGTCCGATCAGCATGGGAATCTCCTTGAGGTGACAAACCCGAAGTTTGCATGAAACAGGCCTGACAACAATTTACCCTGGACATGACCCGGTGAATTTTTGCAACCGACAATCGCCGTCATTTGAAACAGCATGCCCCATCCAGCCCGCACTCTGCCATGAAGACCGTCGCACCATCGCCTCCCACGCGCCCCCGCTGGCTGCGCTGGGTCTGGCTGGTCTGCGGCACGCTGAGCCTGCTGACCGGTTTGATCGGCGTGGTGTTGCCGCTGCTGCCGACCACGCCTTTTGTGTTGCTGTCGGCCTATTGTTACTCACAAGGGAGCGCGCGCTACGAGCAGTGGCTGCTGGCGCACCCGCGCTTTGGTCCGATGGTACGGGACTGGCGCAGCCAGCACGCCGTGCCCCTGCGCGCCAAGCAATTCGCCTGGGTCACCATGGGCTTGAGCTCAGGCATCGCCTGGTGGTTCATGCCGCCAGCCATCGGCTGGGTGCCCGGTGCCTGCTGCGCGCTGGTGGCGCTCTGGATGTGGCGCCTGCCGACGTCGGACAGGCGCTGAACAAGCTATCGCTTACCGGCTGCTCGGAAAGCTGAACACCGCCCCCTCGCGCACGCCGGCACTCGGCCAGCGCTGGGTGATGGTCTTGCGCTTGGTGTAAAAACGCACGGCGTCCGGCCCGTAGGCGTGCAGGTCACCGAACAACGAGCGCTTCCAGCCGCCAAACGAGTGGTAGGCCACCGGCACCGGCAGCGGCACGTTGATGCCGACCATGCCGACCTGGATGTGGTCGCTGAAATAGCGGGCGGCTTCGCCGTCGCGGGTGAAGATGCAGGTGCCATTGCCGTACTCGTGGGCGTCGATCAGGTCCATCGCCTCTTGCAGCGTTTTGACGCGCACCACGCCCAGCACCGGGCCGAAGATTTCTTCCTGGTAGGTCACCATGCCGGGCTTGACGTTGTCGAACAGGCAGGCGCCCAAAAAGTAACCGTCCTCATGGCCGGGCACGCTGATGCCCCGGCCATCAACGACCAGCGTGGCGCCTTCTTTCACGCCCTGATCGACATAGCCCCTGACCTTCTCAAAATGCGCCCGGGTCACCAGCGGCCCCATGTCGCAACTCGACTCGGTGCCGGGGCCGACCTTCATTTTGGCGATCTCGACCTTGAGGTCGGCCACCACCGCGTCGGCGGTGGCATCGCCCACCGCCACCACCAGCGGAAT
>PHCO01000211.1 GCA_002842265.1 Betaproteobacteria bacterium HGW-Betaproteobacteria-18 | reverse complement strand
GTGGTCGCCCCGATAAAGGTGAACAGGCCGCTTTCCACATGCGGCAAAAACGCGTCTTGCTGACTTTTGTTGAAGCGGTGCACCTCATCGACAAACACCAGGGTGCGTCGGCCTTGGGCCTGTGCCAACTGGGCTTTTTCAACCGCCTCGCGAATGTCCCTGACGCCACCCAGCACCGCGCTGATGGTGATGAACTGGGCATCGAACGCATTGGCCATGAGTCGCGCAATGGTGGTTTTGCCGGTGCCCGGCGGACCCCAGAAAATGCAACTGTGCGGCTGGCCCGATTCAAACGCCAACCGCAACGCCATGCCATCGCCCAGCAAATGCTGCTGCCCCACCACCTCGCTCAGGGTTTTGGGGCGCAGGCGTTCAGCTAAAGGGGAGTGTGGGGGTGGCAAAGAACTCATGGCTCACTGCCTGATCACATCCGCACCTGCTGGCGCTTTGAACTGAAAGCTGCTCACCGACAAGGCGGGGTTGACCTTGAAGCCAGCAAAGGTCAATACCGAACGCTGGCCAAAACTGTCCAGAATCTCCAGCACCTCCAGCGTGGTCGTCAGCCCATTGGCTTCACCAGCGGACCTGAAACCCACCCGCACCGACTGCAACTGGCCGTCTTTGGATTTGGGCGTGGCCAACACCCACTGCAAGCCGTCCTTGTCGGGTGCATCGGCCAGTGTGAAATCTGCCTGCAAAGCCTGCACATCGGCCGCCGAGGCAATCAAGGCAGCCGGCGTTGCACCCAGCACCGCCGCCTGTTTGCGCGCGGTGACCTGGTTCAGGTCCACGTCATACAACCACAGCGTCTGGCCATCGGCGACGATGGTTTGCACAAAGGGTTTGACATAGTCAAAGCGGAAGCGGTTGGGCCGGGCAAATTCAAACTGGCCGCTGGAGGTCTTAACCCTTGGCGCTTGTCCGTCGCGGGCCGGCGAGGTCACCACCTGGGTGAAATCTGCCTGGCCGGTTTTCACCGTTTTGACAAAATTCTCCAGGCTTTTCAGGCCGCCAGAGTTAGCTGTGGTTGCATAAGAAACGATAAAAAATAGCGCAATAAGGAGTCGATTCATTCACACTTTCATTATTCGTTACGGGCAGGTACCAATATTTCGCGCTGGCCACTGTTGCTCATGCTGCTGACCAAACCGGCGTTTTCCATGTCCTCCACCAGTCGCGCGGCACGGTTATAGCCGATCTTCAGGTGACGCTGCACCAGCGAAATGCTGGCCTTGCGGTTTTTCAGCACCACCTCAACGGCCTGGTCATACAGGGGGTCCTTCTCGCCGCCGCCACTGCCACCCTCGCCCATGGCGTCGTCGTCACCATCGACCGTACCACCTTCCAGAATACCCTCAATGTAATTGGGCTCACCCTGACTCTTGAGGTAGGTCACCACGCGATGCACCTCTTCGTCGCTGACAAACGCGCCGTGCACGCGGATCGGCAAACCGGTACCACTCGGCATGTACAGCATGTCGCCCATGCCCAGCAGCGCCTCGGCGCCCATCTGGTCCAGAATGGTGCGGCTGTCGATCTTGCTGCTGACCTGAAACGCAATGCGCGTGGGAATATTGGCCTTGATCAGGCCGGTAATCACATCAACACTGGGGCGCTGGGTGGCCAGAATCAGATGAATGCCCGCAGCACGGGCTTTTTGCGCCAGGCGGGCAATGAGTTCTTCGATTTTCTTGCCCACCACCATCATCAAATCCGCCAGTTCGTCAATCACCACCACAATGTGCGGCAAGCGATCCAGCGGTTCAGGCTCTTCGGGGGTCAGGCTGAACGGGTTGCCAATGGACTCACCGCGCGCCTTGGCTTCATCAATCTTGGTATTGAAACCGGCCAGGTTGCGCACCCCCATTTTGCTCATCAGTTTGTAGCGTCGCTCCATCTCGGCCACGCACCAGGTCAGACCATTGGCGGCCTGACGCATGTCGGTCACCACCGGGCACAGCAGGTGCGGAATGCCCTCATAGACCGACATTTCGAGCATCTTGGGGTCGATCATCAAGAGCCGAACATCGTGCGCCTCGGCCTTGTAGAGCAGGCTCAAAATCATGGCGTTGATACCCACCGACTTGCCTGAACCGGTGGTACCGGCCACCAGCACGTGTGGCATTTTGGCCAGGTCGGCCACCACCGGGTTGCCCACAATGTCTTTGCCCAGACCCATGGACAGCAGCGACCTGGCTTCGTTGTATATGTTTGATCCCAGAATTTCCGAAAGCTTGATGGTTTGCCGTTTGGCATTGGGCAACTCCAACGCCATGAAATTCTTGCCGGGAATGGTTTCCACCACCCGGATCGACACCAGGCTCAAACTGCGTGCCAGGTCTTTGGCCAAGCCCACAATCTGCGAGCCCTTGACCCCGGTAGCGGGCTCAATCTCGTAACGGGTGATGACCGGGCCGGGCTGCGCCAGCACCACGGTGACCGTGACACCAAAGTCCTTGAGCTTTTTCTCAATCAGGCGGCTGGTCATTTCCAGCGTTTCGGGGGCCACGGTTTCCTGACGCAGCAGGGCACCATCGAGCAGATCAACCTGGGGCAACCTGGTATCTGGCATTTCCTGGAACAAAGGTTTTTGACGTTCTTTGGCCACGCGCACACTTTTGGGCACTTCCGCCACCAACGGCTCAAGCAGCACGGTTTTGGCAGGATGTTCCTGGCGCTCCTGGCGCTCTTCCACCAGGACTTCTTCCCGCGCCCGGGCGGCTTCCTGTCCCAATGAAAAATCCTGCTGCAACTCAAGCTGTTCACGTCGATTTTCAATTTTTGAATACAGCCAGGCGCCCAGTCGCTCCGCCAACTGGCCCCACGAAAATTTGAACACCAGTGCCGAGCCCACCACCCCCGCCACGATGGCTGTCAAGGCCGTGCCCACAAAACCCAGCCAATGCACACTCAAAGGCCCCAACCAGAATCCCAAAATACCCCCTACATGGCCGGGTAATTGCGCTTCAAGGCTGTAAAAACGGGACCATTCCAACATCACGCTGCCACCCAACAGCAAGGCCAGACCGCTCCAGAAAGTGATATGCCAGCGGATCCTTGCCAGCGCAGTCGAGATTTTGGGCGATTCATCAAGCGCCAACAGCGCATGGCCACGCAACCAGCGCGCCAGAGCGCTCAACCAGACCCGCACCGCTGCTGCCACGCACCACCACACCGAAAACCCGAATAGGTAATAGCTGGCATCCGCCACCCAGGCCCCAAATTGCCCCACCAGATTGAGGGGCACCGCCACCGTGCCGGAAGTGGACCAGGCTGGATCCTGCGGGGTGTAGGTGAGCAGCGCCATGATCCACAGCGCCAGCGCCACAAAGCCCAGAAATAAACCAATTTCATTGGCAAAACGGATCAGGCCATGACGGGCCATTGCCGCCCCTGAAGCCGAAGCATTGAATGTATTGAGTGAGTAAGTCATTTCTTTAAACTTTAACGCATGGCCGCCTGCGCCGGCATCAACGACCAGAAAATGGGGCATGGGCGCAACATCGCCACACAAATCAGGTTAATTCCGTTTTCTTTAAACTCTCGCCTATAGATTCGGCCCGATGATGTTTAAAGTTCCGTTCGGGCTCATCCCGAACGGTTCATACTTCATCGGGCCATAGCAATAATATACACGGCGCAAGCCCTCACACCCAAGGTTCAACATGACAGATACACGACACGCCCAGGTTTTGATTTTGGGCTCAGGCCCGGCTGGCTACACCGCCGCCATTTACGCCGCGCGCGCCAACCTGCAACCGCTGCTGATCACTGGCATCGCCCAAGGCGGACAACTCATGACCACCACCGAGGTGGACAACTGGCCTGCCGATGTCGATGGCGTGCAGGGCCCTGACCTGATGCAGCGCTTTTTGGCGCACGCCGAACGCTTCAAGACCGAGATTGTGTTCGACCACATCAACAAGGTCGATTTCTCCAAGCGGCCGTTTACATTGACCGGCGACAGTGGCACGTACACCTGCGATTCACTCATTCTGGCCACCGGCGCATCGGCCAAGTACCTGGGATTGCCGTCCGAAGATGCCTTCATGGGCCGGGGCGTGTCTGGCTGCGCCACTTGTGACGGTTTTTTCTACCGAGGCGAGGTCGTCTGCGTGGTCGGCGGCGGCAACACGGCGGTGGAAGAAGCGCTGTATCTGTCCAACATTGCCGCCAAGGTCTATCTGATTCACCGCCGCGACAAGTTCCGCGCCGAGCCCATCATGATCGACAAACTGATGGAAAAGGTTGCTGTCGGCAAAATCGAACTCAAGACTTTCAGCACGCTGGACGAGGTGCTGGGTGATGCCAGCGGCGTGACTGGCGTGCGCCTCAAGCATGTCAGCACTGGCGCCACGGAAGACCTCACCCTCAAAGGCTGCTTCATTGCCAGTGGCCATGCGCCCAACACCGCCATTTTCCAGGGGCAACTGGAAATGACCGGTGGCTACCTCATCACCAAGGGCGGCAACCAGGGCTTTGCCACCCAGACCAGCGTGCCCGGCATTTTTGCCGCCGGCGACGTGCAGGACCACGTCTATCGCCAGGCCATCACCAGCGCGGGTACGGGTTGCATGGCGGCACTGGACGCGCAACGCTTTCTGGAACAGGCGTAAACGCTGCCAGTGCCACACCACGAGCCCGGGCTATAATGCCGGGCTTTGCTGCTTATCCCGTGAGGGGTTCTGGCAGCAATCGGGTTACCGCCACCCTATTCTTGGCGAGGTGAGGCCTCTGGCGTCAGTCTGGGCCGTTTAAAAGTATCGGAGTGCACATGGCACGCGTATGTGAAGTCACGGGCAAAGGCCCCATGGTCG
>PHCO01000010.1 GCA_002842265.1 Betaproteobacteria bacterium HGW-Betaproteobacteria-18 | reverse complement strand
GCCCAGCTGGAAAGCTCGAAGGCGTTTTCCAAAGCGTTCATGCAGCGTCACAACATTCCCACTGCCGAGTTCGAGACCTTTACCGACCCGGCTGCCGCGCACGCCTACATTGAGCAGAAAGGCGCCCCCATTGTGGTCAAGGCCGATGGCCTGGCTGCCGGCAAGGGCGTGGTGGTGGCCATGACGGCGGCCGAGGCGCATGAGGCGGTGGACTTCATGCTGCTGGACAACACCCTGGGCGTGGTGCACAACGAGGGCGGCGCGCGGGTGGTTATTGAAGAATTTTTGCAGGGCGAAGAAGCCAGCTTTATCGTCATGGTCGATGGCAAGAATGTGCTGGCGCTGGCCACCAGCCAGGACCACAAGCGCCTGCTCGATGGCGACCAGGGTCCCAACACGGGCGGCATGGGCGCTTACTCTCCGGCGCCGGTGGTCACGCCCGATGTGCATGCCCGTGCCATGCGCGACATCATTTTGCCGACCGTGCGTGGCATGGAAAAAGACGGCATTCCATTCACCGGATTCTTGTACGCCGGCCTGATGATCGACGCCCAGGGCCGCCCCAAGACGCTCGAATTCAACTGCCGCATGGGCGACCCCGAAACCCAGCCGATCATGATGCGCCTCAAGACCGATCTGGTCGATGTGATGATGGCCGCGACCGAGCCGGGGCCGCATGGCAGACTCGATCAGGTTGAACTTGAGTGGGACCGGCGCACCGCACTGGGCGTCGTGCTGGCTGCCCACGGCTACCCTTCGAGCCCGCGCAAAGGCGATGCCATCAGCGGCATACCCCCCGAGGCAGAAGATGCCTGTGTGTTCCATGCCGGGACCACCTTGCAGGACGACCAACTGCTGACATCCGGTGGCCGGGTGCTGTGTGTGACCGTGCTGGCCGACAGCGTGCGCCAGGCGCAACAGCGCGCCTACGAGGTGATGCAGGGCATTCGCTTTGATGGCATGCAATACCGTCATGACATTGGCCACCGCGCGGTCAAGGGGACGCAAGCATGACGACCAGCCGTTTGCCGACCGAGGTGGTGGGTGACTACTTGCGCGGCCTGCAGGCCAGCATTACCGGCGCCATTTCCGAACTGGATGGCAAGGCGTTTTTGACCGATGCCTGGCAAAAACCCGCTGGCGAGACCTTGCAGGGCCGGGGCATCACGCAAATCCTGGAAGGCGGCGCTATTTTTGAGCGCGCCGGTTGCGGCTTTTCGCACGTCACCGGCCCCAGGTTGCCGCCTTCGGCCACGCAGCATCGCCCCGAGCTTGCTGGTGCGCCGTTCGAGGCCATGGGCGTGTCGCTGGTGTTTCATCCGCGCAATCCCTATGTGCCCACGGTGCACATGAACGTGCGCATGATTTCGGCCACGGGCAGCAACGGTGCCGTGGTGTGCTGGTTTGGCGGCGGCATGGACCTGACGCCGTATTACGGTTTCGATGAGGATGCCGTGCATTTTCACAGCGCGTGCAAGACGGCGTTGCAGCCCTTTGGGGACGACAAGTACCCGCGCTTCAAGACCTGGTGCGACGACTATTTCTTTCTCAAACACCGCAACGAGCCGCGCGGCATCGGCGGTGTGTTTTTTGACGACTTCTCTGAACTCGGCGCTGAGCAAAGCCTGGCCATGATGCAGGCTGTGGGCGATGCATTTTTGGGCGCCTACCTGCCCATCGTAGCGCGTCGCAAGGACACGCCCTATGGCGAGCGCGAACGGGCTTTTCAGCTTTACCGGCGTGGTCGCTATGTGGAATTCAACCTGGTGTGGGACCGCGGCACGCACTTTGGCTTGCAGTCGGGTGGCCGCACTGAATCGATTTTGCTGTCGATGCCGCCGCTGGCGAGCTGGGCCTACCAGCAGGTGCCGGCCCCTGGCACGCCCGAGGCCGAGTTGTACAGCAAATTTTTGGTGCGCCGGGATTGGCTTTGAAGCCGGTTGCACCCCAACGCCGCATCGGGGTGTTTGGCGGTGCGTTTGACCCGCCGCATCTGGCGCATCGGGCCTTGCTGGAAACGGCGCTGGCCGAGCTCAAGCTGGATGCCTTGCGTGTGGTGCCCACGGGTGATGCCTGGCATAAACCGCGACTTTTGAGCGCGGCGACACATCGCCTGGCCATGGTGCAACTGGCATTTGCCGATGTGCCCCGGATCAGCGTGGATACACAGGAAATTGAACGTACCGGACCCAGTTATAGCGTGGACACTTTGCGACACATAGCCAACGAAGAACCCGGTGCCGAATTGTTTTTGCTCATGGGTGCAGACCAGGCTGCCGCCCTGACCACTTGGCATGATTGGCAGGCCATTCTCCAATTAGCTATAATTTGTGTAGCTACTCGTGCCCAACAATCAAACAATGGCGCCTTGTTCGATGCTGAAAAATTGTTTCCTGAACGGTTTTTGCATTTGTCCATGCCTGCCACGCCCGTGAGCGCCACCCGGATTCGCAGCATGATTGCCAACGGGCAATCGGTGCAAACACTGGTGTCCGAGCCCGTTGCGCGTTATATTGCCGACCATCACCTTTACCAATCACATTGATGACTACCCAAACTACTGCCCCCAGCAAAGCCAAAAAACCTGCCAAAGCAGCCGTCAAGTCTGCCACTCTGGCACCCAAAAAATCCCCCAGCCAAGTCATCACCAAAGTCGCCTCTGCCGGTGCAGAAAAAAAAGACATCCAGAAATTGCAGCGTGCCATTGTCGATGGGCTGGAAGATGTCAAGGCGCAAGACATCGTGGTGTTTGACACCGAGCACCTGTCGTCCCTGTTCGAGCGGGTCATCGTGGCTTCTGGTACTTCGAACCGGCAGACCAAGGCGCTGGCCATGAGTGTGATCGATGCGGTGCGTGAGGCCGGTTTTCCCAAGCCGCGCGTCGAGGGTGAGGCCAACGGTGAGTGGATCATTGTGGATTGTGGTCAGGCCGTGGTGCATGTGATGCAACCCACCTACCGGACTTATTACAACCTGGAAGAACTGTGGGGCGAAAAGCCGGTGCGACTGAAGTTTGGTGCCGCCAAACCTGTAGCCGCTGCTGAGCTCATTGCGGCAAAAGCCAAGGCCGCAGCCAAAGAAGCTGCCAAACCAGCGGCGAGTTTGCGGCGCTCCAGCGCCGCCAAACAAGGCGTGCATGAAGCCTTCCCGTCCAGAGCACAAATGGCAAAAACGGCAGCAACCCAAGCGGCAGCCGCCAAAAAAGCAGCGGCCAAGACCGTAGCAGCGCCCAAGCGGGCGGTGGTGGGCGCTGCACCGGTGGTCAAACCCCGGATCAAAACGTTGGTGGTGAATGCGCCGGTCAAGCCTTCTGCCAAGAAAACGCCGGCAAAAAAGGTTCCAGCTAAAAAAGCGCCTGCCAAAAAATCGGCTGTGCGCAAAGCCTGATCCAGCACTGTGCGGCTGCTGATAGTTGCCGTCGGTCAGCGCGTGCCCGACTGGGCGCAAACAGCGTGGGACGATTACGCCAAACGCTTCCCGTTCGAGCTCAAGGTCGAGCTCAAGGTCGTCAAGACCGAGCCCCGCGCTTCCAAATCACTTGAAACTCTTTTTGCAGCCGAGCGTGCGCGCATTGAGGCCGCTATCCCCAAGGGCTTCAGAATCGTGGCGCTGGATGAACGCGGTACCGCTTTGAGCACCATGGCGCTGGCGCAAAAATTGGAGAGCTGGCAGTTGTCCGGGGACGACGTGGCGCTGGTGATTGGCGGCCCGGACGGGCTTGACCCCGCCTTCAGACAAGCTGCGCATGAGCGCATTCGGCTGTCTGACCTGACGCTGCCACATGCCATGGTGCGTGTGCTGCTGATTGAGCAGCTTTACCGCGCCTGGTCGATCAATGCCAACCACCCCTACCACCGCGAATGATGCCGCGCCTAAATCATCCCTGTCGTTGTTGCCTCGCCTTGCCGTGCTATAGCACTGCCTGCGGCTCGTCGCCTAGACAGGAATGATTTGGACACGGCAATAAATAATGAGTAATTTTGTTTACCTGGCTTCGCAAAGCCCGCGCCGCAGGCAATTGTTGGAGCAGTTGGGGGTGGCCTATGAATTGCTGTTGCCCGCAGCACATGAAGACGCTGAAGCGCTCGAAGCGGTGTTGCCGCATGAAGCGCCGCTGGCCTATGTACAACGTGTGACGCAACTCAAGCTCGATGCCGCGCTACAACGCCTGCAACACCGTGGTTTGCCGGTGGCTCCGGTGTTGTGTTCAGACACCACGGTGGCGCTGGGCCGGGAGATTTTGGGCAAGCCCACCGACAATCAGGATGCCGAGCGCATGTTGGTCGCCTTGAGTGGCAAAACACACCGCGTGTTGACTGCTGTGGCCGTGGGCACGGCGCAAGCACGCCAACAAGCCGTGTCAATTTCCAGGGTAAATTTTGCGCCGATGACGCCTGAGCAGGTTCGTGCCTATGTGGCTACCGGCGAGCCCATGGGCAAAGCCGGCGCCTACGCGGTGCAGGGCAGGGCGGCGGCGTATATTTCAAGGTTAAGCGGCAGCTATTCGGGCATCATGGGATTGCCGATGTTTGAGACAGCCCAATTGCTGCAGGCTTTTGGCTTGAAGTTGTAAAGTTTAAGAAATAAAAATCAATGCAAGAAGATATTTTGATCAACTGGTCGCCCCAGGAAACCCGGGTGGCGGTGGTGGAAAACGGTGTGCTGCAAGAGCTGCACGTGGAGCGCACGCTGGAGCGCGGGCTGGTGGGCAATGTGTATCTGGGCAAGGTGGCCAGGGTGCTGCCAGGCATGCAATCGGCCTTTATCGACATTGGTCTGGAGCGGGCGGCGTTTTTGCATGTGGCCGATGTCTGGCACCCGCCGGTTGAGGGCGAGACGCTGTCGATGGCGCGCAGCACCGCGCCGCAAATCCCGATCGAAAAGCAGGTGTTCGAAGGCCAAAGCCTGGTGGTGCAGGTGATCAAAGACCCCATTGGCACCAAGGGTGCGCGGTTGTCCACCCAGATCAGCATCGCCGGGCGGATGCTGGTGTTTTTGCCGCAGGATGATCATCTTGGCGTGTCGCAAAAAATCCCGCCCGAACAGCGCGACGAGTTGCGCCGACGCTTGCAGGTTCTGGTGGGTGATCAAGGGGGCGGCTTTATTTTGCGCACCAACGGTGAAGATGCCACAGACCAGGAACTGGCCGACGATGTGGCTTACTTGCGCAAAGCATGGAAGCGCATTCGCGAGGCTGCCACCAGGCTGCCGGCCACCTCGCTGTTGCATCAGGATTTGAGCTTGTTGCAGCGGGTGTTGCGTGACCTGAGTTCTGAGTTCACCCAATTTATCAAGGTCGATTCCCTGGAACAATTTGCCGTGATGAAGGCTTTTGGTCAGGAGTTCATGCCCGCCGCAGCGCAAAAGCTGCTGCATTACAAGGGTGAGCGGCCGATATTTGACCTGTATGCCATTGACGAAGAAATTGCCAAGGCACTTGGGCGTCGCGTTGATTTGAAGTCGGGCGGCTACCTGATTGTCGATCAGACCGAAGCGTTGACCACGGTCGATGTCAACACCGGTGGCTTTGTGGGTGCCCGCAACTTTGACGACACCATTTTCAAGACCAACCTGGAAGCTGCGCAGGCGATTGCGCGCCAACTGCGCCTGCGCAACCTGGGTGGCATCATCATTGTTGATTTCATCGACATGGCACCCGAAGAGCATCGCGAGGCGGTGCTTGCAGAAATACGCAAGCAGTTGGCGCGCGACCGCGTCAAGACCATGTGCGGCGGGTTTTCGCAGCTGGGCCTGGTGGAGATGACTCGCAAGCGCACCCGTGAGTCGCTGGCCCATGTGCTGTGCGAGCCCTGCCCGATTTGCCAGGGCAAGGGCATTGTGAAGACCGCGCGCAGTGTGGCTTACGACATCTTTCGCGAGATATTACGCGAAGCGCGTCAGTTCAACCCCAAGGAGTTTCGCGTGGTGGCCTCGCCCAAGGTGATCGAATTGTTTCTGGACGAAGAAAGCCAGCATCTGGCCGGCCTGAGCGAGTTCATCGGCAAACCTGTGTCCCTGCAAAGCGAGAGCGCCATGGGGCAGGAACAGTACGATATTGTGTTGCTGTAGAGGTTGATGGCGATGTTGAATGAATGTTGCGCTAACGCCTCGCCCATACCGATTTTGGTCTATCACCAGATTGACGAGGCACCGCCCAAGGGCGCAGTTTTCAGAAGTTTGTACGTGTCGCCGTCGGCATTTTCCAGACAGATGGGGCTGCTCAAAATATTGGGCTATCGGGGCTTGTCGATGTCGGGTTTGCTGCCTTATCTGACGGGCGAGAAGCAGGGCAAAGTAGTGGGCATCACTTTTGATGACGGTTACCTGAACAACTTGACGCAGGCGCTGCCGGTGCTGCAGCGCCATGGTTTTTCATCCACTTGTTATGGCGTGAGCCAGCGGCTGGGCCAGAGCAATATCTGGGATCTGGCGCAGGGTATTGTGCAAACGCCTTTGATGAACGTCGATCAGCTGCGCCAATGGGTGGCTGGTGGACAAGAGGTGGGGGCGCACACCCGCCATCATGTGAACCTGACCGAATGCGATGAAGCCTTGGCCAAGTCTGAGGTGTTGCTCTCTAAAAAGGAGCTTGAGATGTCTGTACAACAGCCTGTTGAGCATTTTTGTTATCCCTATGGGGTGTACCAAGCCGAGCATGTCGCGTTGGCACGTCAAGCTGGCTTTACCAGCGTGACCACGACCCAACGCGGCCGCTGTCACGCGGGAGCCGACCTGTGGCAGTTGCCGCGCGTGCCGGTGCTGCGCAGCACCAGTTTGCCGCTCTTTTTGCTCAAGGTGGCCACGGGTTATGAAGACCGGCGCAGCGCATGACAGCGGCTGATACCGATGAGCCAAGGCGCCTGCGCATAGCGGTGTTGAACCGCCAGTTTTCGGTCACGGGTGGCGGGGCTGAGCGTTATTCGATTGCGCTGGTCGAGCAATTGGCGGCACGTCATGAGATTCACATCTTTGCCCAGCACATCAGCCACGCCTGGCCGGGCGTGACTTATCACAAAGTGTCACAAGCCCTGACGCGCCCGCGTTGGCTGAACCAGCTTTGGTATGCCACGGCCACCTGGTGGGTGACGCGCACCGGTTTTGATGTGGTGCATTCGCATGAGAATACCTGGCACGGGCAGGTGCAAACGGTGCATGTGTTACCGGTGAAATACAACTTGCTGCACAGCTTGTCTGGCTGGCGGCGGGCTTTGCGCTGGCTCAGGATTGCCAGCAGCCCGCGTTTGCTGGTGTATTTGGCACTGGAGCGCAGCCGGTTTTCATGGCGTGGGCCGCGCGCCATTGTGGTCACATCCAACACGCTGCTACCGCAAATGCTGGAGGCTTATCCGGCTTGTGCGTCGGCAATTCAGGTGGTTACACCTGGTGTGGATCAAGTCCGGGGTGTGGCCACGACGCTGGAAAAAGTTGAAGCACGGCGCAAATTGGGTTTGCCAGAAATTGGATTTTGCATTTTGTTTGTGGGTAACGATTACCGCAAAAAAGGCCTGGCAACACTGATTCAGGCCTTGAAACAACTGCCTGAGCAGTGTTATGTCGCGGTGGTTGGCAATCCGGCACAAATACCGAAGTTCAAAACTCAAGCCAAGGCCACTGGACTGGATCAGCGGGTCTTTTTTTTGGGTTCCTTGCCGGACGTGAGTTCAGCCTACCAAGCTGCAGATTGCTTGGCACACCCCACCCAGGAAGACACCTTTGCCATGGTGGTGCTCGAAGCCATGGCGCATGGCCTGCCGGTGGTGGTGAGTAGCCAGCGCTATTGCGGCATTGCGGGTTTGCTGACGCATGAAATCAACGCCTTGTTGCTGGATGATCCGCTGGATGCCCTGGCGCTAACAACAGCGCTGGAGCGTTTGGTGCAGGAGGGTGCCCTGGTTGACCGCTTGTCTAGTGCCGCCCTGGATTTTGCACAGCAACATCAATGGGCGACACTTGCGCTGCAGCAAGAAAGCATTTACAGGGCTTTGACGCACCGGGTTGAAGCCGCTTGAACTGACCAACGGGGGCACCTGCCTGGCTTCAGGTACCGCTGGCCGGTGTAGGGTCGTGCAAGCCCAACTTGTAAAGCCGTGCGTACAGACCATCGTGCTGCATCAACTCACCATGGTTGCCCACCTCGGCAATGCGGCCATGGTCCAGCACCACAATCCGATCGGCGTGGTGCACGGTTGACAAGCGGTGGGCGATCACCAGCGTCGTGCGATTTTTCATCAGCCGGTCCAGGGCTTCCTGCACACTGCGCTCGGACTCGGTGTCCAGCGCCGAGGTGGCTTCATCCAGAATCAGGATGGGTGCGTCTTTGTACAGGGCACGGGCAATGGCCAGACGCTGACGCTGACCACCTGAAAGCTGCGTGGCGTTGTGACCTACCAGCGTATCCATCCCTTGGGGCAAGGCTTTTACAAACGTTTCCAGATTGGCTGAAACCAGGCACTGCATCACTTTTTGCCGGTCCACGACCAAGCCCAGTGCCACGTTGGCGGCCACCGTGTCGTTAATCATCACCACTTGTTGGCTAACCAGTGAAAACTGGGCGCGCAAACTCGTCAGTTGCCAGTCACGCAGTTCATGCCCATCCAGGCACACCCGTCCGGCGTTGATATCGACAAAGCGGGTCAGGACATTCACCAGTGTGGTTTTGCCTGAGCCAGAAGCTCCCACCAGGGCCACGGTTTCACCTGGATGGACGGTCAATTGATCAATCGCCAAGGCAGGGCTTGGTGCTGATGGGTACTGCACCAGCAAATCTGAAAAGCTAAGGAGTCCTGTGGCGCGCGAGGCAGTATGGCTGCCGCTTGATTCATCTGCGGTCTGTTCGATCAGGGCCAGCGCCCGCTCCAGCGCCACCAGACCCCGGGTGATGGGGCTTGACACTTCAGAGAGTTGGCGTACCGGCGCGATGATCATCAGCATGGCCGTGACAAAAGCCACAAAGCCACCGACCGAGGTGCCACTGCTGGCGCTTTGAACCAGGGCCACAGAGATCACCGCAGACAGCGCTACAGCCGCCAGCATCTGCGTCATTGGGGTCATGGCCGCCCCGGCCACGGTGGACTTCATGGCAAGGTGACGCAATGATTCACTCAGCAGGTTGAAGCGCTTGGCTTGGGAAGCTTGCGCCGCGTACAAACGGATGTCACGGTGCGCCAGCACATTTTCTTCCACCACATAGGCTAATTTGTCCGTGGCACTTTGGGTGGATTGTGTGAGTTTGTGGACGCGCCGCGTCAACACTTTCATGACCCAGGCCACGGCAGGGAAAATCGCAGCCACAATCAGCGTCAATTTCCAGTTCAGGTAAAAAAGATAGCCAGTCAGGGCCAGCAGCGTCAGCCCGTTGCGCGTCAGGCTCAACATGGCGTTGACCAGCAGGGCGGCACCGGTTTGCACCTCATAGACCACGGTATTGGAGAGGGCGCTGGAGCTTTGTTGAGTGAAGAGCTTGAGCTCCGCCGCCAGAATTTTGGCAAACATGGCCTGTCGCAAAAGTTGTAGCCCTTGATGCGTGATACGAGTCAAACCAATTTGTGAAATGTAGCCGGCGAGCCCACGCACGCCAAACAGCAGCAGCAGAGAAGCTGGTACCGTCCAGATGGCCAACTGTCCCTGCTGGAAACCCCGGTCCAGCAAGGGTTTGAGCAGGGCAGGAATCATGGGCTCGGTGGCTGCGCCCACGACGGCGCTGATGGCCACCAAGGCCCAGGTACCCGGTAGGGTGCCGAAATACGGCGTGAAGCGGCGCATACGATGCCAAATACTGGCGTTCGGCACTAAATCGACGGCAGACGTGCTGTGAACTTTTGATTCAGTCATGCGAATGTTTTGGCCGTGTGATGGGTCAAGGAAGTCATAGCTTTGCCTATCTCCAATTGAACGCGTGATTGACACGCTCACCATGAAGTGTCATGCCATAGTTTGCCAGTTCTTCCTTGCGCCACGCCTCGTTTCTTTTTTTTGATTTGTATTTTGCAATTTTTCGCTCTAACCAGCCTTGTTGCAGCAGATGTCGATCATTTACTTTCATCAAAACATCTTTTTCAGATTTCCCCAGTTTTTTCTTCATGTCTTTTTGCGTGATCGAGCCGAAGTGGTGCAGCCAGACACTCCCGTTGATCGCGCTTTGAAATTGCGATTTTTCAAGATCATGAAAAAAAATAGTATCTTCAAAACCAAGCAATTTCGGATTTGCTCTGAAATATCCAATCTCTTGAAAGACTGAACGATGAATGCAAACACAGACAGCATGTTGAGTATGATGACGAAAAACTTTCTTCATTTTTTCACTGGACTCAGATGCAAATGCATCAAAATCGTAATCCAACTCGCCTTCGATCATGGCGGGGGAAATAACGGACAAGTTTTTATCAATGGCGGTTTTAATCAGATGTTCTATCCATTGAGATGAAACGATCAAGTCATTATTCATCACAACAGACCATTCCGCTTGCAGATGTAATATACCCTGATTCCAGGCTACTCCGCAGGCTTGATTACTCTTGTTGTAAATACGACCTCCAAGTGGAAGCGTCAGTAGATAGTCACGTGTCTCATCAGAGGAGCCATTATCGACCACTACAACACGGTCAAGTGGCGTACCTACTTTAATCAGGCTATCGACAAAAGTTTTTGTGTAATGAACCGAGTTGTAGCACGCGAAGGTTATTGCGTAATCGTATTTCATGAGAAACTTACTAATATAATATTATTGTGAGAAGTTGCGTGGCCGTGTAGTTATTTCTTCCGATTTTTTGAATATGAAATTAAATTATGCACTTGGTCAGAACATAAAATTTCGACAACCTCGCGTACTTCCGTCATTGGCCAGTCCCACCAAGCAGCCTTCAACAAAGCCAATCGTGTCTCTTCGTCAAATCGAAATCGAACAATATGTGCAGGATTGCCAGCCACAATGGCATAGGGCTCAACGTCCCGAGTTACAACAGCACCAGTCCCAACTACCGCTCCGTGCCCAATCGTGACCCCGGACAGGATGGTGCAATTGGCACACAACCACACATCGCTTCCGATAATGACATCCCCACGGCTGGTCACGAAATTTGGAATATGCATAGCTTCTTTGAAAAAAGCAGGAAAGGGATAACTGCTGACCCAGTCGGTTCGATGATGACTGCCCAAGAATATTTGAACGCCGCTGGCGATTGAACAATAAGCGCCTATTCGTAAAGTGGTTCCTTCATTGGCATCGTGAACCGTGGGAAGTCCATAAGTGCCTTCACCCAATTCATAATGCGGATACTTTTTACGGAATTTTTCCTGCTGCTGTTCATAACTTTGCAACATTGGAAGTCCTTTAAACCGTTGTTGCCAGCGTTTCAGTAGGTGCAATAGCTTGCCCATATTAGATATTTATCTGGTCACTGTTTCCCGCAGTGGGTCGAGAAGACAGGCTTGGATCAAAGGCTGCAATGGAGGAGGCGCACAGCAGTGCAATCGTCAATGCGTAAAAACTCGCCGTGTACTTTAAATCGAAAACTTCAGTACTCATGCTGCTGATCAATACACAGATAGTAAACACCACGCCAACCAAGGCATTGGCTCTCTGAACTGGGCTAACACTTCGCATCTGACGCAACATGACAAACAAAGGTACAACGAAAAGCATCGCCGAAGCCACCAAACCAGCCACACCGTATCGAATGGCATTGGTCACAATTTCATTGTGAAACCCTGCTGTAAAAGCCATTCTGAGACTCTCCGGTGATGCGTAGGTATAGATGTGCTGTGGCAGGGAGGTTAATTCATGGCTGGTATTACCGAATCCGGTGATTGGTTTGCTCAAAAACATGTCATACGCAATTCTCAGGAATGTAATTCGAAACCCAACTGAACCCTCCGGTGCAATTCCTGCCCACGAGTAATTCATTATTTCTTGAAAAGCGAGAACTAAACGCTGATTTACAATGGATGAAAATGCAAATAGTCCCAATGCAAGAGCGGTTGCGAATCCAAAAGTCCATAAATGCTTACCCTTGGCTTTAAATACTTCTTTTTTGTAGAGCACAATGGCAATAACGATGGGAACGGAAAGCCATCCTGTACGGCTACCTGACATGATGGACAAGTAAAGTCCAATGGCTGCCCCCATCAATTTTAAAGCGACCACCGGCCTGGAATCCTTGGTCAGTAAGTTGACTGAGATCAAACTGATCAGACCGAAAGTTAAAGAGGTATATCCAAAAACCAAAGGGTCAGCAAAGTAGGTTGACATGCGATCAGGTCCCCACAATTTTGGTTGATGGATAAAAAGCTGATGCAATAAAGTTAATACGAGGCTGGTTGGTACCGTGTACTGTAAGAAGTTGGCAATATTGACCTGCTTGCGAATAGCGAATAAAAAAATCGCAATTGCCACCAAAAATCTGGAAGGTGAATCGTAGTCTGCCCATACGTGCTTGCCTCGTAAGACTGAGCTTAAAACTACAGCAATAACAGGCAAGAGAAGTGTGACAATAATTAATGACCTATATTTAGAAATTACTTCTGAGTCTTTAATATATCCATATTTCTGGCGCATCAAAAAGATGAAACTTAGAAGTGAGCCAATAATCAGAAGCGCACTAGACCATGAGCGGATCGTGACCAGAAAGAGTGGTGCCAAACCGAAGAAAACCAGCAATATTTTTTCGCAAGAGTCTGCCCAGTACGTAAGGGAGTTGTGTGTTGGGTGTGCCAATGATGGAATCTCAGCGTGCATCTTCAGTTGCCTGGTTTTTGTTCCTGCCATTTTTTTCCTTTTTGTATTTCGATTGCTTTAACGTAACGGTAAAACGTTCCTTCAAAGCTCTGTAACGCGATTACAAATCCGGCCCATCCGTCCAAAAAACCCAACTTGAACAGGTAATGTTTCACAAACGCCCAAATGCCATGCGACAAGGCGATGCCCATCGATAACCGACGCTCCGCAATGCGCTGTGCACCCAATGTGGAGTAGCGGTTGGCTTTTTGCATCACCTCGCTCATATTTTTAAACGGGAATTGCCAAATCGCGTTTTTTAGATGACCAATAGGCTTTGATGAGTTGACCAGATAGCCTTCGTGAACCGCTTTTTGATCGTAGCCCATGAGACCTTTTCGAAACAACTGCGGCTGCCGGTAGTTGGGATACCAGCCTGAATGTTTGATCCAGCGCCCCATAAAAAAATTGCGCCGTGGCACACGATAAATGTCGGCTGAACTCGGATCGCTCATGATGCGATGAATCTCCTGTGCTACTTCTTCGGTGCATCTTTCATCTGCATCGAGACTGAATATCCATTCATGAGAACAGGCTGCAATAGCCTGATTGCGTAGATCGCCAAACCCTTTGAAATCGACCTGAACTACCCTTGCACCAAGGCTGCTGGCAAGTTCGGGTGTGCCGTCTGAACTCCAGGAATCAACCAACACTACTTCGTCTGCCCAACGAACACTTTCAATGGTTGCTTTGACTTTTTCGACTTCGTTGTAGGCGATTATGTATACAGATATCTTGCTCATTGGCGTTTTGTTGTTTGAGGATAATTGCGACTGGGCTACAAAAATAGACCACGTCAGGGTAGAGATGACTTGTGGTAGTCTAGTTTAAGATGGTCATGAGGTCTGAAAATTTTGGGTATGGGTAGCAGCTTCAAGGTGTTCGTAAACGCGTGTCAGTGCCGATTTGGAGCCTGTCAGAAATTTTGTGTGTGAGGCTGGGATAAGATGGAAATTATGAAAAAACGGATGTTGTTATGTTTGTTGGCGGCTATGGCTTGTCTTCCAGCCTTGGCCCAATTCCGCATCGAGGTCTCCGGTGTCGGCCTGACGCAAGTGCCGTTGGTGATTGCACCGTTCAAAGGGCAAGAGGCATTACCTCAAAAAATCTCGGAAATCATCAAGGCTGATCTGGAACGCAGTGGCCAGTTTCGCGTGATCACCTCACCTGCTGGTGTTTTTGATGAGTCTTCGCGCCCCGAGCTTTCCTCTTTGCGCCAGGCGGGTGCTGATGCGTTTGCCTCGGGCAGTGTGTCAAAACTGGCGGATGGCCGCTTTGATGTGCGTTTTCGCTTGTGGGATGTGGTCAAGGGTCAAGATTTAGGCGGCCGCAGTTTTGCGGTGATGGTGCCCGACTTGCGTCTTGCTGCGCACCGTGTGGCTGATGACATCTATGAAAAATTGACTGGCGACAAAGGTGTGTTTTCAACACGTATTGCCTATGTAACCAAAGCCGGCCAGCGTTTTCAATTGTGGGTGGCGGATGCCGATGGTGAAAATGCGCAGTCGGCGCTGGCCAGTCCTGAACCCATTATTTCGCCGGCCTGGTCGCCCGACGGCAACCAGTTGGCTTATGTGTCGTTCGAATCCCGCAAACCGGTGGTGTATGTGCACAATGTGAGCACTGGTCAGCGCCGTTTGATTGCCAACTTCAAAGGCTCCAACAGTGCGCCGGCCTGGTCGCCTGATGGCAAGACCCTGGCCCTGACGCTTAGTCGCGATGGTGGCTCCCAATTGTTTTTGTTGCCTGCTACAGGCGGCGAGCCGCGTCGGCTGGTTCAATCCCCAAGCATTGACACTGAACCTGTTTTTTCACCCGATGGCCAACACATTTACTTTGTCAGTGATCGGGGGGGAACACCCCAGATTTACCGGACCACAGCGACCGGCCAAGGGGTGGAGCGCATTACATTTACCGGTACTTACAACATTTCACCGGCCATCAGTCAGGACGGCCGCTGGCTCGCTTATATTTCAAGGGTGGGTGGCGCATTCAAATTGCATTTGATGAACCTGGCTGAAGGCACCGTGAGTGCCATATCGGAGTCTGCGGCGGACGAAAGCCCCAGTTTTTCTCCCAATGGCAAGATGCTGGTGTATGCCACGCAACAGCAGGGGCGCGAGGCGCTGATGACGAGCACGCTGGATGGCAAAGTCAAGGCCAGGCTCAGTGGACAGCAGGGGGACATTCGTGAACCTCATTGGGGTCCTTTTTTCAAACAGTAGTTTTTGGAGTGATTCAGGATGAAAATTTTTGTTGTGATAGGTTTGATTTCAGCTTTATTGGCTGCGTGTGGTACTTCGGTGCCTTTGAATGACGTGCCTGTAACGGATGCCACGCCCAAAGCTGTTGTTGCTGATCCGGGTGCAGCGGGTTCAGGAGTACAGGCGGGAGGGGTGGCGCCCGTGGATGTGGGTAATACGCCCAATCAAGCCCTTGTGCCAGTCGAGTCACGCCTGGTTTATTTCGACTATGACAGCTTTGTTATAAAGCCAGAATTTCAAGGGCTGATCGCAGCGCATGCCAGATTTTTACGCGCCCAGCCGGCTCGTAAAGTAGCCATTGAAGGGCATACTGATGAACGCGGTGGACGCGAGTACAACCTGGCTTTGGGTCAAAAGCGGGCCGAAGCGGTGCGCAACGCGTTGTCGATTTTGGGTGTGTCACCAAACCAGATGGAAGCGGTAAGTTTTGGCAAGGAAAAACCGGTTGTCGCTGGGAGTGAAGAAGCGGCATTTGCTAAAAATCGCCGGGCCGAGATCCGTTATCCATGAAATGTGTCAAAACAATGTCATTGCTATTTTCGAAGTCCTCAGTCGTTTTTTTGATCTGTTTGTGGTCAGTCAGCGGGCTGCACGCCGCGTTGTTTGAAGACGACGAAGCACGCAAGGCGATTCTGGATTTGCGTCAACGCGTGGAAGTGATGCGGGCAGATGCTGATCAAGCCCGTCAAGCCCGCCAAGCCTCGACCCAAGAGTTGACAAGTTTGGGCAAAAGCCTGCTTGATTTGCAGCGTCAGATTGAGCTGTTAAAGGCAGAAGTGGCAACGCTGCGTGGTAGCAACGAGCAGCTCATGCGTGAATTATCGGAAATCCAACGCCAGCAAAAAGACCAGATGCAGGCTCTGCAAGCGCGGTTTAACAAACTGGAGCCTGTCAAAATTGAGCTCGATGGGGTTGAATTTTTAGCCGAGCAGGCTGAAAAGCAGGATTACGAAACGGCACTGGCTGTTTTCAGAAAAGGTGACTTTGTGAAGGCTCAAGGTCTTTTCTCTGGCTTTGTTACGCGCTATCCAGCCAGTGGTTATGTGGTTCCCGCGTTGTTTTGGTTGGGCAATGCCCAATATGCATCGCGAAATTACAAAGAAGCCATGGCTAATTTCCGCGCTTTGATCGCCAAAGATCCTGAGCATGTGCGCACACCAGAGGCCGTGCTGTCAGTCGCCAATTGCCAGTTGGAACTCAAAGACACCAAAGGCGCGCGTAAGACACTCGCTGACTTGGTGAAGGCGTATCCGCAGTCGGAAGCTGCCCTCGCAGCCAAAGAGCGGCTCGCAACCCTCAAATGACAGAGCTGCCTGATCGCCGCTTCGGTGCTCTTGATCGCTTGTTTGGACTGGCGGCTGCTGAGCGTATTCGCAATGCCCATGTGGTCGTGGTAGGTATTGGCGGTGTGGGTTCGTGGGCTGCAGAAGCCTTGGCCAGAAGCGGCGTGGGCCACATCACACTGGTCGATTTCGATCAGGTGGCAGAGTCAAACATCAACCGTCAGATCCATGCGCTCCAGGATAACGTGGGGCAGGCCAAGGTGGTCGCCATGCGGGAACGGATTCTTGCTTTTTTCCCTGAGTGTCGGGTGACCTGTGTTGAGGCTTTTGCCGAGCCGGACAACTGGCCGACAATTTTGCCTGCGGGAGTCAATGCAGTTGTTGATGCCTGTGATCAAACCAGGGCCAAAACCGCTATGGCGGTGTGGGCCAGGAAAACAGGCACACTGCATGTGATGGTAGGTGCAGCGGGCGGCAAGCGCCACGCTGAAAAGGTTGCAGTGGCTGATGTACTGGACGTCACGCATGATCCCTTGTTGGCCAAAGTGCGCTACCAGTTGCGCAAGGAATTTCCAGCCACTGGTGTTAGGAAAAAATTGGGCATCACTTGTGTCTATAGTCCGGAAGCGGTCGCACCACCAGATGCCTCTTGTGGTGTGATGGGCGATGGCAGCCTGAATTGCCATGGTTTTGGTTCACTGGTGACGGTCACAGCAAGCTTTGGTTTGTGTGCTGCGGGTGTGATATTGAATAAATTGAGTTCTTCGACTTCTTAAGGCGTCAGAATTTGTTTATAATTTAAGGCTTGCTAGAACGTAACTCCTGGTTGCGTAGGGGATGTTAGCTCAGTTGGTAGAGCAGCGGACTTTTAATCCGTTTGTCGTGGGTTCGACCCCCGCACATCCCACCAAATCTTTCCAAAGCCCGATCTTTACCGGTCGGGCTTTTTTATTGGGTTTTCTGGCAAACTTGTGACTGACCAAACTCATAAAGTCGATCTGCAAGTCGTAACATTCAGGGTCTCAAGAAAACATCATGTCTGCCATACTCTCTTCCCTGAACGATGACTTGGGCGCTGACCGCCAGGTTGCCCAGTTGCGTATCCCGCCGCATTCCATAGAGGCTGAATCCAGTGTGCTGGGAAGTTTGCTGCTGGACAACGCTGCCTGGGACCGGGTCAGTGATGTCCTGACTGAAAACGACTTTTACCGTTTCGAGCACCGTCAGGTGTTTGCTGCCCTGAGCTTATTGATCAACACCGGCAAGCCGGCCGATGTCATCACCGTCTATGAGCAGTTGCAGAGCTCCGGCAAGGCAGAGGAAATTGGTGGCTTGCTTTACCTTAATGCGTTGGCGCAGTATGTGCCGAGTACCGGCAACATTCGCCGCTACGCTGAAATCGTGCGCGAGCGCTCTATTTTGCGCAAACTGGTGTCCACCAGCGAAGAAATTTCGGCCAACGCCTTCAATCCCAAAGGACGACCCGTGGCGGCCATTCTGGATGAGGCCGAGCAGAAAATCTTCAACATTGGCGAGGAGGGTGCGCGCACCAAGCAGGGCTTTCAGACCATGGACACGCTGGTCGTCGAACTGCTCGACCGCGTCCAGGAAATGGCCGACAACCCCAATGACGTGACCGGCGTTCCAACCGGTTTTTATGACCTGGATCGCTTGACTGCAGGTTTGCAGGGCGGAGATTTGATTGTGCTGGCGGCGCGTCCCTCCATGGGCAAAACGGCGTTGGCCATCAACATTGCCGAGCATGTTGCCTTGAACGAAGGCCTGCCGGTGGCCGTGTTTTCGATGGAAATGGGAGCCGCCCAGTTGGCGGTGCGTATTGTGGGCTCCATTGGCCGCATTGACCAGGGCCACCTGCGTACCGGCAAGCTGAGCGATGACGAGTGGCCACGCCTGTCGGAAGCCATTGAAAAATTGCGCACCATCTCGCTGCACATTGATGAAACTGCCGGGTTAACGTCGAGCGAGTTGCGCGCCAACGCACGCCGCTTGTCGCGTCAATGCGGTCAGTTGGGCTTGATTGTGGTGGACTATTTACAGTTGATGAGCGGCTCCAATGGCAGCGACGGCGAAAACCGGGCCACCGAGTTGGGTGAAATTTCTCGTGGCTTGAAAATGCTGGCCAAAGAACTCAAATGCCCGGTGATGGCGCTCTCGCAGCTTAACCGCAGCGTGGAAACCCGACCTGACAAACGCCCCATGATGAGTGATTTGCGCGAGTCGGGCGCCATTGAGCAGGATGCCGACATCATCATGTTCATTTACCGCGACGAGTATTACACCAAGGATGCCTGCAAAGAACCTGGCGTGGCTGAAGTCATCATTGCCAAGCAGCGTAACGGTCCCACCGGGGTCGTCAAACTGGCATTCCTGAACAAAATCACCAAGTTTGAATCGCTTGCCAGTGGCGCCAGCGGGGATTTCTGATACCTTGCGGGTCAGACCAAAGCTCTAATCAGTTGGGGTCAGAGCACGTCGCTTCGCGAGTGGTCTGACCCGCAAGGTCTAGAGAACTTCACTCGCAAAATCAGCCAGACGCGAGCGCTCGCCACGCGCCAGCGTGATGTGGCCGCTGTGTTGCCAGCCCTTGAACTTGTCGACAGCGTAGGTCAGGCCCGACGACCCTTCGGTCAGGTAAGGCGTGTCAATTTGGGCGATGTTGCCCATGCAAATGATTTTGGTGCCAGGCCCGGCACGGGTGATGAGTGTTTTCATTTGTTTGGGCGTTAAATTTTGCGCCTCGTCAATGATCACGTACTTGTTCAAAAAGGTGCGGCCCCGCATGAAGTTCATGCTCTTGATCTTGATGCGGCTGCGTATCAATTCGTTGGTGGCGGCGCGTCCCCATTCGCCGGCAGCGGTGTCGGTTTTGCCTAGCACTTCCAGGTTGTCATCAAGCGCGCCCATCCAGGGACCCATTTTTTCCTCTTCGGTGCCGGGTAAAAAACCAATATCTTCGCCAACGCTCACGGTGGCGCGGGTAACGATGATTTCGGTGTAGCGCCGCTCGTCAAGCACCTGCGTCAGGCCCGAGGCCAGCGCCAAAAGTGTTTTCCCCGTTCCGGCCTGACCGGTCAGGGTGACAAAGTCCACCTCCGGGTCCATCAGCAGGTTCATGGCAAAGTTTTGTTCACGGTTGCGGGTCGAGATGCCCCACACCGCGTTTTTCAGGTGGGTAAAGTCTTTCAGGGTTTTGAATACCGCTGTCTTGCCGCGAATTTCAATCACCTTGGCATACAGGCTGGGTTCACCCGGCGATTCAAAATAAACGAACTGGTTGATCAGCAGGTGGGGTACGACCGGTCCGCTGACGCGGTAAAACGTATGAGCGCCCTGTTGCCAGCTTTCCACCTTATTGCCATGGGTGCTCCAAAAATCTGCCGGCAGCGCGTAGGCGCCGCTGTACAGCAAGTCGCCATCATCCAGGGTCTTGTCATTCTGGTAATCGTCGGCATTCAAACCCAACGCGCGGGCTTTGACGCGCATGTTTATGTCTTTGGATACCAGTACCACGTCACGCGGTGCGTGTTGTTTGCGCAGGGCCTCGACAACGCCCAAAATCTGGTTGTCCGCTTTGCCCTGGGGCAGGCTGGTGGGCAGTTCATAGTTAAGAAACTGGGTTTGAAAGAACAGGCGACCACGCGCTTCGCTGTGGCCAGTGGAACTCAGCCGCAGACCGGTGCTGATGTCCGAGCCCTGGTGCTCAGCCAGCGCATCCAGTGATCGGCTGGCCTGGCGCCCATTGCGGGCCACTTCGGTCATGCCTTTTTTATGTCCATCAAGCTCTTCGAGAACAATCATGGGCAGGAAGACATCGTGCTCTTCAAACCGAAACAGACAACTGGGGTCGTGCAGCAGCACATTGGTATCGAGCACGAACAGTTTGCAGGGGCCGTCCTTGCGACGGGTTTTGGGGATCACTGTCTCAGAGGTGGGAGTGGGTCCCCGAGGACGCCTGGAACTGGCCTGGAGTGCCGGCTTCGCTGCCATCTCTTTTACTTCCACAGGAGGTGTGGGCCCGAACGCCTGTTGTTGAAGGGGATCCTGTGACACAGGCGGTTTTGATGGCTGCGATTTGCTGGCGCTGCCTTTGGCTCTGGGTCGGGCCGGCACGTTGAAGTCCTGTAAGGACAACAGGGCGGCACGTTTGGACGGGGCTGTGGGCAAAGGCATGAAAAACTCCTGCACGTTAGGATAGTTGCGAGTTCAAAAACGAAACAGCCGCCATGTCACCAGGGCGGCTGTTTCAGGATGCAAAAAAACACTTTGGGGCATATGCTTGATTATGCACGGGCCTTTGTGACAGAACGGTTTGATGCACATTCAAGGGTTGATCACAACCCCTTGAAAATTTAAGCCAAAGCAGGCGTTTTGTGAAGTTCCTTGACGGCTCTGAGCACGTCGTCCACATGCCCAGGTACTTTGAGACCGCGCCACTCTTCTTTTAGCAAGCCGTCGGCACCAATCAGGAAGGTGCTGCGCTCGATGCCCTTGACCTTTTTGCCGTACATGATTTTGTTTTTGACAACACCGAACATGTGGCACATTTTTTCTTCGGTGTCGGCTATCAATTCAAATGGCAATTCGAGTTTGGTCTTGAATTCTTCGTGCGAGCGCATATTGTCGCGTGAGACACCGAAAACAGTAGCACCGGCTTTGACAAAATCTTTGTACCTGTCGCGAAACTGCATGGCTTCGGTGGTACAACCGGGTGTATTGTCTTTGGGGTAAAAATAAAGAATGACTACATGTCCAAGGTGTGACGTGTTGGTGACCCGAATACCACCAGTAGCATTAGATTCAAATTCAGGGATGGGTTTGTTGACAACTATCGCCATGTTTCTTCGATCTCGTGTGACAGGATGCGTCGGTCTTTCAAGTCGCGGACACTATCCTCTTAAAGCACTTATGCGCCCCCGACTGCAAGCTGCGTATTTTACTCTGATTTGACAGTTGGGTCCGGTAGGGATTTACACCCACATCGCGTCAATGCGCCCCGGGTATCAGACGGGTGATGTTTCGAGCAGCAACGCAACGGCTACATGGCGGCCTTCGCCAGCCAGAACGTTATAAGTGCGACAGGCCGCCTGGGTGTCCATGGATTCAAGGCCAATCTGGCGCTCGATCAAGGCACGGGTCAGGGCTGCTGACGGAAAGCGCAGCCGTGTGCCACTGCCAAAAATCACCAGTTCGGTTTGTAACTGTGCCAATTGTTCAAAGTGTTTGTCAGTCAAGTCTTCAAAGCGTGCACATTGCCAGTCAAAACGTCGACCATCAGAGGCAAGGACCATACTGCGGGTCAGTCGCTCATCGCCCACCTGAACCCAGCCTGTGCCATAAGAACGGATGGATGGCACGTTGATGGTGTCAGGGTGAATTTTCATGGGGCGGGGCTTGTTGTGCGAACGTTGTTGGATAAATAAAACTTGTGGTCAAATTATAGGTTTCGCCAACTAGCGACCATGCCCGGAGGGACTTTGAAAACCATACGCAAATCAGCCAAACTTGCCAATGTTTGTTATGACATTCGTGGCCCCATCATGGACGCGGCGCGCCAGATGGAAGAAGAGGGTCACAAGATCATCAAACTCAACATCGGCAATCTGGCGGTGTTCGGCTTTGACTCGCCTGAAGAAATCCAGCAGGACATGATCCGCAACCTGCCCAACTCGGCGGGATATTCTGACAGCAAGGGCATTTTTGCAGCCCGCAAGGCGGTCATGCATGAAACCCAAAAGCAGGGCATCAAAGGGGTCACGCTCGATGACATTTACCTGGGTAACGGTGCCAGCGAATTGATTGTGATGGCCACCAACGCCCTGCTCGACAATGGCGACGAGATTTTGCTGCCCTCGCCAGATTACCCCCTCTGGACCGCAGCTGCCAGCCTGTCTGGCGGCACGCCGGTGCATTACCTGTGTGACGAAACCAATGGCTGGATGCCCGACCTGAACGACATCCGCGCCAAGATCACGCCGCGCACCAAAGGGCTGGTGGTGATCAACCCCAATAATCCGACGGGTGCGATGTACGCCGATGAATTGCTCAAGTCCCTGGTGCAAATCGCCCGCGAACACGGCCTGGTGATATTTGCCGACGAAGTCTATGACAAGGTGCTTTATGACGGCGTCAAGCACACGGCCATGGGCTCGCTGAGCGACGACGTGTTGACGCTCACCTTCAATTCGCTGTCCAAAAGCTACCGTTCCTGCGGTTACCGCGCGGGCTGGATGATTGTCTCGGGCGACAAAAAACCGGCCAAAGACTACATTGAGGGCTTGAACATGCTCTCCAACATGCGCTTGTGCTCCAACGTGCCGGGGCAGTGGGCGATTCAGACGGCGCTGGGTGGTTACCAGAGCATCAACGATTTGGTGTGCGAAGGGGGTCGCTTGCGCCGCCAGCGCGATCTGGCTTATGAACTGATCACCGCCATCCCTGGGGTGAGTTGTGTCAAACCGCAAGCCGCGCTGTACATGTTTCCCAAGCTTGACCCGCTGATGTACCCCATTGCTGACGATCAGCAGTTTTTTCTGGAATTGCTGCAGGAAACCAAGGTCATGCTGGTGCAGGGCACCGGCTTTAACTGGCCGGTACCTGATCACTTTCGCATGGTATTTTTGCCGTATGAAGACGAGTTGCGCGAGGCCATTGGCCGTATTGCCAAATTTCTTGAAGGCTACCGCAAGCGGCACAGCAACTAAATTACTTTTTTCTTATCTACCTTATGAAACCTATTCAAGTTGGCCTGTTGGGCATCGGAGTCGTCGGCTCAGGCACTTTCAATGTACTGTTGCGCAATCAGGAAGAAATCAAGCGTCGCGCCGGCCGCGGTATCCAAATCACCATGGTGGCAGACCTGAACGTGGCGCGCGCGCAGGAACTGGTCGGCCCGGGTGTGACGGTGGTCAATGACGCCCGTGCTGTCATTGCCAACCCCGACATCGACATCGTGATCGAGCTCATTGGCGGTTACGGCATTGCCAAAACGCTGGTACTCGAAGCCATTGCCGCAGGCAAGCATGTGGTCACGGCCAACAAGGCCTTGCTGGCCGTGCACGGCACCGAGATATTTGCAGCAGCTTCCGCCAGGGGCGTGATGGTGGCCTTTGAGGCGGCGGTCGCCGGTGGCATTCCGATCATCAAGGCGCTGCGCGAGGGGCTTACAGCCAACCGCATCCAGTGGATTGCCGGCATCATTAATGGCACTACCAATTTCATCCTGAGTGAGATGCGCGACAAAGGGCTGGATTTCGGTATGGTGCTCAAAGAAGCGCAGGCGCTGGGTTATGCCGAAGCCGACCCCACCTTTGACATCGAGGGCATTGATGCAGCGCACAAAGCCACCATCATGAGCGCGATTGCGTTTGGCATCCCGGTGCAGTTTGACAAGGCTTACATCGAAGGCATCACCAAGCTGGGTGCGGCCGACATCAAATACGCTGAACAGTTGGGCTACCGCATCAAGCTGTTGGGTATCACCAAGCGCACGCCCACCGGCATAGAGTTGCGCGTTCATCCCTGCCTGATTCCAGCCAAACGCCTGATTGCGAACGTCGAAGGTGCCATGAATGCGGTGGTGGTGCAGGGCGACGCGGTAGGCACCACGCTGTACTACGGCAAAGGCGCGGGTTCCGAGCCCACCGCCAGCGCCGTGATTGCCGACCTGGTGGACATTACCCGCCTGCACACGGCCGATGCGGCGCAACGCGTGCCGCACCTGGCTTTCCAGCCCAATGCCATGAGCGACTTGCCCGTGCTGCCGATGGGCGAGGTGGTCACCAGCTATTACCTGCGCCTGCGCGTGGCCGATGAGACCGGCGTGCTGGCCAAAGTCACGGGCATCCTGGCCGAGGCTGGCATCAGCATCGACGCTGTGCTGCAGCGCGAAGCCGATGAAATCAAGAGTGAGACTGCCGCTGTGGGACAAGCGCAAGTGGCACAAACCGATGTGATCATCCTGACCCATGACTGTGTCGAAGCCAGGATGAACGCCGCCATTGCACAAATGCAGGCGCTGCCCACCGTGCTCGAGCCCATCACCCGTATCCGCAAGGAAGAGCTGGCCTGACATGCAATACATCTCGACCCGGGGCGACCAAAGCCCCAAGCATTTTTGCGACATTCTGCTTGAAGGCCTGGCACCCGATGGCGGACTTTACCTGCCCGAGTTTTATCCCCACATAGACGATGCCACTTTGACCCGTTGGCGCGATGTGTACCACAGCCAGGGCTATGCCCAACTGGCGTTCGAGGTGCTGTCGCTCTACATTGACGACATCCCCGCAGCCGACCTGAAAGCCTTGTGCCAAAAAACCTACACGGCAGAAGTGTTTGGCACTGTTGAAATCGTGCCGCTGCGCCCATTGGAAAACGGTATCTGGCTGGAGGCTTTGTCCAACGGCCCGACGCTGGCGTTCAAGGACATGGCCATGCAGTTGCTGGGCAACCTGTTCGAGTACGAGCTGGCGCGCCGCGGTGAAGAACTCAACATTCTGGGCGCCACCAGCGGCGACACCGGCAGCGCGGCCGAATACGCCATGCGCGGCAAAAAAGGCGTGCGCGTCTTCATGACCAGCCCGCAGGGCCGCATGAGCCCGTTCCAGCAGGCACAAATGTTTAGCCTGATGGACGACAACATTTTCAACATTGCTGTCGATGGCGTGTTCGACGACTGCCAGGACATGGTCAAGGCCGTCAGTAACGACCTCGACTTCAAACGCCAGTACAAAATTGGCACCGTCAATTCGATCAATTGGGCGCGCCTGCTGGCGCAAGTCGTTTATTACTTTGCAGGCTATTTCCAGGTGACAGAGGCCAATGCTCAGAAGGTGAGTTTTACCGTTCCCAGTGGCAATTTTGGCAATATTTGCGCTGGCCATGTGGCGCGCATGATGGGCTTGCCCATTGCCCGTCTGGTGGTGGCCACCAATGAAAATGACGTGCTCGACGAATTTTTCAAGACCGGTGTCTATCGCGTGCGCACCAGTGCCGACACCCACGAAACCTCCAGTCCGTCGATGGATATTTCCAAAGCGAGTAACTTTGAGCGCTTTGTATTTGACTTGCTGGGACGCGACGGTGCGCGCATCAAGTCGCTCTTTGGCGATGCTTTGGCGCGTGTCGGCTTTTTTGACCTGGAAGCGCACCCCGCCTTTAGTCAGGCCGCCAGGCGCTACGGCTTTGACAGTGGCAAAAGCACTCACGCGGATCGCCTGGCGACCATCAAGGACACCTGGGAGCGCCATGGCATGATGATCGATACCCACACGGCTGACGGCGTCAAGGTGGCGCGTGAACACGTGCAGGCTGGCGTGCCGATGATCGTGCTGGAAACCGCTTTGCCCATTAAATTTGCAGCCACCATTGTTGAGGCTACGGGCCGTGAGCCTGATCGTCCGGCTAAATTCATGGGTATCGAAGCCCTGCCCAAACGGGTTGTGAGCATGTCGGCGGATGTGCAGGCGATTAAATCCTTTATTGCCGAAAATTGCGCATGACATTTCTCCATCAACGTTGCGAAAAAATTGAAATTAGCGCATCAAAAATGAATGGTTTTGAATGAAAGTTGTTGGCTTTGCCGGTTTTTCCGGCTCGGGTAAGACCACGTTGGTAGAGCGTTTGATCCCGGCGCTGCGTCTCAAAGGTTTGCGTGTGTCGGTGGTCAAACATGCCCATCATCGTTTTGACATTGACCACGAAGGCAAAGACACTTACCGTCATCGTGAAGCGGGCGCCTTTGAGGTGGTGGTCGCCTCAGACAAGCGACTGGCTTTGATTCGTGAGTTTGAAGTGGCTAATCGGCCTACCGTGCACCAACTGCTGGCCGAGTTGTACGAGGGTGTCGATTGGGTGCTGGTGGAAGGCTTCAAGGATTCTGACTTGCAAAAAATAGAAGTCTGGCGCGCCGAATCCGGCAAACCTGCGCGCTACCCGGCGGACGACTTTATTACGGCGATCGCTACCGATTCGCCAGATCAATTGCCCATACCCACACAGTTGCAGGTGCTTGACCTGAATGATCCGGACGCGGTGGTCGCTTGGCTGCTCACACAAGGGTCGCGTTTTGACTATCATTTTGAAAATTACGCATGACTGCTGACCGTCCCGCGCCCAAACCCATGAAGTCGCTCGATGACGCACTGGCCCAATTACTGGGCTACGCGGTCGTTTTGATGGGTGTTGAGCAAGTCTCTACCTTTGATGCCGATGGCCGTGTGCTGGCGCAAGATTTGGTGTCAGCCCTGCATGTGCCGCCGCAAGACAATAGTTCGATGGATGGCTACGCACTGCGCTGTGCAGACCTGGCTGATCCGACTCGGGCCTTTGCGGTGTCGCAGCGCATCCCAGCAGGCAGTATGGGCACATCCCTGACCGTCAACACGGTGGCGCGCATCTTCACCGGCGCACCCATTCCCCAGGGTGCCGATGCCGTGGTGATGCAGGAAGACTGCGACGTGCAATCCGATGGTGCCGTGCGCATCAAGGCGCTGCCCAAACCTGGCCAGTGGATTCGCCGTGCGGGAGAAGATGTTACGCGCGGTGCAGTTGTACTCCCTCAAGGAGAACGGCTCACGCCAGCCTCTCTTGGGCTGGCGGCCAGTATTGGCATGGGTCATTTGAGGGTGGCGCGCCGTCCGCGGGTGGCCCTGTTTTCAACGGGTGACGAGTTGGTCATGCCGGGTGATGTGGCTCCTGAAAACATGCCACCCGGCGCCATTTACAACTCGAACCGGTTTTTTCTGAAAGCCTTGCTGACCCGCCTGGGCTGCGAGGTGAGTGATCTTGGAATCGTTCCTGACCAACGCGCCGCCACCATCGACGCTTTGCGCGGGGCCGCTGAAAATCATGACTTGATATTGACCAGTGGCGGTGTCTCGGTGGGTGAAGAGGACCATATCAAGCCTGCGGTACAGAGTCTGGGTCACCTGGATTTGTGGCAAATCGCCATCAAGCCGGGCAAGCCGTTTGCTTACGGCCAGGTGGCCGATGCCCACTTTATGGGTTTGCCGGGCAACCCGGTGTCAAGCTTTGTCACCTTCTTGTTGCTGGTACGGCCGTTTTTACTGAAGCTGCAAGGCGTGTCAGAGCTGGCTGTCAAACCCATGTCTGTGACTGCCAATTTCAATTGGCTCAGAGCCGACAAGCGCCGGGAATTTTTGCGCGTCAAACGCAATGCTACGGGGGGCCTCGATTTGTTTAACAATCAAAGTTCTGGCGTATTAACTTCGGCAGTCTGGGGCGACGGTTTGGTCGATAACCCGCCGGGCTGCACCATCGCTGCGGGCGATGTGGTGCGATTTATCCCTTTTTCGGAGCTGCTGGCATGAAAGTGACGGTGAAATATTTTGCATCCATCCGCGAAGCCATTGGCGCTGGCAGCGAACAGCGCGATAGTTCGGCTGCCACGTTGGGCGCGCTGCGCGATGAGCTCATTGCCCTGGGTGGCGCGTATGCTGACTGCCTGGCGCGCGGCAAGGCGGTGCGCCTGGCGCTCAACCAGGATATGTGTGATGAAAGTACCGCGTTAGGCGAGGGTGCCGAAGTGGCGTTTTTCCCGCCCGTGACTGGAGGCTAAAACCATGCCGATCCCCAACGCGCCCCGGGTTTCCATCCAGACTTCTGACTTTGACCTCAGCACCGAAGTTGCTGCTTTGCGGGCACAAGACCCGCGTGTGGGTGCGGTCTGTAGCTTTGTAGGCACTGTGCGAGACCGCACTGCGGGCGAATCCGGGAGAATTGCCAGCATGGAGCTGGAACATTACCCCGGCATGACAGAGAAATCGATTGAGGCCATGATTGACGCGGCACAGCAACGTTTTGACATTTTTGGGGCCCGCGTCATCCACCGCGTCGGGCTGCTACAGCCGTTGGATCAAATCGTCATGGTGGCGGTCACCTCGGCGCACCGGAGCGAGAGTTTCCAGGCTTGCGAGTTTTTGATGGATTACCTTAAAACCCAGGCACCTTTCTGGAAAAAAGAACAAACGCTCACCGGCGCACGCTGGGTCGATGCCCGTGTCAGCGATGATGCAGCGCTGGCGAAGTGGGGCATTGCCCTTGAAAATACGAGCTTGAATGCTCAAGATTGATCCGATATGCAAGACAAAACCCCCGACACGCAAGCTGCGCACCGCGTCATCAAGAAGTACCCCAATCGCCGTCTCTACGACACCAAGACGTCCACTTACATCACCTTGTTGGAAGTGAAAGACCTGGTGATGAAAAGTGAGCCTTTCGAAGTGGTCGATGCCAAGACCGGCGAGAACCTGACGCGCAGCATTTTGTTGCAAATCATTCTGGAAGCCGAGACCAGTGGTTCGCCCATGTTCACGGCACCAGTGCTGGAGAGTCTGATTCGTTTTTATGGTCACGCCATGCAAGGTTTTCTGGGTGGTTATCTGGAAAAAAACATCCAGACCCTGATCGACACCCAAACCCGGTTTGCCGAACAAACCAAGGGCTTTACGCCAGAAATGTGGAAGCAGTACACGGCCTTGCAGCCGCCGGTTATGCAAGCCATGTTGGGCGGTAGTCTGGAGCAATCCAAGTCCTGGTTGGTGCAAATGCAGGAACAAATGCAAAAGCAGGCCGGGCAAATGTTGGGGGCGTTTGGCATCAACAACATCCCTAAATAACAAGCTGGTCCATTATTAATGAATGCTTTAACGATAAGCGTTGCCACGGCTCCCAAAGTTGGTTTTGTCAGCCTGGGCTGTCCCAAGGCGCTGACCGATTCCGAACTGATCTTGACGCAACTCAGTGCCGAAGGGTATCAAACCTCCAAAACATTCCAGGGTGCCGACCTGGTCATTGTCAACACCTGCGGCTTCATTGACGATGCGGTCAGAGAAAGCCTGGACACCATTGGCGAGGCTTTGGCCGAAAACGGCAAGGTCATCGTGACCGGTTGCCTGGGGGCCAAAGCCGGCGAGGGCGGCGGTAACCTGGTGCGGCAAATGCATCCCAGTGTGCTGGCGGTGACCGGTCCGCATGCCACCCAGGAGGTGATGGACGCTGTGCACGCCCACCTGCCCAAGCCGCACGATCCTTTTGTCGATTTGGTGCCCAACGCGTTTGGTGTGGCCGGGATCAAACTCACACCGCGGCACTACGCTTACCTCAAGATCAGCGAAGGCTGCAACCATCGCTGTACCTTTTGCATTATTCCGTCGATGCGCGGTGATCTGGTGTCGCGTCCGATTGGAGATGTGCTCAAGGAAGCCCAAGCCTTGTTTGAGGGCGGTGTCAAGGAATTGCTGGTGATCAGCCAGGACACCTCGGCCTATGGTGTGGACGTGAAATACCGCACTGGTTTCTGGAATGGCAAGCCGATCAAAACCCGCTTGTTTGAATTGGCGCAGGCGCTGGGTGAGATGGCGCAGAGTTATGGTGCCTGGGTGCGCTTGCACTATGTCTATCCGTACCCGAGCGTGGATGACATTTTGCCGCTGATGGCATCCGGGCTGATCCTGCCCTATCTGGATGTGCCATTTCAGCACAGCCACCCGGACGTGCTCAAACGCATGAAACGCCCGGCCAGTGGTGAGAAAAACATGGAAAGACTGCTGCGTTGGCGCGAGGCCTGTCCTGACATTGTGGTGCGTAGTACCTTTATTGCTGGTTTTCCAGGTGAAACCGAAGCCGAGTTTGAACACTTGCTTGACTTTGTGCGTGAAGCGCAAATTGATCGGACCGGTTGCTTTGCCTACAGCCCGGTGGCAGGTGCCGTGGCCAATGAGATTGGCGGCATGTTGCCAGAGACGGTACGCGAGGAGCGTCGCGCCCGCTTCATGGCAGTGGCTGAGGCGGTCTCTGCTGCCAAACTGCAAAAGCGTGTGGGGGCAACCATGCAGATTTTGGTGGACTTGGCGCCTGGTTTGGGTAAGAAGGGCGGCGTGGGGCGCTCTTATGCGGATGCCCCGGAGATAGATGGCCTTGTCAAACTGCTGCCGCCAGAAAAGATCAGCAAAACACTGCGCGTGGGCGAATTTACCAAAGCGCGGATCGTTGCGGCGCAAGGACATGACCTGGTTGCGCAACCATTTTGATGACCCCGGTTAAAATGGTCAGCACACAACAAAAAAGCCGTTGCAATGGCAACGGCTTTTTCATTCAAAAACCTCAATTATTTTCACAAAAAATAATTGGAATTCATTTATATTGGTGCCCAGGAAGGGACTCGAACCCCCACGAAGTTACTCGCTAGTACCTGAAACTAGTGCGTCTACCAATTCCGCCACCTGGGCATTTCAGGAAAGAAAGGCATTGTATCAAAAATACCAAGCAAACCAGCGCACTGCTGGAAGAAGTTGAAGGAATAGTTCAAGGGCATCGTGACGGTCACGGTTTTGTGATTCGCGATGATGGTGAGGCCGATATTTACCTCGCACCCAATGAAATGCGCGCCGTGCTGCACAAGGATCGCGTCAAGGTGCGCATTGTGCGCAGTGACCGCAAAGGCCGCCCCGAAGGCCGGGTGGTGGAGATTGTGGAGCGCAGCACACAAGTCATCATTGGCCGCTTGTTGTGCGAAAGTGGGATATGGATTGTGGCCCCCGAGGACAAGCGCTACGGCCAGGATGTGATGATCCCGAAAGCGGCCACCGGTTTGGCCAAAGTGGGCCAAGTGGTGGTGGTCCAGTTGACCGAACCCCCCGCCTTGTTTGGTCAACCTGTCGGGCGCATCAAGGAAGTGCTGGGTGACGTGGATGACCCTGGTATGGAGATCGAAATTGCGGTGCGCAAATATGATGTCCCGCATGAGTTTTCTGATGCCTGCATTGCGCTGGCTCGGGGCTTGCCTGATACGGTGCGCCCGCAAGACAAAACCCAGCGCGTCGATCTGACGGACGTGCCCCTGGTCACCATTGACGGTGAAGATGCGCGCGATTTTGACGATGCCGTCTATTGCGAGCCTGTCAAAATTGGTCGTGGCAAAGCAGCAGTGCCAGGCTGGCGTTTGCTGGTCGCGATTGCCGATGTCAGTCATTATGTGGAAAACGGTTCGGCCATCGACATTGATGCCTACGAGCGCGCCACCAGTGTCTATTTTCCGCGCCGCGTCATTCCGATGCTGCCCGAAAAATTGTCCAACGGCCTGTGCTCGCTCAACCCGGAAGTCGAACGCTTGTGCATGGTCTGCGACATGATGGTCAGTCAAGACGGCGAAGTGTCTGCATATCAGTTCTATCCGGCTGTGATGTGGAGCCATGCGCGCTTTACCTACACCGAGGTGGCGGCCATTTTGGCCAACACCCGGGGTCCGGAAGCGTCCAAACGCCAGGAGCGCATCATCGATTTGATGAATCTGCACGACGTTTACCGCGCCTTGCTCAAGTCGCGAGAGCGCCGCGGTGCCGTTGATTTTGAAACGGTGGAGACGCAAATTGTCTGCGACGAAGCGGGTCACATTGAAAAAATTGTGCCACGCACCCGCAACGACGCCCACAAGCTCATTGAGGAAGCCATGTTGGCTGCCAACGTGTGCAGCGCAGATTTCATTGCGCAAAGCAAGTACGCCGGTTTGTACCGCGTGCATGAAGGACCGACGCCTGAAAAAATTGAACTGTTGCGTAATTTTCTGAAGATTATTGGTGTCGGTTTGAGCGTCAGTGACGACCCGTCACCTGCAGAATTTCAGGCTATTGCCAAGGCCACCAAAGACCGCCCTGACGCACCGCAGATTCAAACCATGCTGCTGCGATCCATGCAGCAAGCTATTTACACCCCCGTCAACAGTGGTCATTTTGGCTTGGCATTTGAGGCCTATACCCACTTCACCAGTCCCATCCGGCGCTATCCCGATCTGCTGGTACACCGGGTCATCAAGGCGATTTTGGGTAAAACCAAATACCAGTTACCCATCTTGCCCACACCGGGGGAGGCGCACGCCAAGTTGTCCAAGCGGCTCGAAAAAAACCTGGCCTCGCGTGTCGCAGAGCCCGGTCAAAAGCCACGCAAGCTCAGTGTGGACATACAAGCCTGGCAAGCAGCCGGCCTGCATTGCAGCGCCAATGAGCGCCGCGCCGATGAAGCGAGCCGCGACGTGGAAGCCTGGCTCAAATGCAAGTACATGCGCGATCATTTGGGCGAAGAATTTGGTGGTGTCGTCAGTTCGGTGACCAGTTTCGGTATTTTTGTCACGCTCGATGCGATGTATGTCGAAGGCCTGGTGCACATCACCGAACTCGGTGGCGAGTACTACCGTTTTGATGAGGCGCGCCAGGAATTGCGTGGCGAGCGCACCGGCATGCGTTACGCACTGGGTACAAGGGTGCGGGTGCAGGTGAGTCGGGTGGACCTGGATGGGCGGCGCATTGATTTCCGTCTGCTCACCGAAAACGATGGCCTGCTGCCCCGTCCGGCCAAGGACCATGAATTGGCCTATGAGGGCATTGATCGAAAAGTGTTCGATGACGATGCCGGTGTGGCAAGCGCAGGTCGTCGCAGCCGCAAAATCGCCGAGCCTTTGCCGCGCGCTGGCGCACCCAAGCGTCCGGGTGGCGCCAAAGTGCCAGCGCCTGCCAAAGCAAAAGACAAGGCGCATAAGCCACGTCGTCGCAGTTGAAACATCTCAATGAGTGAAAAATCATGACAGAAACAATCAAAGTTGCCCTGGTCACAGGCGCAGGTTCGGGTATCGGCAAAGCAGCCGCGCTGGCCTTGCTGGCCGGTGGCTGGCATGTGGTGCTGGCGGGGCGGCGGCTGCAGCCGTTG
>PHCO01000210.1 GCA_002842265.1 Betaproteobacteria bacterium HGW-Betaproteobacteria-18 | reverse complement strand
CCTCCCCATGTTTCAGATTATGACAACGGGTGATGCATGAGCTGAGCCAATCGGACTAGCCCCGTAGTCCGATTGGCGGGTCAAAAAGCCCTGCCAGTCCCGCATCTGGAGTCATCTTGCGTCCCTAAAGTCGCTGTATCAGCAAGGCACTGTCCCGGGTGAAAACTGCTTCCCGCGGTTTGTATGTGTGGGCACCTGGCAGGTAGTGGCCGAGCTGGTCGTTCTTTGCCTATTTCATGCTTCCACAGGGAGCGCACGCAATTTTTCAAAGGGGTTTTCAATGAAATTTTCTCTCAAGACTCTTGCCGCCGCCGTCGTCATGGCTGCCGCTGCTACCGGCGCCAACGCTGCAATCGATGATGGCGCTCAAGGCAACGGCGACCTGTTCTTCAACATCTGGGATGCCTCCGGCTCCTATACCCGTGACCTCGGCTATTCCATTGACAGCTTCCAGGCTGCGCTGAGCGTCGGCGGCAACATTGATCTGTCCTGGGCGGCCGATGCCACCTTCTCCTCCTTCCTGGCTGGCGTCAGCGATGTCAATGCCCTGAAGTGGAACATCGTCGCTGTCGACACTAAGGCGGCTTATCGCCTGCTGGAAACCTATACCACCCTGCCGTCGCCGTTGAAGAAGAACGACGTTACCCGTACCGCTGCCAACAATTCGCAAGATTTTGCGAAGGCTGTTAATGCTGAGATCGGTCAGGCTGAGTCCGTCGCAGTTGGTTCTTCTAGTGCGGCGTGGGCTGGTAAGGATAGCTTCAAGGACAACGCAGCAGGTTATTTGGGCTTCAGCAACGCCGGCACCGTCGCCAATAACAGCTACGACAACGGCCTTGGCTTCATGCGCATCGGCGCCGCCGCCACCGGGATCGCCGTCTCGGTCTATACCCCCTACGTTGATGGCCAGAACGTCAAGGCCTACCTGGACGGTTCAGACCTGCACCTGAGCGCCGCAGTCGCCGCCGTGCCTGAGCCGGAATCCTACGCCATGCTGCTGGCCGGTCTGGGCATGATCGGTTTCATGGCTCGTCGCAACAAGCGCGCCTAAGTCATTTTTGTTTTTGCCGGCGTCCTGACGGGCGCCGGTCTTGAATTCATCAGGAGAAGTTCATGCAACTCAAGAAATCCGCTCTACTCTGCGCCGCCGCCTTCACCGTCATGTCCGGTTCGGCCATGGCTACCGCCTTTGATACTGATACCGCCGCCCAAGACCTTCTCAACAACCCTAGCAATGGTGCCGTCACCACCGGCCATGTCGTCTTCATTTCCGGCGCCTCTGCGGTTCAGAAGGGCTTCGTGACCATGATCGAAGCCATGTTCGATGGCGCCCAGCCGATCAAGTACTTCTCCAAGGCCAGTTCCAAGGGCTCGGCAACCGACAAGGCCGACTATGTTGCCGTTGCCGGTACCCTGAAGGCGGGTCACGGTGCCTGGTCCAACACCAAGACCGTCATCGTCTATCGCGTCACCGGTGGTTCCGTTTATGGCGTCAACTCGGTTGCCCGTGGCGATACCATCGACAAGCTGGACGTGACCTCAACCGCTTGCGGTTCGTCCGGTACCGGCACTGCAGCCGATCCGTATCAGTGCACGCTGACCACCGGCATCCCTGACGCCGGCGTTTCCGACGTCGCGCCGGTCCTCTTCAAGTCGCCGGTCAATACCGAAGGCGAAGTCGCGGCCGAAGCCCTGAGCGAAGCCGAACTGTCCAATTTTGCCAGCATCACCCCGATTTATGGCCTGGCTTTCGGCGTTCCGGTCACCAGCAACGTCGGTTCTTCCGTCAAGTTCAACCGTGCCACCGTCGCCGCCATCATGACCGGCAACGTCGGTACCTGGGATGCGGTCGACGGCACCGAGTCCGGCGATATTGTCATCTGCCGCCGCACACCGGGCTCCGGCACCCAGGCTGTCATGAACCTGTGGGCTGGCAACTATCCCTGCTCGGCCGACGCGCAGCGACCGGCTGACCGCGATGCTTCGGGCGCTTGGGACGAAGCATCCAAAACCTTCACCGTCGCCAATGGCGCAGGCGGTCTGATCGTTGTCGAAAATGCCTCTTCCGACGACGTCGTATCCTGCCTGGACAAGGCTGTCGCCGGCGGCACCTACACCACCAAGGATCGTAGCGGTGCGAAGGTTACTGTCGATTTCGACAACGGTGGCTACAAGGCCATCGGCGTGCTGTCTATGGATAGCCTGGCGAAATCCAAGGCTGCCGGCAACTGGCAGTTCCGTTCGCTCGACGGTGCTGGCAAGATCACCTGGGACAACACTGCCATCGCCCCGGTGACCACCGGCACCGGCAAGTTCCCGACCAAGGAAGCCTACGAAAATGGCGACTGGGATCTGCAAGGCTGGGAGTCCTTCAATATCCCTACCCGCACCACCGGCGCCAAGCTCCAGCTGCTCAACAAGTTCGTCGAAAAAGCTGGTGATCCGGCTACCCTGGCTTCGGTCAGTGCCTTGAAGAACGTTGCCATGGCTATCCCGGGTGGTGTTCATTCGGGTCCGCAGGTTCTCGATGCCGAGTACCTGAACGGCAACCAGTGCGCCCCGTACAACCGCAACTACAACGACTAATCGTTGCCTTCATGAGCCGGCCGGCAACGGCCGGTTTTTGCAGGATCGGGACGGCTCGGGATTTTCCGGGCCGTTTTTTTGCGTCAGTCATTCGACTGGGCAACCGTCGCTGCCCGGGTAGTCCGATCGGACTAGGTTTTCCCCCCCATGCTTCACGGGGAAGTAACGTCGCCTGCCGATAATCCTCAGGCTATGCATTGCTACAAATTCCTCCTTTCCGCCGGCCTGTTGGGTGCGGCGACTTTCGCCTCGGGCGCGCCGGTTCCGGGGGCTTTCGATCTGCTCGAATTTTCGGTCGAGGGCAATACGGTGCTCTCCGATGTCGAGATCGAGCGTGCCGTCTATCCTTCCCTCGGCCCCGGCAAGCTGGTCGGCGATGTTGAGAAGGCTCGTGCCGCGCTCGAAGCGGCTTATCAGCAGCAGGGCTATCTGTCCGTCTCCGTGGTGGTTCCCGAGCAGTCGGTGGCGAGTGGCGTCATCCGGCTGCAGGTCATCGAGGGGCAGGTCGAGCGCCTGAAGGTCAGCGGCAATCAGTACACCTCGCGCAGCGATCTGCGCGCCGAGGTGCCGGAAGTGGCACCGGGCAAGGTGCCCCATTTCCCGACCATGCAGGCCGAGCTGGCGCAGGCCGGCCGGTCGGCCGACCGCCGGGTGACGCCGCTACTGCGCCCGGGGGCGCGTCTGGGCACGATGGAGGTTGAACTCGCCGTCGAGGACGAACTGCCCCTGCACGGCAACGTCGAGCTGAACAACCGGCAGAGTCCGGACACCTCGCTGACCAGACTGGAGGCCGGGGTGCGCTACGCCAACCTGTTCCAGAAACAGCACAGCGCCGGGCTGAATTACGTGTTGTCGCCGGAAAAGCCGGACGAGGTCAGTGTGCTGGCCGGCTTTTATGCCGCGCCCTTGAGTGCAAGGCGCTCGCTGTCAGCCTTTATCCAGCATTCGAACAGCAATATCGCCTCGGCGGTGGGCAGCAATGTGGTGGGCAAGGGCACGACCCTCGGGGTCCGTCTTTCCTTCACCCTGCCGCAGCCGGCCGGCATCGCCAATTTCTTCCATTCGCTGTCGATTGGCGGCGATTTCAAGGATTTGCAGGAAACCCAGAATGCGCTGGGCGCCGACCGCAAGGAAACGCCGCTGCGCTACCTGCCGCTGGTGGCGCAATACACCTTTAGCCGTTTCGGCGAATCGGGCGAGTTTGCGGGCAATCTCGGGCTGGTCGTCAATACCGGTTTCGGTTCGCGGGATGTGGATTGCCAGGGCGTGCAGATGGAGCAGTTCGCCTGCCGCCGTGCCTACGCCCGCCCCGGGTTTTCGGTGGTGCGTGGCGACCTGAGTTATTCGAAGCGCCTGCTCGGTTGGGAAGGGCTGGCCAAGCTCGATTTCCAGATGGCCGGGCAGCCGCTGGTGTCGCCGGAGAAGATTCTGGCTGGTGGCATGGATACCGTGCGCGGTTATTACGAGGGTGAAGCGGCCGGCGATGTCGGCTGGCGTTTGCGCACCGAGGTCAAGACACCGACCTTGTTCGAGGTCGGCGGGGCCGGCTTGCGCCTGCTCGGTTTTGTCGAGGGCGCGCAGGTCTGGCTGAACAGCCCGTTGCCCGGGCAAACCGATGAATTCACGCTGGCCAGCGCCGGCATCGGCCTGCGGTTGAAGGGCGACAAGGGCGGGCCGCTGGTCGTTGTCGATATCGGCCAGGCCCTCAAGGATGGTCCGCGCACGAGGTCCGGAACGCAGCGCGTGCATGCGCGCCTGGGTTACGAGTTCTAGACCGGGAACAGAAAGAACAGGGAGTAAACATGAACCACGGAATCTACCGGCTGGTCTTCAACGTCGAGCGCAACGCCTGGGTGGCGGTGGCCGAGTGCGTGCGCGGACGCGGCAAGAAGAGCGCGCGCAAGCGGGTGGCGGCCGTGGTTCTCGGGGTGGCTGCTTCATTCGCGGCGCTGGATGGCGCCTGGGCGGCGCGGCCGGTGGCGGCGCAGTTGCCGGTGCCGTCGGCTGCCCGGCCCTTTGTCTTTGCCGGCTCGGTCAATGGTGGCCAGCCGACGACGGCGATGATCAACGGCATCAACACGATGACGGTGACGACGCAGAGCCGCACGCTCGGCCTCAATTTCGACAGCTTCGACGTGGGCAGCGATGCGGCCTTTGTGCTCAAACAGCCGGATGCGCTGTCGCGCGCCCTGTTCCGCATCTGGGACAGCAACCCCAGCCAGATTTACGGCAAGGTAACGGCCAACGGCCAGCTTTAC
>PHCO01000209.1 GCA_002842265.1 Betaproteobacteria bacterium HGW-Betaproteobacteria-18 | reverse complement strand
CCACCAGTGGCGCCGGCGGCACGGTCGATTTGTCCAGCGGCTTTGTCAACTTGCCCGCAGTCGGTCAAGGACTCTACTCGCCTGCGACCTTTGCACTGTCCATTTTCAGCTCGGCAGCCAACCGATTCTTGAATCTCGAACTGTCTGCGCTAGAGGCTGATGGCAAGGGAAAAGTCATTTCGAGTCCACGCGTGGTCACGGCGGATCAGAAAGAGGCGATCATTGAACAGGGACGTGAGATAACCATCAGGACGACCGAAGATAATAAATCGGTGGCCACCAAGGTAAAAGGTGTGCTTTCTCTGAAGGTAACGCCAAGAATTACTCCTGACGGGAGTATCGTTATGGCTGTTGAAATAACCAAAAACTCAATCGTTAGCAGGGATCCGGTAGAGGTCAGTGTCAAATCTGTCAAAACTGAAATTCTGGTCGAAAACGGTGGGACTGTGGTGATTGGTGGCATTTTTGAATTAATTGAAACTGACAATGAAACCAAAGTGCCGCTGTTGGGAGATTTGCCTGGCATTGGCAATTTGTTCAAGAATCGCTCACGGTCAGCAGACAAACAAGAAATGCTGGTCTTCATCACACCCAAGGTGGTGGCCGACAAGGCAGTCCGGTAGCCTTTAAAAAATCAAGTGTTCGTTAAGGGAATAAGCGTATGAATTTCATCAAATATGTCGCGGCATTGGGGCTGACATTGGCTTTGGCGGCTTGCGGGGGTGGCGGGGGAAGTGCAGGAACGCCGTTGCCGGGCACTGGTGGGAGTACTGGTGGAACGACAACGCCAGCCACGGCAAATTCGACAGTTGCCTCGATCATGGTCAATTCAAGTTCAGACTCACTCAACGCGGATGGCACATCCAAAGTGACTTTGACAGTTTATGCATTGACAAGCGGTAGTGCATCTGTGGCGGGTGCAACGATTGATCTTGCAGCTACAAACGGTGTCATTTTGAGTGCTCCTTCGGTGGTGACCACAGCAACGGGTGTCACTGTAACCATCACTGCGGTATCTTCCGATCAAACGAATCGTGTGGCAACTGTGACTGCCTCATGTGCTGGTTGTACGGCAAACCCTGCTACGACCCAAATTAACGTGGTAGGCGCCAGCATTGCATTAACCAATTCGGGTAGTACATCGCTGGTCGTTGGTGGAGCGACTTCAACACTTAGTGCCACTGTCAAGAGTTTTTCTGGCGCCCCACTTTCGGGCGTGGATGTATCCTTTGCTGCAACTGACCCCTTGGTTCTTGGCTTGAATGTGGCTTCGGCTAAAACCAATAATGCTGGTGTTGCACAGGTTACGGTCACAGGATTGGCAGCAGGTAGCGCCATTGTGAATGTGTCTGCGTTGGGAAATGCAAAATCCCAAGCATATACCAGTGGTGCACCAGCAGCCGTTTTGGCAGTGACTTCACCATCTAATAATTCCGTGCTGATAACCAATGTACCTCAAACTATTACAGTTTCAGCACCTGTTGGTGCTACTTCCGTCATATTTGCAACAACGTTGGGTACATTTACCAACGGACAAACAAGTCAGAATACCCCCGTGGATGCCGGTATTGCCACGGCAATATTGACAGCGGCTCAGGCGGGTACAGCGACCGTGACTGTGATCGATAGCCTGAGTAATTCAGTGAACCTAACCCTCGTGGTGTCTCCCCCAGTCTCGTCCGCCAACAAAATTCTTCTCAACGCCAGTCAGACTACGCTGCCGATTTCGGTGGTTGATGGCAGCCAATACTCTCTGACGCTAACAGCTCGGGCGATTGCATACGATGGCTCGAAGGATCAAGCAGTTGCAAATGTACCTATCCTTTTCTCCATGACGGGTGGTCCAGGGGCTGGTGAATATTTGACTCCAGCGATTGCCTATACCAATAGCTCAGGTATAGCGGTTGCAACTTTCACTTCTGGCTCGGTGGCATCAATTTCTAACGGAATCAAGGTATCTGCAACCATTCAGGGCACTGCTTTCAATAACAACGTCTTGCTAACTGTTGGCGGTGAGGCTTTATCGGTAGGTTTTGGCCCATCTTCTGTATTGGGCGAAAGTGCTGACAAGACTTTGTATATTCAAGCGTATTCCGTACAGGTAACTGATGCCAATAACAATCCTGTCTCGGATCAAGTGGTAACACTGCGTATGCGCCCAGTTGCTTTCAGTACTGGTTCATCTTGCACGATTGTTAACACCTATTGTTCAGAAGATGTAAATGGCAATGGTTCTTTGGATGTCGGTGAAGATGGAACTCGTACACTACTCTCTTCTGCCGCTGAAGCAGCCTCATGTCCTGCAGTTGCGCCAGTTGTTACCGGGACGCTTGATGGAAATCTAACACCCCCAAATTCAGATGGTGGAGGAATTCCCGCAACTGTGACGACAGATGCTAATGGCATAGCAGGGTTTAATTTGACATACCTGAAAGGATCAGCCATTTGGGTCGTGAACAAATTGACTGCAATAGTGAGTTCTAACGGGACAGAAACCAGTAAATCAACTATTTTCAGGCTGGCGCCTAGCGTTCCGGATGTCGGGCCTCCCTGCCATCTCCCAGCTTCTCCGTACAGCGATTGAGTTATTGCTTTTGCGTGATCTCCCTCATCGGCCTCCCCGGCTCAGGCAAATCCACCGTCGGGCGTCAACTCGCCCGGCGGCTGCAACTCCCCTTCTTTGACTCCGACCATGTGATAGAGCAGCAGCTTGGCTGCTCTATCCGCGAGTATTTCGAGCGTGAAGGCGAAGACCGTTTTCGTGATCTTGAAGCCTCGGTGATTGACGAACTCACGCAAAAGCCGGAGGGCGTTGTGTCCACTGGCGGCGGCGTGGTGTTGCGGCCAGAAAACAGGCAAAACTTGCGCACGCGCACCAAAGTGATTTATCTGAATTCGTCACCCGACGAGTTGTTTCGTCGCCTGCGGCACGACAAAAATCGGCCGCTGTTGCAAGTGGCCGACCCGCTGCAGCGCCTGCGCGACCTCTACGCCCAGCGCGATCCGCTGTACCGGGAAACCGCGCACTTTCAGGTGGAGACCGGCCGTCCCTCGGTGGCGGCTTTGGTCAACATGATCGTGATGCAGCTTGAACTGGCGGGTGAGGTGCGCAGGCCCTGATCCAAGGAAGTTACTTCCCTTTTTTGGGTTGACTGTTGCATTTTTTGATACACTCGTGGCACCATCCCTTCGCGGTGTCATTCAGTTGGCTCAGGCTTAGGGCGAAAAAGCCACTGTAAAGTGGCTTTTTCATTGTTGGGCTTGCGGCATGCCGAAAAAAACAATCATCTACATAGACGGGTACAACCTCTACTACTCGCGTCTTAAAGATACGCCGTTCAAGTGGCTTGACATTGTGCGTCTCTTTAGAGACCAGCTTTTGAAACAGCAAGACCCGTCGGCTGAGGTAGTTGCCATTAAGTATTTCACGGCTCCGGTGATGGCCAGCTATGCCCGCCATGGTGCCTCCTCAGAGCAAGCGCAAACGCAGTATTTGCGTGCCTTGCAAGCCAAGTACGAATGTATCGAGGTGATCAATGGGTTTCATATATTTGAGCCAACAAAACTGCCAACCTTCATCAAAAGCGTTGTAGCGACCAAAGCCAACTTATCGCCGGTCTGGATGATTGAAGAAAAGCAAACGGATGTCAACCTGTCCCCCCAAAATGTACCTACCAAAAAGAAGCCTGCCAGCAAGCCGGCACATTGGTAACATCCCCAACTCACCCTTATGAACTCCTCAGACCTCCAAATCGTAGCCATCGACCTGGCCGAGCGCAGCTACCACATCGCCATCCGCGGCTCGCTGTTTGACAACCCCCTGAGTTACGTTGAGTTGCCAGCGGCGCACAGCGCGCTGATTGTGACCAACACCACCGTGGGCCCCTTGTATGCCGAGCGGCTGCAACGCGCTTTGTCCGGCAAATACCCGCAGGTGCATACCGTGGTGCTGCCCGATGGCGAAGCCTTTAAAACCTGGGAAAGCCTGAATCTGATTTTTGACGCCTTGCTGGGCCACGGCTGCGACCGCAAAACCATCTTGTTTGCGCTGGGCGGCGGTGTGGTGGGCGACATGGCCGGTTTTGCTGCGGCCAGCTACATGCGCGGTGTGCCGTTTGTGCAGGTGCCCACGACGCTGCTGGCGCAGGTGGACTCGTCGGTGGGTGGCAAAACTGCCATCAACCACCCGCTGGGCAAGAACATGATTGGTGCGTTTTACCAGCCGCTCAAGGTGGTGTGCGACCTCGATACGCTCAAAACCTTGCCGGATCGGGAGCTCAGCGCCGGCCTGGCCGAAGTCATCAAATACGGCCCGATTGCCGACATGGATTTTCTGGGCTGGCTGGAGGCCAATATGGACGCCGCGCTGGCGCGCGAACCCGCCGCACTGGCGCACATCGTCAAGCGCAGTTGCGAGATCAAGGCCGACGTGGTGGGGCAGGACGAGCGCGAGTCGGGCTTGCGCGCCATTCTCAATTTTGGCCACACCTTTGGTCACGCCATCGAGGCCGGGCTGGGCTATGGCGAGTGGCTGCATGGCGAGGCGGTGGCGCTCGGCATGGCGTTGGCCGCGCGTTATTCGGCGCGGCGGAGCGAGCTTTCAGCAGCGGATGCCGACCGCGCAGCAGGCGTGATTGCGGCGGCGGGATTGCCTGCGCACCTCCCCACCCTCGCTCTCAGCTGTGATGGCGCGCGGCTGGTAGATCATATGCGCTACGATAAGAAGGTGGAAGGCACCACCCTGCCGTTCCTGCTACTGCGCGCCATTGGTAATGCCTACGTGGCGCGCGATGTCGACCTGGCCGACATCGCCGCGTTTCTGGACGCCGAACTGCACAGCTGATCCAAGGATCAGAACCTGATGGCTTAACGCTTACAAATCGCCGTCGATGGTTT
>PHCO01000208.1 GCA_002842265.1 Betaproteobacteria bacterium HGW-Betaproteobacteria-18 | reverse complement strand
CTGGGTTTAGCGACTGCGGGGGTCGACTCTGAAGTGGCGACGGGATCGGTCTTCCAATGGGGCGCCTGCCAGGCAATCAAGAGCATGGCCAACACCACCAAAGCCGCCAACGCCCAAAACAGCGCGCGCCATCCGACCAGCGGCATCAGCCACTGCACGGGCAAGGTGGAGGCCACCATGCCAAAGGATCCTGTCATCAGCATCCAGGAGTTGGCGCGCATTTGCGAACTGGCCGCGAACCAGCGCCGGTAGCCGGTCAGCGGTGCCATCAGGCAGGCGCTCACCCCGACACCAGTCAGAACACGCGCCAGCAATAAACCGGGAAAGCTGTCCGCCATGGCAAAAGCCATGCAGCCCAGCACGGCCACCAACAAGAAATACAAAATCACTTTTTTGGGGCCATGCCGATCCAGCCAGGCCCCCAAAGGCAATTGGGTCGCTGCAAAACCCAAAAAATAGCCCCCTGCAAGCAGGCCCAGATCCTGCGCATTGAGTGCAAATTCCTGCGTCAGCGTGGGCGACAGGGTGGCGGTGATGGCGCGAATCAGGGACGAGAGAAAATAAGCAAAGGCAAAGGCAACAAACACAAAAATAGCGTTGCGCCGGGGTAAATGTGTCGTCACTGTGGGACAGCCATCAAGGACGCAGGGCACCAAAAACTTTTTGCAACACGGCACTGCCGGTAGCTACCGGATCTTGCCGGATCTTTTTCTCTTCTTCGCCAATCATGAAGTAGAGACCCTCCAGTGTTTTGGCGGTGACGTATTGCTCGATCGAGACCTGGTCTCCCTTGAGCAAGCCCATGCCTGCGGCCTTACCGGCGATCTGGTTGTACTTGTCTGCAAGATTGACCCGCGAGGTGACCTGGGTGACCACGGGTAAAAATTTCCGCCCCAGGGGTTGGCGCGTTTTTTCAGCAAAAAATTGCGTGACCGACGTTTCACCACCGCTCAAAATTTTCTTGGCGTCTTGCACATTCATGGTTTTGACAGCACCCACCAGCATGTCACGCGCCAACGGCACTGCGGTTTCCGCTGCGTGGTTCATGGCGACAATCAACTCGTCCAGGCGGGCGCCTTGACCAAAGCTGCGCAACAACCTGGCAGTGTCTTCCAGAAAGCCTGGCAAAGGAATACGAACCTTGTCATTGCCCAAAAACCCGTTGGGCTGACCCAGCAACTGGACGGCCGCAACGGCGCCTTTTTCCAGCGCCAGCTTGAGCCCCTGCGAGGCCTGGGCATTGGTCAGGTCATTGATCGACAGTGCGTTGGCTGTCAAAGACAAGCCCACGCCGGAACCTGCCAGCAGAACGGCGGACAAAGAGCTAAAACGGCGTCGATTCATGGGTATGTCCTGGGGAGCACATGGGTACCCGACATCTTAACGCTGCTGATGCTGATGCTGATGCTGATGCTGATGCTGAGGGCATGTTGCCTGTATTGCGAGCGTGCCCTTTCTTTCTGCCTGGATTATTTTTCCTGAAAATCGTCGTGACACGATTTACAAGCACCACCTGTTGCGTTGACTGCGGCTTTGATATTGTCAAGATTACCTGCCTTGGCTGCTGCCGCCAACTTGCCCATTTCATTCTGCATTTTTTTGGCGTAGTCGTCAAATTTGGCTTTATTGGTCCAGATTTCAGGTTTGGCTTTGGTCTGACCAAAGTCGGTCCCTGGGCCAAATCCGTCCCAGGGCAATTTGGCCATGAATTCAGCAACAGCAGCGCTCTCTGCAGCGACCTTGGCATCAAACGGAATTCTGCCCGCCACCATGCCGGCCACACGACCAAAATTTTGCGACATCATGAACATGGCGCTTTGACGGTACTTGATCGCATTTTCAGGTTTGGAAAATTGTGCCGATGCGGGTACGGCCAGACTTAACGCTGCACCAGTCAGAAGATAGGCAGTGAGTTTTTTCATGGGAGACCTTTCGTCGTTAAACTAAAACAGATGGGATGCGAAGTGTATGAGAATTCACCCAATTTTTCTTCTGTGTCTTTCAAGGAGGTAATGGCTGTGCTTGTTCGTGTCTGGGATGCCCCGACGCGCCTGTTTCATTGGGCGCTGGCGCTTTGTTTGGCCGCTTTGATAATCACCAGTCAAGTGGGCGGTGCGGCCATGGCCTGGCATTTCCGGTTTGGCTACGGCGTATTGACTTTGCTGTTGTTTCGTATGGTTTGGGGTTTTCTGGGCGGCCACTGGTCGCGCTTTTCCACATTCCTGGCCGGGCCTTTAGCCATCTGGCGTTACCTGCAAGGGCAAGCCAAGCCGCAAGACGGCGTGGGTCATAACCCGCTGGGTGCCCTGTCTGTCGTTGCCATGCTGGTTTTCCTGGCCTTGCAAGTCACTACTGGCTTGATGAGTGATGATGAAATCGCACATGCAGGCCCACTGACCCGATTTGTATCCTCGGTCTGGGTCAGCAATGCAACTTTCTATCACAAGAACATCGGTAAATTCATCTTGCTGGGATTGGTAGTCTTGCACCTGAGTGCGATTGCCTTTTATTTTTTACGCAAGCAGGAAAATCTTGTCACACCCATGATCACCGGGGACAAATCGCTCACGTTTGCCGCTCCCAGCGCCCGTGATGACTGGTCTGATCGAGGCCGCGCTGGCTTGCTTTTTCTGGTCTGCGCGGGTTTGGTAAGCGGTGCGGTCATCAGCATGGATGGATTTTGACCTCTATAAATACAAGCCACATGACTTCTGAACCCGTTCAAATTCAAGTGCTTGATGGCACGACTGATATCGACCTGGTGCGTGCACTTTTTAAAGAGTACGCAAGCGGTCTGAACATTGACCTGTGTTTCCAGAATTTTGAAACAGAACTGGCAGGTCTGCCCGGTGACTATGCTCCGCCGCGCGGCGCGCTGTTCATTGCCAAGTCAGCCAATGGATTGCTTGGCTGCTGCGCGCTACGCCCCCTTGACACGGCAGATTACCCCAATGCCTGCGAGATGAAACGTTTGTATGTGCGCCCAGCGCTGCGCGGCAACGGCGTTGGCCGACGCCTGGCTGAAGCCGTGATGGAAGCGGCACAGCAAGCAGGCTACGCCTATGTGCTGCTTGACACCCTGAGCGAAATGGAAACGGCACGCGCGATGTACCAGGAGTTGGGATTTACGGAAATCGCACCCTATTACTTCAACCCCATTGAAGGCGCCCACTATTTGATGGCGCGACTTTGATCAGGGGAGCAGGTGACTGACCTGACACCCCTACCTCTGAAAATAATCAGGCCTTGGCATGTGCCAGCAGGGTCGCCGCGTCACTGACTTCAAATTTTCCAGGTGCTTCAATATTGAGCGTAACCACCTTGCCGTTCTTGACCAGCATCGAGTAACGGGCACTGCGCAGTCCCATGCCTTTACCGGTCAGGTCGAGCGTCAAGCCTGTGGCCTTGGCAAAGACAGCATCGCCATCAGCCAGCATGCGGACCTTGTCGCCGGTCTTCTGGTCACGTGCCCAGGCGCCCATCACAAAGGCGTCATTGACACTGACACACCAGATTTCATCTACGCCAGCGGCTTTGAGCGCTTCGTAGCTCGCGATATAACCCGGCACATGCTTGGCTGAGCAGGTGGGTGTAAATGCACCAGGCAAAGCAAACAGCGCAATGGTCTTGCCAGCACTGGCAGCAACAACATCCACCGGATTGGGGCCGAGACTGCAGCCACCGCCTTCCGTTTCATGGAATTCCATCAGGGTTGCGGTTGGCAACTGGTCACCTACTTGAATCATGTCAAACTCCTCAATTGAAAAATAAACAAAAACGGCTCACATTGTGAGCCGTTTCCTAAAGTGCTGACCAGCAGCCTGTCCAAAGACTTAAACCAGCGAGGCTTTTTGCACCAGGCGTGTTGCCACCCAGTTTTTGGTCTTCGAAATAGGACGGCTTTCGGTAATTTCGATCATGTCACCCAGTTTGTACTCGCCCTTTTCATCGTGGGCGTGGTACTTGCTGGATTTGCCAACGATCTTGCCATAGAGCTCGTGTTTGACACGACGCTCAATCAGCACGGTGACCGTTTTGGCACGCTTGTCGCTGACCACCTTGCCAATCAAGGTGCGCTTGAGGGATGTTTTAGCTTCCGTCATGTATCGCTCCTTATTTGGCGGATGAAACAGCCGCTTGCTTTTCAACCAGAATGGTCTTGGCGCGAGCGATGTCACGACGTGCTTGACGCAGTGTGGCTGTATTGTTGAGTTGTTGGGTCGCTTTTTGCATGCGCAAACCAAAGTGTGCTTTTTGCAGCGCTTTGACTTCTGATTGCAAACCAGCGACGTCTTTTGCACGTAATTCAGTCGTTTTCATATCATTTTCTCCTGATTACTGGCCGATCATGCGTGACACGAAGGTGGTACGCAGCGGCAATTTGGCAGCTGCCAAACGGAACGCTTCACGAGCCAACTCTTCGGAGACACCCACGATTTCAAACACGATCTTGCCGGGCTGAATTTCGGCGACGTAGTATTCGGGGTTACCTTTACCGTTACCCATCCGCACTTCAGCAGGCTTTTGGGAAATGGGTTTGTCGGGAAACACACGAATCCAGATACGACCACCACGTTTGACGTGACGTGAAACAGCACGACGTGCCGCCTCGATCTGACGCGCCGTCAGGCGGCCGCGATCAATGCATTTCAGGCCAAAGTCACCAAAAGCGACCGAGCTGCCTCGAGTCGCAATACCGGTGTTACGGCCTTTTTGCTCTTTGCGATATTTGCGACGAGCGGGTTGCAACATAATTATTCTCCTTTACCGTCAGCTGCCACAGCGCTCGTGCTGGTGGCAGAAACTGGCGCGGCTACCTTGCGGACGCGCTTAACGGCGGGTTTGTTAGCGTCAGCACCAGTGGCCTCGGCGGGTTTGTCACTGCCATCGGCAGGTGCAGCGTTG
>PHCO01000207.1 GCA_002842265.1 Betaproteobacteria bacterium HGW-Betaproteobacteria-18 | reverse complement strand
CCGCGAGCCGGTACACCACTTTGGGCAATTCCTCGCCCGGTACTTCCAGCTTGCGCGGCGTACCCCGGCGCCCCATCGACAGCAACACGGTGCGGGTGGTATAGCTGCCTTTCACGGTATGCACCACAAAGGCGTCGCCCACTTTGTCGATCGACTCCATGCGCTCGCGGAAATCAATTTTCAAACCCGTCTTTCGCACGACGTCCAGCCAGAATGTCAGTAAATCTTCTTTTTGAACTTCGTTGAATTTGGTTTTGCCCACCAGCGCCAATTCAACCGGCGCTGTCATGGTAATTTTTTGCCTCGGATAGTGATAAACCGAGCCACCCAGTGAATCCTCTTGTTCCAGAATTTTGTAGCGCAGTTTGTGCTCCAGCGCAGACAGGCCAGCCGAGATGCCAGCGGGTCCGCAGCCCACAATAATCACATCGAAATCGGCACTGCTGCCTGACTTGTTTTTCCGGATTGACTCAATGGCCTGGCGTCCTTGTTCGGCCGCTTTGCGGATCAAGCCCATGCCGCCGAGTTCACCCGCGATGTAGATGCCGGGCACATTGGTCTCGAAACCGGGGCTGATGTTGGGAATGTCAACACCGCGCTTCTCGGTGCCAAACACCAGCTTGATGGCCTCCACCGGGCAGGCCGCCAGACAGGCGCCGTGGCCAATACAGTGGGCGGCGTTGATCAAGGCCATCTGACCATTGACAACACCGAGCGCTTTCTCGGGGCAGGCTTTGGCGCATGCACCTGAGCCCATGCAGCGCGCTGGATCAACCACCGGATGCAAGGAAGAAGGCTCGTTCAGGCCACTGGCAATGGCCTCGTGCCATTCGGCGGATTGGGCTTCACGAAGTCGCCGCTGGCGCCTGAGGTAAAGCACCAGCACGAGCAAAATGATGACGCCATAAAGAGAGAGATAGTTCACGAAACTCGAATCAACAGCCCGGCAAAAGTTGCCGCAAAGTTGAAGCTTACTGCATCACGACATCACTGATTTGGATCTTCAATCCTTTTGTACCCACGACCACCGGCGCTGACTGTCCAGCAAGGTCGCCTTTTTCAGGCATTGCGCTGCCGCTCTTGCTGATGCGCGCGCCAACCACCACACGACCTGCCTGGGACAGGGTCGAGGCCGGCGACATGGCCATGCTGTCGTCCAGCGTAAACACAATGGGCAGGTCCTTCACCTGCTTGCGCAGCAAGGCCAGCGGCATGCGTGAACCTTCGGACGGACGCGCAAAGACGAAAACGACGTCCTCGGGATTGGCCTGTTTCATGAGGGCGGGTGCCAGCACGACCGTGCCACTCACGGTCTGCCCGATCGACGCAGCCATCAGTGGTTTGGTCACGGGTATCGCCACTGCGGCACCCCGGCTGTCAGGTGGCAGTCCCGCCAGTGCACGCGCCTGGGCGTAATCGGCACGCAGCACATTGTCATCGCCCCGCAGCGCAATGGCTTTCTCAAAAGCGACAACCGCCTCCGGGTAGCGCTCGAGTACGCCATAGGTGCGCGCCAGCATGGCCCAGCCTTCGGCGTCCTGTGGTCGCTCTTTCAGCTTGGCGACCAGTTTGTCGGTCATGGCGGCGATCTGGTCAAAGTCTGCAGCATGCGGATTGGCCGCTGGCGCGGCCCCCCCCACTGGCATGCTGCCCAGCATGATTGGTCTGACAGAAACCGGGGCCGGCGCCTGGGCTGAATAGCGCATCCAGCCATACCCCGCCACGCCCACCAGGACCGCCGCAGCCACGAGCAGCGGCAGCATGCGGCGTATCAGGGGAACAGGATTAGGGGAAGAAGCTACCGTATCCGCAGTATCAGCAACAGGAAGATGGGTCATAAACAGTAATCAATCAAGGTCGTACAAAGGGTGCGCTTGCCAGCACTTGGCACCAGATTGGCACGCCTGTCAAAAGTCGTAGCGGGCACCCGCGTAGTAGTTCATCCGTGACGACGAAGTAGTGGCACCAGGCCCCGCCATGGTCGGCGCGCTGGTCATTTGGGAACGCTCATAGGTCAATTCGGTTTCGAGTGCAATCTGCTGGCGCACCCGGTACGTGGCCCGCGCACCGGCGGTCCAGACATCGTTGCCTGAACCATCGTTGCTGCTTTGGGTGTAGTACTTGAGCGAGGGTTCAAGTTGCCACTTTTCACCCAGGCTGGAGAGATTGTTATAGGACAGCAGTGTGCCGTGGTAAGTTGGCCCGCCGAGCAAAGACAGGTTGAGCACATGGGTGTCGCGCGCAGAATACAAATTGGTGCCGATCAACTGGGCACCCACATTCCACAGGTTACCGCTGCTGGCCTGGCCATCTGGAAAGAACTCATTGGGTTTGAGGGCATCCACACTGGTCACCCCAAAGTCGCCGCCCACCTGCCAGTTCTTGGCCACCGATGTCGTGCCGCCAAAATGCACCTGCATCTGATAGGGTGTGTTGGCCTTGACTTGTTCACGCAGGGTCTCAATCGGCGTCGTGCCGAGCAGGTCCTGAATGCGCTGCGCCGGGGCCAACAAGGCCGGGTTCTGGAAAAACAGCATATTGCCCAGCGACAGGATGGGCGTGGTGCGCCGGTCCGCCATGGCGTTGATCACCGTCGCTTCAGTCACCTGCCAGGTGGTCTGGACTGCGGCAATATTGAGGCCCTTGATGATCAGGTCATAGTCAAGCTGCGCAGATGCCGACAAGCCGTCCTTGAAGTAGCGCAAATCAACCCCGATACCGCGACGATCAACCTCGCCATCGATGACTTGCTGGATCACGTAGGTACTGCCACTGAACTCCTTGGTCAGGGCTTCAGCATCTACCGACAAACCATAAAAAGTGCGGCGCGTATCCAGCAGTGCATCTGACGGCACGCCGAGCACGGCGTTCACTTTCCACTTGGGCTTGAAGACGTAACCGGCCTGAACACCGTCAAAGCGATATAGCACACCGCCGCCATTGGGCGACTGGCGGCCCAGGCGAAAACTGGTGCCATTGAGCAATGACCGGTAGTCAAAATACAGCGCCGACAAACGTTCCTTGCCTGTGTCCTTGATGTAGTTGGCGGTGTAGGCATCACGGAACACGAAACGCATGTCTTTGTCGGCATCCCGATAACGCCAGTTCAAATCCACGTTGGTTTGCAACTGCTTCTGATCAATTGCCGACAGCGTGGTTTCTGACTGCAATATCGGGAGCCCGCCCAACGCCGAGTCCTTGAACTCCTGGGTACGGACATCAGACTTGCCGCCGTAGTAAAACATCGACACCGACCCACTGGTGCTGGAGGTGGCCTCAACCACCTTCTTTTCCTGGGTCGGCGACTTGGCAATGGTCGGTAACGCCGCTGCCAACTGGCGCACGCGGTCACTGTCGCTGCCGGCCGGGTACAGCTTCAGGAACAGATCGAATTCACTGGCTGCGCGGGCGCTGTCGCCCACGTTCAAGTGCGACAAACCAACCAACTCCTGCGCCCGGCGCGATGACGCATTGGGTGGCAGATTGAGAAGCTGGTTCAAGGACTCGATCGCCCCGGCATAGTTGCCACCATCAAAAGCCGATTGCGCGGTGCCCAGCAGCGCTGCGGCCGATGCATCTGCCTCAGTCGTTGCCTGCGCACCAGGCTTGTCGGCGGCAAGGGGGACACTTTCGGGCGCTTTGGCTATCGGAGCGCGCTTGCTCGCTTCGGCCACCGATGCCGCCTTGACCGACGAGCCCACGCCCTCCAGCACCACCTCAATGCTGCGGTTATTGCGACCGGCCCGCACCCGGAACTTGATCGGGGTACCAAATCTAATCACCAGTTTTCTGCTGGATTTCACCTGTGCCGTATTGTTGGCATCCTGATCCGAAATGATGATCGACGGAATGCTTTCCGCACCCACCAGACGTCGCTCACTGCTGAGATTGCTGATTTGATCGCGGGTTGGCAAAACAGAATAAAACGCCTGCACCACGTCCGAAGCCCGCGCCGCAACCGACCTGGAATATTGGACCGGGGTCACAAATTTAATATTGAGCACCGCGTTGGCACCCTCTTGCCGGAGTTCGACATCCTCCAAAAATTGCGCGTTTGCGGCAGAAGCAAAGCCAGCACAAATACAGGCGGCAACAGGTAGCAAAAGATTATTTTTATTCATCATTTTTGGTGGTGGTTGGTCAAACAATTAGCGTCTCGTCATGAATCGTCAGATCAAGCGGGGTTAGTCCCATGTGGAATAAGTGATGCCTTTGCTACCCAATGGCTTATGACAACTGGAGGTAGAGCAATCGGTCTGACCAGATTTCTCATGGGTCAGGGATTTTTTCTCCATGCTTCCCAGATAACTGGTGCTCTTTTCGTGACAAGACTTGCACCAACCGGCACCGTTGCCCAGGCTGGCGTTGTGATTCATTTTTTCGGTGCTCCAGGACGCGGTACTGCTATGGCAGGATTTGCAATCCATCGTTGACCCGTTCAACAACTGTGCCTCCGGCACATGGTTGGCAGGCTTGGCCAGCGCACCACCGTTATTGCCTTGCGAGACATAAGTGCCGCTGTGGCACGACTTGCAGGTGGCCGTGCTGACCACCGTGTGGTTCATGGTCACGGAGGTATTGAAGCTGACCTGCGACTTGTGGCATGAATCGCACTTGGCCAACCCGCCACTCACCGGAATATGCGAGGCCGACTTGCCCAAGGCAGTCGAGCCGTTATGGCAGGTATCACAGGTACCGGTTCCGACGGCATTGGCAGCAGAGTGCACGAACTGGACATTGGACCAATTGCTGGTGGACTTGTGGCAGGTTTCGCACACGGTCACACCACTGTGCGTTGTGGTGTTGGGCTTGGCTGTCAAGCCATAAGCTGTCGTGGCATGGCAGCTAGCACAACCCGTCACCACCGAGACGTTGGCGTGAAAGCTCGCCGGTGTCCAGCTGCTGGTGCTCTTGTGGCAAGTCGTGCAATTGGCCGTGGTCGGAATGTGGCTGGCGTTCTTGCC
>PHCO01000206.1 GCA_002842265.1 Betaproteobacteria bacterium HGW-Betaproteobacteria-18 | reverse complement strand
GTTCCTGGCTCGGAGGGCGAGTTGCCGGACGATCCGGTGCAAATCAAGCGCATTGCCAAAATGGTCGGGTATCCGGTCATCATCAAGGCGGCCGGTGGCGGCGGTGGCCGCGGCATGCGCGTGGTGCACACCGAGGCGGCGCTGATCAACGCGGTGGCCATGACCAAAAACGAAGCGGGTGCTGCCTTTGGCAACCCTGCGGTGTACCTCGAAAAGTTTTTGCAAAATCCGCGCCATGTCGAAATTCAGATACTGGCAGACAAATACAAGAATGCGGTGTATCTGGGCGAACGCGACTGCTCCATGCAGCGCCGTCACCAAAAAATCATAGAAGAAGCGCCCGCACCTGGCATCCCCCGCAAGTTGATTGAGCGCGTGGGTGACCGTTGTGTGGCCGCGTGTAAAAAAATTGGCTACCGGGGTGCCGGCACCTTTGAGTTTCTGTATGAAGACGGTGAGTTTTATTTCATTGAAATGAATACCCGTGTTCAGGTGGAGCACCCGGTGACGGAGATGACCACCGGTATTGACATTGTCAAAACACAAATCATGGTTGCTGCCGGTGAAAAGCTGCCGTTCACGCAGCGCCAGATCCAGATTCGCGGCCACGCCATTGAGTGCCGTCTGAACGCCGAAGACGCTTACAAGTGCATACCCTCGCCCGGACGCATCACCATGTGGCATCCGCCGGGTGGGCCTGGCGTGCGGGTGGATTCGCACGTCTATACCAATTATTTTGTACCACCCAATTACGACTCGATGATTGGCAAGATCATCGTGCATGGCGACACCCGCGAGCAGGCCTTGGCACGCATGCGCACCGCTTTGGGCGAAACGGTGATCGAGGGCATCAACACCAATGTGGCCCTGCACCGTGAGTTGATGGTCGATGCCAAATTCATGGAAGGCGGCACCAATATCCATTACCTCGAGGGTTGGCTTGCCGACCACGTACGCTGAGCATGAGCATCGATGTTTGAACTCCGATTGATGTGCCCCGAGCACCAGGTTGAAACGCTGAGTGAAGCGCTTGACGCACTGGATGCCCTGAGTGTCAGCGTGGAAGATGCCGATGCCCAGACCGATGCCGAGCAGGCCCTGTTTGGCGAGCCCGGCATGCCGCCCCCCAAGGAGGGCTGGCAGCGCTCCAGGGTGCTGGCTTTGTATGACACCCGTGAACAGGCACAAGCCGCGCTGTTACTGCTGCAGGCGCAGGATTTTTTTGACGATTGCGAAGTGCTGGGTTTGCTGGAGGTGTTGGAACAGGATTGGGTGCGCTTGACGCAATCCCAGTTTGCACCGGTGGAGATCACGCCGGAATTCTGGATTGTGCCTACCTGGCATGAGCCGCCCGAACGGGCCCGCATCGTGATACGTCTGGACCCCGGCCTGGCCTTTGGCACCGGCACCCATCCCACCACGCGCATGTGTTTGCGCTGGATTGCCAGTCATGGCGGTGCAGGCCGTGCCGACTTGAGCCGGGTGCTGGACTACGGCTGTGGTTCCGGCATCCTGGCCATTGGTGCGGCCAAGTTTGGTGCGACCGACATCGATGCTGTGGACATTGATTTGGCAGCTGTTGAGTCCACGGTGTTGAATGCGCAGGCCAATCATGTGGCTTTGCGTGCCGGCTTGCCAGAAACTGCCAGCGGTGTTTACCAGGCGGTGCTGGCCAATATCCTGGCAACACCTTTGAAGGTGCTGGCGCCACTACTTTGGTCACGCGTGGCGACTGGAGGGACTTTGGTTTTGGCGGGTATTTTGGAGCGTCAGGCCGATGAACTCCAGGCTGCCTATGCGCCTTACTGCCGCCTCACCGTGGCTGACGCTGAAGACGGCTGGATTTTGATGACCGTGATGCGTTGAAACCGGATTGCCCCGCGGCCGAAAGATTTCAAATTCCATGAGTTTTATTGCCCGCTGCCCTTCTTGTCAGACCTGCTACAAAGTGGTGCCAGACCAGTTGCGTATTTCTGATGGCTGGGTGCGTTGTGGGCATTGCGGTGAGGTTTTTGATGCCCTGGCTCTACCACCGCAGTCGATGCACGCTGGCACAGCTTTGCGTGATGAATCGACAGGGTTTACGGAGTCTGCCACGGTGGATCACCAACTTTTCTTCGATGGAGAGGCGATTGTCAACCCACCGGGCCCAGAGGCTTGGCAGCCCGATGAGGCACCTTGGGAGTCGGCTGCGTTGCTCATCAAGCCTGCGTCGGAGTTTGAAGCCGAGACCGAGCCCCAGCTTGAAGGCGCCAAGTCGGGTGCACTGGCCCCTGAGCCTGTTGCTGATTCAGTTTCATTTTTGTTTTCGCCTGATGTTCGCAAGGCCGTGCTTCAAGACGGTAAGCGTGTACTGCGGGGTTCGCTAAGTGTCGTGTTGTTGCTCGGCTTGTTGGGACAAGGCTTGTACCACGAGCGCGATCAGTTAGCGGCTTTGATCCCTGATATGAAGCCAGCTATGCAGTCTTTTTGTGAAGTAGTGGGCTGCCGCGTGTTGCCATTGCACCGGATTGAAGCCTTGGTGCTCGATTCCGCCACGTTTCATCAAGTGAACCAAGAGACGTTCCAATTGCATTTTGTTGTGAAAAACAAGACACAACTTGCATTGGCGTTACCGGCGATTGAGTTAACGTTGACTGACCTGACAGATCAGCCTGTCATGCGTCGGGTTTTAATCCCCGCTGAATTGGGTGCCACAACTGAAACAATCGCGGCGGCTGGCGAATGGTCGGCCACGGCATATTTACGTGTTCAAGCAGAGCCCGCACGGGCGCGTGCACTCGGCTACCGTTTACTGGTTTTTTACCCCTAAAAAAAGCCCGCTGCGGTTTGGCAGCGGGCTGACCTGTCTGGAGTAATGCGAGATCAGGGTTTTGATCCAGAGGGAAAGGGCCAGGCTGCCTGGGGGTTGAGCTTGGTCTTTGCGGCTGGTGCCGCAGGGGCTTTGGCAGGTTTTTTTGCAACCGGTTTGGCAGTGGCTTTCTTGGCAACGGCTTTTTTGGCCGGTGCAGCGGCTTTCACAGGTGCTTTTTTCGCCGGTGCAACTTTTTTGGCAACTGCTTTGGGTGCTGCTGCTTTTTTTGCTGGCGCTGCCTTCTTGGCTACAACGGCTTTTTTGGCAACTGGTTTCGCCACAGGCTTGGTAGCTGGTTTTGCAGCAGCTTTTGCAGCAGCTTTTGCAGCAGGTTTGGCCGCAGGTTTGGCCGCAGGTTTGGCAGCAGGTTTGGCCGCAGGTTTGGCCGCAGGTTTGGCAGCAGGTTTAGCAGCAGGTTTAGCAGCAGGTTTAGCAGCAGCTTTGGCGACCGGTTTAGCCGCAGTTTTAGCTACAGGTTTGGCAGCCGGTTTAGCGGCAGCTTTGACTACAGGTTTCACAGCCGCTTTCGCAGCAGGTTTTTTTGCAGTTGCCATTTCTATCTCCTTGATCAATTTGCAAAGAGCACTTGACGGAAATCATTGCGCGTCAAGTGATCCATGGTGTTGGGCAGGTTCCCAGCACCATGAACAGGGGTCAACAAAACTTTGCCGCCAGCAGCCGGTTCAAAATTTTGTGAAATTTGGAAGGTCATAGCTTGCCGTCATTCCCACGACAGTGCGCCGCCGGACTGGTATTCAATGACGCGTGTCTCGAAGAAGTTGCGCTCTTTCTTCAGGTCGATCATTTCACTCATCCAGGGGAACGGATTTTCTTCATTGGGGAACAGTGCCTCAAGCCCAATTTGGGTGGCACGCCGGTTGGCGATGTAGCGCAGGTAACCCTTGAACATGGAGGCGTTCATGCCCAGCACACCGCGTGGCATGGTGTCTTCGGCGTAGCGGTATTCGAGATCCACTGCGGTTTCAAACAAAGCCTTGATCTCGGCCTTGAATTCTGCCGTCCAGAGCTGCGGATTTTCCAGCTTGATCTGGTTGATCAGGTCAATGCCAAAGTTGCAATGCATCGATTCATCACGCAGGATGTATTGGTACTGTTCGGCCGCACCGGTCATTTTGTTTTGCCGACCCAAAGCCAGAATCTGGGTGAAGCCCACGTAAAAGAACAGGCCTTCCATCAGGCAGGCAAAAACGATCAACGACTTGAGCAAAGTCTGATCTGCCTCAGATGTGCCGGTCTGGAAATGCGGGTCCATGATGGACTCGATAAATGGCAGCAAAAACTCGTCTTTGTCGCGAATGGATTTGATCTCGTTATAGGCGCTGAAAATCTCGCCCTCATCGAGGCCCAAGGACTCGACGATGTACTGGTAGGCGTGGGTGTGAATGGCTTCCTCGAAGGCTTGGCGCAACATGAATTGCCGGCACTCCGGGGCCGTGATGTGGCGGTAGGTGCCCAGCACAATGTTGTTGGCGGCCAGCGAGTCTGCTGTGACAAAAAAACCCAGGTTGCGTTTGACGATGCGGCGCTCGTCTTCGGTCAGGCCTTTGGGGTCTTTCCATAACGCGATGTCACGTGTCATGTTGACCTCTTGCGGCATCCAGTGATTGGCGCAGCTTGACAGGTATTTTTCCCAGGCCCATTTGTACTTGAACGGCACCAATTGGTTGACATCGGTTTTGCCGTTGATGATGCGCTTGTCGGCGGCATTGACGCGGCGCGTGGAACCGAGCGTTCCCATGCTGGTTGTTGCTTTGGTGTGCGGTGTTTTGTCGGGCGAAACGGGATGACTTGGTGACACTGTCAATGGGGCAGTGGGGCCCGCAAAACGTTCTGCCATCAGCGGGCTGGACAGGCTGGATGAGGGGGGCAAACTGGCAGTAGGTGTAACTTCTTCGTCCCAGGACAACATAGTGATTTCCAATTCGTGAATTATGTGAGCACGCAGAAAAATTAGAAAGCTTTTTTGCGAGTATTTATCACGATGCAAAGCGGAATGTGGTGCCTCAGGTAAAAAACTCGACGACACCTACAAGCTGGCCTGGGTGCGCGGCCTGAAAACCACCTACTACCTGCGCACTCAATCGGCCACGCATGT
>PHCO01000205.1 GCA_002842265.1 Betaproteobacteria bacterium HGW-Betaproteobacteria-18 | reverse complement strand
GCTCCCGTCGGCCGGTGAGGATTTTGTGCGGGTAGGTCTGGTGCCCCACGTCCCACACCACCCGGTCATGCGGGGTGTTGAAGACATAGTGCAGCGCCACCGTGAGTTCAACCGTGCCCAGATTGGAGCTCAAATGGCCGCCGGTTTTGGACACACTTTCCAGCAAAAAGGCGCGCAATTCAGTAGCCAAAGTGTCCAATTGTTCACGCTGCAAATGCCGCAGGTCAGCCGGTCCATGAATGGTCTGCAACAAGGGATAAAGGTTATTCATCAACATACGCTTTTCTTTTGACAACGGGTAGCGCTCAACTTGGAACGATTCAAGGCATATTTCATGGTGATCTGGAACAACACTCACATCAGCTGGAACGCTGCACCATCAGGCTCGCCAAGCCCTGCAGCGCGCGCGTATCCGACAAGCCACTCGACGCCAGCGCCGCCAGCGCCTGGTCGTACAAGGTCTGCGCATAAGCATGGGCGCGCTCCAGCCCCATCAGCGACACATAAGTGGGCTTGTCCTGGGCCTGGTCTTTGCCCGCCGTTTTACCCAGAGTGGCTGAATCTGCAGTGACGTCCAGCATGTCGTCCACCACCTGAAACGCCAAACCGATGGCGGCACCATAGGTCTGCAAGGCTTGCACCGCCTGCGCTGTGGCGTCACCACAAGCGACGCCCATCATCACGCTGGCCTGCAACAAGGCGCCTGTTTTAAGCTGATGCATTTCGCGCAACTGATCCTCGGTCAAAGGCCGCCCGACACTGGCCAGGTCAATGGCCTGGCCGCCGGCCATGCCGGCACAACCCGCCGCGCGCGCCAGCAAGCGGCACATGCGTGCCTGGCGGCTGGCCGGCACAGCAGCGTCATCAGGGGTCAACAATTCAAAGGCCAGGGCCTGCAGCGCATCACCCGCCAGCAAGGCGCTGGCCGAGCCAAATTGCACATGGACGGTGGGTTTGCCACGGCGCAACACGTCGTTGTCCATACACGGCATGTCATCGTGGACCAGTGAGTAGGCGTGGATCAGTTCGACGGCACAAGCAGCGCGCAAAGCGGCTTCAACATCACACGCTGCTTCGGATTCATTGGCCTGTGTCAAGCCACTGCTGAGAGCCTCAAAGGCCGCGAACACCAACAACGGGCGCAACCGTTTGCCACCGTCAAGGACGGCGTAGCGCATAGCCCGCATCAACTCCGCTGGCGCAGCATGCTCCAAATCAGAGGAAGCATCGACACTGACCCATTTATCCAGCGCCTGCTCCACGCGCTGCAAGTGTTGCGCGCACCAGCCATTCAAGTCGAACTTGTCCGTCATGCTGATTCGCTGGTCCATGTCTTGAGTGTGCCCTGATCCAGGACTCTGATTTGATTTTCAACGGCAGCCAGTCGATCGCGACAAAACTTCAACAGCTCGGCACCACGCTGGTACTGCGTCAGAAGTTGCTCCAGGGGCATATCACCAGACTCCAGCCTGGCCACCAGTTGTTCAAGCTCCTGCAACGCAGCCTCGTAGTGCGCGGGCGCAGCAGGCCCATGTTTGGCGGCAGTAACCATAAAACGCAACACTCCCGGAATCAAAAAAAGCAATTTTAGGCGTTCTTGCACACGGCATGCCGACGCTGGCCCCAAAGGTACAATTGCTTTCTTTTGCGCCAGCCCCGGCTGGATTTTTTGTTTCGCGCATGGCTCAGGTCACCCGCGCATCTCCCTGTGGGGAGTCTTTAGGTCAGGTCACCCATGTCTGATTTAAGTCTTCAACTGCAGCAGGCCACCGGCCAACTACCAGTTAGTTCTTATTTTGATCCCGCGCTTTACCAGCGCGAACTGCAAACCCTGTTTCAGCGGGGACCACGTTACGTGGGTCACGCCGCCAGCGTGCCCAACCTTGGCGACTACGCCACGCTGGCACATGAGGGCGAGGGCCGCGCGCTCTTACGCACGCCCGCTGGCATCGAGCTGATCTCCAACGTCTGCCGCCATCGCCAGGCCATCATGCTCAAGGGGCACGGCTCGCTACAAAACGCGTCCGCAGGCAACATCGTCTGCCCGATTCATCGCTGGACCTACAGCGCCGGTGACAGCACTGGCCACGGCCCCGCTGGCAAGCTCATTGGCGCACCGCACTTTCCCACCGATCCCTGCCTGAACCTGCATAACTACCCCTTGCGCGAGTGGAATGGCCTGCTGTTCGAGGACAACGGCCGTGACATTGCGGCTGATCTGGCGGGTATGGGTGAACAGGCTGCGCTGGACTTTTCAGGCTATGTGCTCGACAAGGTCGAGTTGCACGAGTGCAACTACAACTGGAAAACCTTCATCGAAGTCTATCTGGAGGACTACCACGTGGGCCCGTTCCATCCAGGGCTTGGCCACTTCGTGACCTGTGACGACCTGCGCTGGCAATTTGGCGAACAGTTTTCAGTCCAGACCGTGGGCGTGTCCAAAGCCTTTGGCAAGCCCGGCTCACCGGTTTACCAGCGTTGGCATGATGCACTGCTGAAGTACCGCAACGGTGCCATACCGGAGCGTGGCGCCATCTGGCTCACCTACTACCCGCACATCATGGTTGAGTGGTACCCGCATGTGCTGACCGTCTCGACCCTGCACCCGATGGGTCCGAACAAGACGCTCAACCAGGTGGCGTTTTTCTACCCCGAAGAAATTGTGGCGTTCGAACGCGAGTTTGTCGAAGCACAGCAAGCCGCCTACATGGAAACCTGCCTCGAAGACGACGAAATCGGCGAGCGCATGGACGCCGGCCGCCAAGCGCTGCTGCAACGCGGCGACAACGAGATCGGCCCGTACCAGAGCCCGATGGAAGACGGCATGCAGCATTTTCACGCCTGGTACCGCCGTGCCATGGGTCCGGACGGGCTGTAAAACCATGCAAGCACTCTGGATGGTCCTGGCGGCCTTCTTTTTTGCCACCATGGCGGTCGGCATCAAGGTGGCCGCTGCAAGTTTCAGCTTGCCCGAGCTGGTGTTTTACCGCGGCGTGGTCAGCGTCATCTTCATGATGCTGGTGTTGCGCGCACGGCGCACACCGCTGGCCACCAAGGTGCCGTGGATGCACGCCTGGCGCGCCGTGATTGGCGTGTTTTCGCTGGCCACCTGGTTTTATGCCATCGCCCATTTGCCGCTGGCCACCGCCATGACGCTGAACTACATGAGCGGCGTCTGGGTCGCGGCCTTTGTGGTGGGCGGCGCGCTACTCTATGGTCAAAGCAGTCGCCAGGGGCCGCTGATGGCGACCGTGCTGGCGGGTTTTGCCGGCGTCGTGATGATGCTGCGCCCCACCCTCGATCAAAACCAGTTGTTTGCCGGCCTGGTGGGACTGCTCTCGGGCATGGGCGCGGCGATGGCCTATTTGCAGGTGACGGCGCTGGGTAAGGTGGGCGAGCCCGAAGGCCGCACGGTGTTTTACTTTTCGCTCAGCACGGCACTGGCCGGGCTGGTGGGGGTGACCTGGAGCGGCTTTACCTCCTGGGCCACGGTCAGCTGGCAGGCAGCGGCCTGGCTCATCCCCATCGGCGTGCTGGCTTCCCTGGGCCAATGGTGCATGACGCGCGCCTACAGCCGCGGTGCCACGCTGCTGGTCGCCAATTTGCAATACGCCGGCATTGTGTTTGCCGCTTTTTACAGTCTGGTGTTGTTCGACGACCCCATTTCGCTGATCGGCTGGGCCGGCATGGCGCTGATTGTGGCCAGCGGCATTGCCGCCACCGTGCTGCGCACCCGCGCCCTGCCCAACACGCCTGCTGAAGAGCATTGACCCCGACGAAGGAACACCCATGTACACCACCCTGATTTCTGTTTCCCAGCTGCAAGCCTTCATGACCAGCGATCAGCCGCTGATGGTGTTTGACTGCAGTTTTGAACTGATGCAAGCCACAGCAGGCGATGCGCAATACCAGGAAAGCCACGTTGCCGGCGCCGTGCGCGCCGACCTGGACCACAACCTGAGTGCCCAAGAAGCGCCCGATGCCGCCAGCGGTGGCCGTCACCCGCTGCCTTCGCGCGAAACTTTTGCCGCCTGGCTCGGCAGTGTCGGCTTGCGCCCCGACATGCAGGCTGTAGTCTATGACCGCCAGGGCGTGAACTACTGCGGCCGCCTGTGGTGGCTGCTGAAATGGGCAGGGCATGAAGCGGTAGCTGTGCTGGATGGCGGACTGCCAGCCTGGCTGGCGGCCGGGGGCGCCGTTGCATCTGGCGACGGCCCCACAACTCAGGCATCAAATTACCCCTTGACCACGCCAAGGACTGAATTGGTCGACACGGATACCGTCGCCGGCAAACTGGCACGCCCCGGTCAAACCATTGTGGATGCCCGTGGCGCCCCCCGCTTTCGGGGTGAAGTGGAGCCGCTGGACCCGGTGGCTGGGCACATTCCCGGCGCGCTGAACCGGCCGTTCACCGATAACCTCGGGCCAGATGGCTTGTTCAAACATGCCGCCCAACTGCGCACTGAATTTGAAACTTTACTGGCGGGCCGCGACCCCGCCACGGTGGTGCACCACTGCGGCAGCGGGGTCAGCGCCGTGCCCAACCTCATCGCCATGGAAGTGGCGGGTCTGGGGCGCACGGCCCTTTATGCGGGCAGTTGGAGCGAATGGTGCAGCGACCCGAGCCGCCCGGTCGCGCAGTCCTAATCAGTTGGGGGGCAGAGCACGTCACTGCGCCGTAGGAGCGGCGCCCTCGCCGCGATGGCCCCAGGACATCCATCGGCCCGGGGGCGGGCCTCCTACAAGGTGGCAGCGGCGTCCGGTTCAGGCTACGCCGTGCGCCTTGAACCAGGCCAGCGCACGCTTGAAGCCATCTTCGGCGGCCTCCTTGCGATAGCTCGGACGGTAGTCGGCATGAAACGCGTGCGGCGCGTCACGGTACACCACAAATTCTGAAACCTTGGCGGCCGCATTGCCCTTGGCGCCCGCTTCGGCCAGCGCGAGCCACTCGGCAATGGTTTCGGCCGGGTGCAGGCGGCG
>PHCO01000204.1 GCA_002842265.1 Betaproteobacteria bacterium HGW-Betaproteobacteria-18 | reverse complement strand
ATGGGCAACGTGACGACCTTCGGCGGGGTGCTCCCCGGAAACAAGGTGTCGGTCGCAGCGTCCAAGCTGAGCAGCCAGATCACGGGGACCGCCAAGCTCGGCGCGCTGCAGAACCTGCTCGCCGTGACCGGCCGCATGAACGGGAACATCGGCGCCATCAACACCCCCGGCAACACGCAGACCGTGGCCGGGGGGAACATGTTCAGCATCGCGCAGAAGCAATACGGCGATCAGAACGGCTGGACCGGCATCGCCAAGGCCAACAACACGACGGACCCTTTTATTCAGGGCACCAAGACACTCACTATCCCGCCCCAGCCTGACACGACTGGCGGCGTTCCGCAGTAGGGGCCCCCATGCTGAATCACGTCCCGGCACTTTCCGCCGTCCGGCTCCCCCGGGGCATGGTCAAGCTCAACGGCCAGCCCATCACCGGGTGGGTGGAGTGGGAAGTCGACAACAACGCCCACTATCAGGCCGACACCTGGCGCGTGACCTTCGCCGCGGCTGCGCTGCCCATCGCCAAAAACGCGGCATGGCTGACCGCGCAGGCCGACTTGACCGTGGAGCTGCTGGCCGGGTTTCCGGCCGACCCGAGGGCCTATGACGCGAGCGAACTGACGAGCTTCATCATCGGGCGCGCCGACGACATGACCTTCGACCCGGCCAAGAACGTGATAGAGCTCTCCGGACGCGACTACACGAGCCAGTTCATCGACGCGAAGACCACGGAGAAGTTCGCCAACAAGACGGCCTCTCAGATCGCGCAGATACTGGCTGCCCGGCACAACATGACCTGCAACACGGTGCCCACCAAGGCCCTGGCGGGCACGTACTACCAAATCGACCACGCCACGATGGCCGACGAGCGGACCGAGTGGGATCTGCTCGTCTGGCTGGCGCGGATGTGCCAGTACAGCGTGTTCGTCACAGGCACCGTGCTCAACTTCGTCCCTCAGCTCGACCCCGAAAAGGGCGACAAATACATCATCAAGTGGCAGGCCCCGACCCCAGAGTGCGCATCGCCCACGGCCAACGTGGAGCGCATCCGCTTTTCGCGGAACCTGACCATCGCGAAGGACGTGATCGTCATCGTGAAAAGCTGGAACGCCAAGCAGAAGAAGGCGTTCTCGGTCACCGCCAGGGCGACGAAAAGCAAGAACAAGGTGACGCGCAATTCCAAGGTGCCCTATGGGCAGCCGCAGACCTACAGCTACACGATCCCCGGCCTGACGCACCAGGCGGCCCTGGAAAAGGCGCAGAACATCCTGGCCGACATCAGCAAGCACGAGATGCGCATGGACTCCACGCTTCCCGGTGACGGCATCCTGAGCACGCAGACGCTGGTGCAGGTGGTCGGGACCGAGACGGCCTTCGATCAGGTGTACTACCCGGAGAGCGTGATCCGGTCGCTGTCCCTGCATGAGGGCTACAAAATGGAGCTGCGCGCCAAGAACCACAGCCCGGAAACGACGGTGACCATATGAGAGGCGGCGCAAGACTCCAAGACGCTTGGCGCAGACAGGCCTCGGCGCACGGGAACACCCGCGCGGACTCTCGCATGGGCCTCGTGACCAGCTACGACCCCGACGCCTACGCCGTGAAGGTGCAGATCATGCCCGAGGGCGCGGAGACCGGGTGGCTTCCCCTGGCCTGCCCCTGGATCGGCAACGGCTGGGGCCTCTTCTGCCCGCCCTCCATCGGCGACATGATCGAGGTCGAGTTCCAAGAGGGCAGCCCGCAGGCCGGCCACGCCGACATGCGATTTTACAACGACTCGGACCGCCCACTGCCTTGCCCTTCCGGCGAATTCTGGCTGGTGCACAAGTCGGGCAGCCTGCTCAAGTTTCACAACGACGGCACGGTGGAGCTCCACGCAGCTACGGCCATCAACAGCAGTGCGCCGCTCTGGACGCACACCGGGGACATGATGATCCACGGGCATGTGACGGGTGACGGAGGCCTGGCCATGTCGGGCGGCTCCGGGGCCTCGGTCCAGGTTTCCGGCTCCATAAACGCCACGGGCGACGTGGTGGGCGGCTCCATCAGCCTGGACCACCACACCCACACCGACCCGCAGGGCGGCAACACCGGAGGCCCGACCTGATGAAAGACCTCTACCACTACTGGGGCAACGACCTGCAACGCGGGAACACTGGCGACCTGATGCCGGTGAGCGACACCGTGCGCGGCCAGCAGCGCATCATCCGCAGGCTGCTGACCAACCCGGGCGACTACATCTTCCAGCCCGACTATGGCGCAGGCCTCCCGGCCTACATCGGCCAGACCATGGACATGGGCAAGGTGCTCTCGCTCATCCGGTCGCAGATCAGCCTTGAAGACTGCGTGGCGCAGAGCCCGGCGCCGGAGATCACCATCAAGCAGCTGCCCACGGAGCTGAGCGGCTTCACCGTGACCATCGCATACAACGACGCGGTGACGAACACCCCGCAGATCCTGTCCTTCAACGTCACGAGGTAGGCCGCGCATGAGCATTCAGACCCAGACCTTCACGCAGATCGTGCAGAACGCCGTCACGGCCATTCAGGGCGGCGCGGCGCAGCTGGTCGACCTGACGGTCGGCTCCATCCTGCGCGCGTTCGTGGAGGCCACGGCAGCCATCGTGCTGTGGCTCCAGGGCATCGCCTTGCAGATCGCGGCCCTGACGCGCTTTGCGTCGAGCAGCGGAGCAGACGCCGACAGCTGGGCGGCCGACTACGGCTTCACGCGGCTCCCGGCCCAGGCCGCAACGGGGGCCGTGACCTTTGCGCGCTTCACCCCGACCATGCAGGCCATGATCCCGGTTGGCACGCTGGTGCAGACCGCTGACGGCTCTCAGCAGTACCAGGTGGTGGCCGACACCACCCCGCCGTCCTATAGCCCGGCATTGCAGGCCTACGTCATCGCCGCAGGCGCTGCGAGCTGTACCGCGTCGGTGGTGGCCGTGAATGCGGCCGCGGCCTCGAACGCCAGTGCGGGCATGGTCAACACCCTGAGCGGCGCGATTCCCTACGTTGACACGGTGACCAACGCCCTGGGCTACACCAACGGCGCGGACGCTGAGTCGGACGCGGCCTTTCGGACTCGCTTTGTGGCCTGGGTGGCCAGCTTGTCCAAGGCGACCAGGGGGGCCATCGGCAACGCGCTCCTGAGCTTGCAGCAGGGCGTCAGCTACTCGATCACGGAGAACTACCTCTACAACGGCACTCCCAGCCAGGGGCACTTCTACGTGGTCGTCGACGATGGCACCGGCACACCGGGCAGCACATTCTTGTCATCGGCATCGAATGCAGTCGACGCCGTGCGGCCGGTCGGATCGACCTTCGACGTGCACGCCCCGGTGGTTGTCTCGGCCAACGTGGCCATGGTGCTCAGTACGGCCAGCGGCTACGACCACACGGCCACCGTGGCGCTGGTTGTGGCCGCTCTGACCGCTTACATCAACTCGCTCACCATCGGGACCACCCTGGCATACAGCAGGCTGGCCCAGGTCGCCCACGATGCCTCTCCTGGGGTGCTCAGCGCCACAGGAGTCACCCTCAACAGTGGAACCGCGGACCTCACGGCGACTTCGCAGCAGGTCATCAAGGTCGGCACGCTCAACATCACATAGGGGAGGGGCATCATGGCGATCGGAGATCAGGCGGATATTGTCTCCCGGTTGCAGCAGCTGAGCCCGGTCGGCTGGTTCGAGGCTGGCTATGCCACCATTCGAGACGCGCTTCTGGCCGGAGTGGCGAACGGCCTTTCGTTCATCTACTCGCTGCTGGCCTATGTGCGGCTGCAAACAAGAATCAGCACTGCCACGGACGGGTTCCTGGACATGATCGCCGGGGACTTCCTCGGCGACGGCTTGCCCAGGAAGGCCAACCAGACCGACGCAAGCTACCGAGCACGCATCATCGCCGCAATCTTTCGGGAGCGTGGCACGCGCAAGGCGATCATCGCCGTCTTGACGCAGCTCACCGGCCGTGCACCGGTTGTCTTTGAGCCCTTGCGGCCAAAAGACACTGGGGCCTATGGGCTGGCCTACGGCTACGGCTCTGGTGGAGGCTACGGAACGCTGCTGCTGCCCTTCCAGGCCTTCGTGACAGCCTTCCGGCCATCAGGGGGCGGCGTTGCCAATGTCGCGCCCTACGGCGTGCCTGGGGGCAGCGTGGGCGGCGGTTACGGTGTCGGCAGCATGGAGCAAGTCCCCTTGGCCAGCATGCAGGGCCAGGTGACGGACGCGGACATTTTCAACGCGATCGAGAGCGTGCGCCCCGCGGGGTACACGATCTGGGCCAGGATCAGCAGCTAGTCCACTTGGCATAGGCCAGCGCGCATAGGCGCACCAACAGACCCCGCCTCCAGCGGGGTTTTTTATTTCCCCAGGAGGCAACCTTGGATCGTCAAACTGTTTACCCCGGCCAGATCCCGCTTGAAACTGACCTGCTGAACACCAACAAGAATATGATGGTCGCGCTGGGCTTCCTGGCCCAGGACATCCTGGGGATCAACACGCTCGTCAGCGGGCTTGCCTGCACCCCGAACAGCCCGGCTGCCCTGAACGTGCTTGTGGCCCCTGGGCGCATCTACAGCGTCCAGAACATGGATGCCACGGCCTATTCCTCTCTGGCCGCCGACCTGGTGCACAGCCTGATCAAGCAGGGCATCAGCCTGGACACCACCACGCTGGCTTGTGCCGCCCCTGGGACCGTCGGCTACTCGGTCAACTACTTGATCCAGGCCGCGTTCTCCGAAGTGGATGCGAACCCGGTCGCGCTGCCCTACTACAACGCCAGCAACCCGGCGCAGCCGTACAGCGGCCCCAACAACTCCGGAACGGCTCAGAACACCACGCGCAAGGACACCATCGTCCTGACGGCCAAGGCTGGCGTGGCGGCGGCTACCGGATCGCAGACCACGCCCAGCGCGGACGCAGGCAACGTGGGCCTGTGGGTTGTGACCGTGGCCTACGGACAGACGCAGATCATCGCGGGCAAC
>PHCO01000203.1 GCA_002842265.1 Betaproteobacteria bacterium HGW-Betaproteobacteria-18 | reverse complement strand
AGAGCATTTTGATTCTGGCCTTTGTGGTGATCGTGATCGGTGGCATTGGCTCGATTCGCGGCGCGCTGTTGGGTGCCCTGCTGGTGGGGCTGGTGGACACCGCCGGGCGCACCCTGATTCCTTTTGTCTTTGAGCGTGCCATGGGGCCGGAACTGGCGGCCAACGCGGGTCCGGCGGTGGCCTCGATCCTGATTTATGTCCTGATGGCGGCGGTGCTGTTCTTCAAGCCACAAGGGCTGTTCCCGGCCCATGGCTGACGTGGACTCAAAACCCGTTACAGCGCTTGATGCGCCTGCGGCCCTGGTGCGCTTGCAGCCCGGTCTGCTGGACCACCCTTTGCGCTGGCGCACCGGCCTGGTTTTGTTGATGGCACTGGTGCTGCTGCCCGAGCTGGCGCAAGCCTTGGGCCAGTCGTTTTACATCGGTGTGGCCAGCCGCATCCTCATTTTTGCGCTGGCCGCCACCAGCCTCAACCTGATCCTGGGTTTTGGCGGCATGGTCAGTTTTGGCCATGCGGCATTCCTGGGTGTGGGTGCCTACGCAGCGGGTATCCTGATGCAAAACGGCTTCCACTCGGCCTGGCTGACGCTGCCCGTGGCCTTTGTGGCGGCGGGGGTGTTGGCCCTGCTCATCGGGGCCATCAGCCTGCGTACCAGGGGCGTCTATTTCATCATGATTACCCTGGCTTTTGCGCAGATGCTGTACTACCTGATGGTGTCGCTCAAAACCTATGGTGGCGACGATGGCCTGTCGCTGGATGGTCGCTTTGAGTTGGGTTTGGGTTTGGACCTGAGCCAGGACGCGACCTTTTACCTGGTGGTGCTGGCGCTCGCCGTGGGGGTGTTTTTGGCCGTGAATCGGCTGCTGAATTCCCGCTTTGGTCATGCGCTGCAGGCGATTCGTGAGAACGAGCCACGCATGGCGGCCATCGGTTTCCCGGTGTACCGCTTCAAGCTGATGGCCTTCACGCTGGCGGGCGCTTTGGCCGGGCTGGCCGGTGCCCTGCTGGCGCAGCAGGGCGGCTTTGTCAGTCCGTCGATGATGCAGTGGAGCGAGTCGGGCATGCTGATGGTGATGGTGATTTTGGGTGGCGTGGGCCATTTGTATGGCGGCCTGGTCGGTGCCGTGGTGTTTTTGCTGCTCGAAGAAATTTTGAGCAGCTACACCATCCACTGGCAGTTCGGCCTGGGCGCGGTGCTGTTGGCCGTGGTGCTGCTGGCGCCGAACGGACTGCTCAGCATGCGGCGCAGAAAAAACGGGTCATGAGCCACAGCATCTTGTTGCAAGTCGATGGACTGGTCAAGCGTTATGGTGGCTTGTGTGCCATTGATCACGCCAGCTTGAGTGTGCAGGTGGGCGAAATTCATGCCCTGATTGGGCCCAACGGCGCTGGAAAGACCACCCTGATCCACCTGATTTCAGGTGCTTTGGCCGCCAACGCCGGGCGCATCCACTTTGACGGCATGGACATCACCCGCATGCCCATGCATCAACGGGTGGCGCATGGACTGGCGCGCTCGTTCCAGATCACCAGCATTTTCAATCGCCTGTCGGTGCTCGACAACATCGCGCTGGCGGTGCAGGGCCACGTCGGCCACAGCCTGAATTTCTGGCGCCCGGCACGACGCGATGCCGAGCGTTATGCTTTGGCCGCCGAGGTGGTTGCGCGTGTGGGTTTGGCTGCGCAAATGCAGCAACTCGCCGGTGCCCTGTCGCACGGCGAACAGCGCCAGCTGGAGGTCGGCCTGGCGCTGGCCACACGGCCCAAACTGCTGCTGCTCGACGAGCCCATGGCCGGCATGGGGCCGGATGAATCCGAGCGCATGCTCAACCTGCTGCAAAGCCTGCGCCTTGATACCACGCTGCTGCTGGTGGAGCACGACATGAACGCGGTGTTCCGGCTGGCTGACCGCATCTCGACGCTGGTGGCCGGCCGGGTCATTGCCTGCGGCACGCCCGATGAAATACGTGTCCACCCCGAAGTACGCTTGGCTTATCTGGGCGACGATGAAGAGGCCACGGCATGAGCGCGCTGCTGGAAGTTGACAAGCTTGAGGCCGCTTACGGTACCAGCCAGGTGCTGTTTGGCGTGAGTTTCTGCGTGCAACCGGGCGATGTCGCCACGCTGCTCGGGCGCAACGGCATGGGCAAAACCACCACGGTGCGCGCCATCCTGGGCCTGACGCCAGCGCTCACGGGGAGCGTGCGTTTTTGCGGTGAGCGCATCGACCGTTACACGCCCGACCGCATTGCCCGCATGGGGCTGGCGCTGGTGCCCGAGGGCCGACAGATATTTCCGAACCTGTCGGTCAGGGAAAACCTGCTGGCATTTGCCGCCAACCGCAACGCTTGCGCAGACCCGTGGACGCTGGAGTCGGTGTTTGACCTGTTCCCGCGCCTGGCCGACCGTGTGCGCCACATGGGCAACGAACTCTCCGGCGGCGAGCAGCAAATGCTGGCGATTGGCCGCGCCCTCATGACCAACCCCTACCTGCTGATTCTGGACGAGGCCACCGAGGGCCTGGCGCCGTTGGTGCGCGAGGACATCTGGCAATGCCTGCACACCTTGAGTGCGCGCGGCCAGACCATACTGGTGATCGACAAATACGTGCAGCGGCTGATCAAGTTGGCACATCACCACACGATTCTGGAGCGCGGCCAGGTGGTGTGGCAGGGTGACTCCGGGCAGTTGGCGGTCGAGCCGGGGCTGTGGCAGCGTTATATTGGCGTGTGAATCTCTCAGTTGAGTAACGAACCATGACCCCTCTTTACCGTGAATTTGAAACCCAGGCGCAGATTGACGCGCAGTACAACCCGGCCATCAAGCTGGCTGACCCCACGGCACCGGCCAAACATTACATGGCGCGCTCAAGCCATGCCCGTGCCAGCTTGCGCTGTGTGCTCGATGTACCTTATGGCCCGACGCTGGCCGAGACGCTCGACATCTTTCCGGCGGATGTGCCCAATGCGCCGGTGTTCGTGTTCCTCCACGGCGGTTACTGGCGCGCCTTCTCCAGCAAGGAATTCAGCTGCGTGGCGCTGGGGCTGCAGCCGCTGGGCATCACCACCGTGGTGGTCAATTACGCGCTGTGCCCTTTTGTGACGGTGGATGAAATCACGCGCCAGGTGCGCGCAGCGGTGGCCTGGACGCATCGCCACATTGCCGCTTATGGTGGTGATCCGGTGCGGCTGGCGCTGGGCGGCCATTCGGCAGGCGCCCATTTGACGGCCATGTGCCTGCAAACGCCTTGGGTGGAGGACTACGGCTTGCCGCCAGACCCGTTGGCTGCGGCCGTGCTGGTCAGTGGCATTTACGATATTGCGCCACTGCGCTACAGCTACCTGCAGCCCATGATCCAGCTCGACGACGGCATCATCCGCCGCCATTCGCCGCTGTTTGGCGTGCGGCCCTGCAAAACGCCGATCTGGGTCAACTGGGGCAGCGAGGAAACCCCGGAATTTGAACGCCAGGCCCAAGCCTTTCACCAGGCCTGGCTCGCCGCTGGCAATTCCAGTGAGCTCAGCGCCTTGCCCGATGCTGACCATTACCGCGGCATCCATGGCTTTGAAGCCCCCACCAGCGCCGTATCCCAGTGGCTGGTGACCAGGCTGGCGCTATAGTGCACACGAATCATGAACCAAATTCCGCCAACGCAATATTCATGTCGCCGCACGTCTGTCTATGAACGCGGCGTTTGGGCTGCTTGTAGGGTCGACTTCAGTCGACCATGGCGGACTGAAGTCCGCCCTACAAAGACCATGACGACGTTTTATCGTAATAACCTGGGCCCGCTGTGAGTATTCAAACCGATGACTTTGCCCCGGCGCCGCCCAAACGGGTGGTGTCCAACGCGCCCGCCTCGCCCAACGAGGAGGCCGTTGAGCGCGCGCTGCGGCCCAAGCTGATGCACGAGTACGTGGGCCAGACCAAGGCGCGCGAACAACTCGAAATTTTCATCAGCGCCGCCAAAATGCGCGACGAGGCGCTCGACCATGTGCTGCTGTTTGGCCCGCCGGGCCTGGGCAAAACCACGCTGAGCCACATCATCGCGCATGAACTGGGCGTGAACCTGCGCCAGACCAGCGGCCCGGTGCTGGAGAAACCCAAGGACCTGGCCGCGCTGCTGACCAACCTGGAAAAAAACGATGTGCTGTTCATCGACGAAATCCACCGCCTGAGCCCGGTGGTGGAAGAAATCCTGTACCCGGCGCTGGAAGACTACAAGATCGACATCATGATCGGCGAAGGCCCGGCGGCGCGCTCCATCAAGCTCGACCTGCAACCCTTCACGCTGGTGGGCGCGACCACCCGCGCCGGCATGCTGACCAACCCGCTGCGCGACCGCTTCGGTATTGTGGCGCGGCTGGAGTTCTATTCGCCGGAGGAGTTGGCCCGCATCGTCAAGCGCAGTGCCGGCCTGCTCAACGTGATCACCGACGAGCAAGGCGGTTTTGAGATTGCGCGTCGCTCACGTGGCACGCCGCGCATTGCCAACCGCCTGTTGCGCCGCGTGCGCGACTACGCCGATGTGAAAGGCGTGGGCGAGATCACGCTGGAGATCGCTAACCGCGCGCTGGTCATGCTCGATGTCGATCCGCAAGGCTTCGATTTGATGGACCGCAAGCTGCTGGAGGCTGTGATCCACCGTTTCGACGGCGGCCCGGTGGGGCTCGACAACATTGCCGCCAGCATTGGTGAAGAGCGCGAAACCATCGAAGACGTGATCGAGCCCTACCTGATCCAGCAAGGCTATCTGCAGCGCACCCCGCGCGGGCGCATTGCCACGCTGGCCGCCTATCGCCACCTGGGCGTGACGCCGCCGGCGGATCAGGCCGGCGGGGAACTGTTCGGGGTGTGATTTCAACATGAAAAAATGTCGTCATCGCGAGCGAAGCGTGGCGATCCATGCCCCCTTGAACACAGCGTTTGGGCTTGTTGTGGGGTCGACTTCAGTCGACCATGGCGGACTGAAGTCCGCCCCACAGGGTTCAAGGTCCGTGTGCGGTATCGGAC
>PHCO01000202.1 GCA_002842265.1 Betaproteobacteria bacterium HGW-Betaproteobacteria-18 | reverse complement strand
CGGCGCCACCACGCTCATCGTGCCCGTGGCCGCGCCCGCCGCTTCCACCACGCTCAGGCTGCCGCTCAGGCTCACCGCCTGCGTGACAGAGATCACCGGCACGTCATCAACGACATTGATCGTTATGGTGCCGTTGACGGTGTTGCCGCTGGTATCGGTAGCCACATAATTGAATACTTCTGCGCCAAAGACAGTATTCACACCATCATTGCCAGTTGTATCAGTCACGGCCGTGTTCAGTGTGTAGCTGTAGGTGCCGTTTGCGTTCAGCGTCAGCGTGCCATAGGAGCCTGCACCATTGCCCACCAAGGCATAACTCGTCGCACCGGCCACAGCCAGCGTGCCACCCGCCGTCTCGTTCGCGCTGTCGGGGTTACTGCCGCTCGGCAGCGCCGCTTCGTCCACCGTGATGCTGGCGTTGTCCGCCACCAAAGTGACAAGCGCGCCCAACTCAGGCACCGATTGCAAATCAGGCAACAAGTCAGGGGCCGTGTAAGAGTAGTCGTAAGCCAATGGCTCAACACCCTCAACAATGCGCAGCAACTGCACAAAGGTGAGGCCGCCGTCAGCGCCGGTGCCGGCGGTCAAGCCGGCTGCCGTGGCTTCGAGTTCGGTGCTCAGGTCGGTGCCGCGCTCCAGGGCCTGGATGATGGTTTCGGCGGTGGCGCCGGGGGTGGTCACGGCGCTGTCTTGCGCGGTGGGGCGCTGGTCTGATTCGGTGACGTTTTCGTCAAGCCGCAGCACTTGGCCCGGGGCCACGGCCATCAGGTGGCCGTCATCCATGAGAAGTTCGACACGGACATCGCCCACGGTGCGGATGGTTTCGCCTTTTTGCAGGACGTCTCCGGCCTTGAGCTGGCGGCTGACGCCTTGTTCGTTGACGGCGAAGGCAGTGCCAGTACCTGTGATGGCTGCGACAGTAGCGATTTGGGCCATGATGTTCTCCAGTTAAGAATTAAAACGTATGAGCCGCAGAATAAGACGATCAAAAGCGGATGGCTATTGGACTTAGGTACAGATTTCACATTTTGTGACAATGTTTTATCTGTTCATACTTTTGGAGAGCGCTATGACCGCATCCTGTCGAGATCAAGATGAACCCACACACCAAAGACCGCGCGAAACATTCCGGCAAGCGGGCATTGATGCATGGAATGCGAACCGTGCACCTGGCAGACTGAAGTCTGCCCCACAAATATCAAGGCTGCGGCGGTCAGCATGCAATGGCAACGCTGGCCTTTTGGTGGCTGACACCATGGCCGCAGGGAACCATCACGTTTGAAGCCCGGCACCCGTCAACTGTATTTTTTTGGCCATGCGGCCAGTCGATGTTTTCATGGCACCCAGACTGATGGCCCTTGCCTTGAACGCATCAGCGGCGCTCAAGGCTGCATCTATGGCGTCCTTTGCAATGTGAGCTGACAGCCTGAGCTGGCCTGCAAAAGTCAACAAATCGCGCCTTGTCGGGCTTTGCGCCTGACCATTGATCGACATCGTGTGCCATCCGTTTGGCCCCTCGCACGGGCAAAGATCGTAAGCAGGTGACACATGCCACACGCGCTGCTGGTCCATGGTGAATGCAAAGTTCTTGCTGTGATCGTCCCTGATGGACAGGGCCACGTTGAAGCAGGCAAGCCGGTAAATTCGTTCTGTATCTTCTGATGGGCAGGCAAGCTTCCAGGCCACCTGAGCCAATTGCAGGTAGTCAAGTGAAGGCTCGCGGAAATTGTGGTGCAGCAAGGCGGACAAACTCTGTGTAAAAACTCTTTTGTCCGGCGGCACCCTGTCAAAGCGCTCGACCGCCAACGCTGCGCCTGCGGCATGTTCAAGCAACCGTGCCTTGGCTGCAACAATGCCATGTTCAGCGGCCAACTCCAGACAAGCGGCCTCATAAAAGGGTTCATTTTTGTCCCCCTTGACTGGGGAAAACTTGACGAGGCAGGGCGTAAACCCTTGGGGCGCACTGGGGTAGTCACCCACAATGGCCGATTTTCCATCGTCTTTCACCAGGGCCCAAAATTTGGGCCGTGCACCTTGCGCCGAGCCACCTGCGACGATGGCAGATTTGGGAATATCGGCCAAATGGCCTGATTGAGCTTTGCGCGCTTGCTCGCCCAATTGCGTCATGGTGAACAAATCCGCAGATTTTTCCGGGTTGAGGACGGGTTCAAAGCTTAATGCCCCCACGCCCCCGTTACCAACCCAGGCCAGGCGATGCAAAGGAGTGATCTGGTCCGGGCGGTAGCCAAGCGTGGCCAAAGACTGGTTCATCAGGCGCAGGCCAAAGCCGTCGGGGATAGAGTCATTCAGCATGCCCGGCAGGCCATCAAATAGGGTCGGCGAGCCAAGCCATGCGCCCGGCCCCAAGGGCATCTTGAGTGGGGCCAGATTCCAGCCCGCAGCAATGGCTTGAGCCTCCCATTCAAATGCGACGACCCGTTTGCTCGGCACCCAAAGACACTCACCCAAAACCACAGGAGACGCGCCGCCACCCAGATTCAGTGATACCTTGATTCTTTGATCGGTCATTTCTTCAGCCGCACACGGCTGCCGGTGTTTCTGGCTGACTCCATGCGTTCGATGTCATCCAGACTGCGCGCTTGTGGCTGACAAGCCTGGAGGATGGCATCTGACAGGTTCAAGGCGTGGGCAACACGCAAAAAAGTGAGCAGTTCCACCTTGCCACCCGCCTCCAGGTTTTTGATGGCTTGCAGACTGGCCTGGCTGCGGTCAGACAGATCCTCTTGCCTCAAGCCTTGCGCAGCTCTGGCAAGGCGCATGGTCTGGCCAATCTGGGTGGCCAATTCTTCCGGGCGCATCAGCAGAGTGCTCATGTATATCTTGTGAAATCTACTATTTGCATATTTTTATTTTAGCAGCGCTTATAAAATATGCAAATCAACACCCCTTTGCTGACCTGCGTGGCTTAAACCAGGTCGTTATCGCCGTCCGTGGGCAGCAGTTGCAGCCGGTTGCTCAGGCTGGCGCGGGTTTCACGGCGTTCCAGCAGCTTGGCCTGGGCGGCTTCGGGCAGGTCGGTGAACTGGATCACACCGCGGGTGATGAGCACGTCAATCAGGTCTTCGAGCACACGCACCAGGCTGGTGTCGGTCTGGCTCAGTGCGTTGGCCTTGTCAGGCTGGATCATGGCTTGGGTTCCTCCGCAGGGTTGGGCGCAGGCTCGGGGGAAGCCGACAGGCGCAACACCAGTTGCAGGCGGTCACGCACACCGAGTTTTTCAAAAATGGCACCCAGATGGGCCTTGACGGTGCGCTCGGAAATAAACATCTTGGCGGCCACTTCCTTGTTGGAGCGGCCGGCCGACACGGCGCGCGCCACCTGGGCCTCACGCGCGGACAGGAGGGTCCAGGCATTGGGGTCGGCGCTGGGCGCGGCGGCGGCAGGCAACTGCGCTTTGCTGACGGCCTGCTGGGTCGCCAGGGCTGCGGTGGTGGAACCCACCAGGCGCTGCAGCAGGTCCGGACCGACCCACAAGCCGCCGTGCTCGATGACCAACGCAACCTCTTGCAACAGTGCGGGCACGCCGTAGGCATGGGTGTAGCCGCGCGCACCGTCGTTGAGGGCGCGCAGGCCCTCGGCGGGCTCCGGCACGCCAGAGAGCAGCACCACACGGACATCAGGCCTGGCCTGCAGGATTTGGCGCAGGGCCAGCGGCCACTGGGCGTCGGCACTGCTCAACCAGACCAGGCTTTGCGCCGCGGATAGGTCAGCCAAGCCCGCCTGCAGGGCATCAGCGCTGAGCGGCTTGATGCCTGAAAACGCCTCAAGCAGGCGCTCGGGCAAGGCCGAGGCTGCGCTGGAGAGAAAGAAGTGTTGGGTACTCATCGTTCAGTCATCGCGTTGGCTTTGGCACGCAGCACGGGTTTGAGCAAATAGGAAAGCACTGTTTTTTTGCCGGTCATGATGTCCACCTGCGCCACCATGCCGGGAATAATGGGCAGGTTGGGCCCCAGGCTGGATTTCAGGGTGCGCACGCGGACATGATAGAACGCGTTGCCTTTTTCGTCCAGCACCGAGTCGGCGCCAATCAGAAATACTTCGGCCTCCAGACCGCCATAGATGGAGTAGTCGTAGGCGCTGAACTTGACCATGGCGGCCTGGCCGGGGCGCAAAAAGCCGATGTCTTTGGGGGTAATTTGCACCTCCAGAATCAGCGTGTCGTCCAGCGGCACCACCTCCACCACTTCTTTGCCGGGCTGCACCACGGCGCCGATGGTGTTGACCAGCAGGCGCTTGACGGTGCCGCGCACCGGGGATTTGATGTCGGCGTGCTTGACCTTGTCTTGCAGCGCCACACCGCCTTGCGACAGGCTGGCAAGCCGGCTCATGGTCTCGGAGAGTTCGGCGCTCATCTGGTTGCGGCTGGTGAGCTGCACCTCGCTGATCTTGCTGTTGGCTTCCTGAATGGCCGACTGCACCCGTGCAATTTGGGCTGTGGCCTGTTCGCGGTCGCCGCGCAGGCGGGCCAGCTGCTGGTCAAGCCGCATCATTTCAACCTCGGACACGGCGCCAGTGGCCACCATGGGGCGGGTGGCGTTGATTTCCTGGTTCATCAAGGCCAGGCTGCGTTCAGCCTGATCGCGCCGCGCCCGCACTTCGTTGAGTTCCTGCTGACGCTGCACCAGCTGGCTTTGGTAAATGGCGGTCTGGGCGCTGATTTCGGCGCGGCGTGATTCATACAGGCGCCGCTCTTGCGCCACCACGTCGGGCGCATCGCGCACCAATTCCTTGGGCGGATTGAACGGGGTGCCGCGCGTGAGCGCCTCCAGCCTGAGCGCTTTGGCCTGCAAGGCGGTCTGGCTGGCCTGGCTCTCCAGCATGGTGGAAACAAAACGCGTGGAATCGACCCGCAGCAACAGTTGCCCGGCTTCCACAATTTGCCCTTCTTTGACGAGCAAGGCCTCGACCACGCCACCGTCCACGCTCTGGATGATCTGCACCTGGCTGGTGGGCACCACCCTGGCTTCGCCGCGGGTGACTTCATCGATCTTGGCAAAAGCGGCCCAAACCACCAGCAG
>PHCO01000201.1 GCA_002842265.1 Betaproteobacteria bacterium HGW-Betaproteobacteria-18 | reverse complement strand
CATGCCGCGCATGCCGCGCATGCCGCGCACCGGCACGCGCAGAGCCACCGCATCGAACGGCGCCGCCCAAGACGCACGCCAGATCTGGGTGCTGCGCGACGGCCAACCGGTGGCCATCGCGGTGAAGACCGGCATCAGCGATGGCCGCATGACCGAAATCACCGATGGCGACCTCAAAGAAGGCATGGCCGTCATCACCGACCAGCGCGCGGGCGCCGCCAGCAAACCATGAGCACCCTGCCCCTGATCGAGCTCAAAGGCGTGACCAAAACCTACGGCCAGGGCGCCACTGCCCTGCAGGCCCTCAAAGGCGTGGATTTGACAATTGAAACGGGTGATTTTGTCGCCATCATGGGCCCCAGCGGATCGGGCAAATCCACCGCCATGAACACGCTGGGCTGTCTGGACACGCCCACCACCGGCGAATACATTTTTAACGGCGTGCATGTGGAAACCCTCAGCCGCGACCAGCGCGCGCTGCTGCGCCGGCGTTACCTGGGTTTTGTGTTTCAGGGCTTTAACCTGCTGGCCCGCACCAGTGCCCAGGAAAACGTGGAGTTGCCGCTGTTGTACCGGGGTGAACCCACCAAAATGCGCCATGCCGCCGCCAAAAAAGCGCTGGCCTCGGTTGGCCTGGCAGGCTGGGAACACCACACCCCGGCCGAACTCTCGGGCGGCCAGCAGCAGCGCGTGGCGATTGCCCGCGCCCTCGTCACCGAGCCCGCCGTGCTGCTGGCCGACGAGCCCACCGGCAACCTCGACACCCAGCGCAGCCGCGAAATCATGCACCTGCTGTGGCAACTCAACGTCGATCACGGCATCACCGTGCTGATGGTCACGCACGAGGCCGAGATGGCGGCCTACGCCAAGCGCATCGTGCATTTTGTCGATGGTGTGGTCGATAGCGATACCCGTAATCCGCATCCGGCCGATATCAGTCATGACGCACCTGATCCGCAATCCATGACCCCAACAACTGAGCAGGTGTCCTGATGTGGCTCAGTACCCTGCTGCTGGCCATACGATCGATCCGGCGCAACCTGTTGCGTTCTTTTTTGACCATTCTGGGCATTGTGATCGGGGTCAGCGCCGTCATCACCATGGTCACCGTGGGCAATGGCGCCACACTCGCGATTCAAAACCAGATATCGGGCCTGGGCACCAACCTGCTGCAAGTGCGCCCGGGGCAACGCATGATGGGTGGCGGTGGCGGCGCGCCGGCTTTCAAGGAAGCCGATGCAGAAGCTGTTTTTAGCCAGATTGGCAGCATTGCGGCGGTGGCGCCCGAGGCGCGCAGCGGCGCTGTGCTGGTGCTCGATGGCCGCAACTGGAGCAGCAGCATCATCGGCAGCACCCACCAGTGGTTGTTCACCGGCAACTGGAAACTGGCCGATGGCCGCAGCTTTACCGACGACGAACAACTGGCTGGCGCGGGTGTTTGCCTGATCGGCGAAACCGTGCGCCGCGAGCTGTTTGGCAGCCGGGTGGCGGTCGGCACGTCGATGCGCGTCAAGCAGATCAGTTGCGAAGTCATTGGTGTGCTCGGTGCCAAAGGCCAGGGCGCCTTTGGCAACGACCAGGACGACGTGGTGCTGATGCCGCTGCACACGCTGCAGCGCCGCATCACCGGCAACACCCGCGTCAACACCCTGCTGGTATCGATGCAGGACGGTGCCGACCCGGAGCGCGTCAAGGCGGGCATCACCGAGCTGCTGCGCGAGCGGCGCAAGCTGGCCCAGAATGACGAAGACAACTTCAACGTGCTCGACACCAAACAACTTGGCGAGACCCTCTCGGGCACCACCAAGGTCATGACCACGCTGCTCGGCGCCGTGGCGGCGGTGAGCCTGCTGGTGGGCGGCATCGGCATCATGAACATCATGCTGGTGAGCGTGACCGAGCGCACCCGCGAGATCGGCCTGCGCCTGGCCATTGGCGCGCTGGAGCGCGAGGTGTTGCTGCAGTTCCTGATTGAAGCCGTGGTGCTGGCCGCGCTCGGCGGGGTGATCGGCATTGTGCTGGCCACTGGCGCGTCCATCGGGCTGGCACGCTTCATGGAGGTGCCGTTTGTCTTCAACCCCGGCGTGAATGTGATCGCCTTCCTGTTTTCAGCGGGTATTGGCGTGCTGTTTGGCTACTTCCCGGCGCGCCGGGCGGCCCGGCTAGACCCGATCGAGGCGCTGCGGCACGAGTAGCGCCTGCTTCTGTCAAACGGCTCCTACGTTTTACGCAGCAAGCCAGCTATCGCCTGCGGGTAAATCAAATGCTCCTGCGTCAGCACCCGCGCACTCAGCGCATCGGCCGTGTCACCGGGCAGCACAGGCACTGCGGCTTGTGCCAAGATCGGGCCGTGGTCAAGCTCTGCGGTCACCAAGTGCACGGTGGCCCCGGCCACTTTGCAGCCCGCATCAATGGCGCGCTGGTGCGTGTGCAAGCCGCTGAACGCGGGCAGCAGCGAGGGGTGAATGTTGACCAGCCGCCCGGCATACCGATTGACAAAGCCGGGCGTCAGGATGCGCATGAAGCCCGCCAGCAGCACCAGCACCGGTTGACCTGGGCTGTCATAGCGGTCAATCAGCTGCGCCAGCGCGGCATCGAACGCCTCCCGATCAGAATAAGCCTTGTGCTCCAGCACCTCGGTGACAATGCCCTGTGCGCTGGCAAATTGCAGCCCTGGTGCATCGGCCTTGTTGCTGATGACAGCGGCCACCCGGGCACCATACTTTTCCACCCAGCGCTCGCGCTGTGCAGTTTTCACGATGGCGGCCATGTTGGAGCCGCCGCCTGAGATCAAAATAACAATGTTTTTCATACTTGGCTGAATTATGACTTTGACCCCTGCTACTTCCCTGACCCTCACTCCCATCGAGGCCCGCGTGCTCGGCTCCCTGATGGAAAAGGCCCGCACCGTGCCCGACAGCTACCCGCTGTCGCTCAATTCCCTGATGCTGGGCTGCAACCAGAAAAGCAGCCGTGACCCGGTGATGGACCTGAGCGAGGCCGATGTGGCCAGCGCGCTGGACAATCTGATGACACTGTCGTTGGTGCGCGCCAACACGTCCGGACGCGTGACGCGTTATGAGTACAACTTCCAGCGCGGCCTCCAAGTGCCCGAGCAGTCGGCTGTGCTGCTGGGCCTGTTGATGCTGCGCGGCCCACAAACCGCTGCCGAACTGCGCCTGAACACCGAGCGCTGGTACAAGTTTGCCGACATTTCCTCGGTCGAAGCTTTTCTGGAAGAGCTGCAGGACCGCTCAGCAGACAAAGGCGGCCCGCTGGTAATCAAGCTGGCGCGTGCCCCCGGCGCCCGCGAGCAGCGCTTGGCGCACCTGCTGTGCGGCCCGGTGGACGCGGCGCAGTTCGCCCAGTCCGGTGGAGCGGGTGCAAGAGATGGTTCGCCCGGTACCTTAGCGCGCATTGAACAGTTGGAGGCCGAGGTAGCGCAACTGCAAGCCACGGTGCTCAAGCTTTGCACCGAACTGGGCGTGTCGGGCTAACTCTCGGCGTACAACAAGCGAATCACGGCGCGCACCTCTGCGGCAGTCGCCGCATCGAGCTTGCCCAGGGTCTTGCCCAGGCGTGACTTGCTGATGGTGCGAATCTGGTCCACTGCCACCTCGGACGGCCGACCATCGCAATCACAAGCCACCCGGCTCGCCCACTGCGGATGCAACTGGCTGGTCAGCGGGCAAACCACCACGGTATCAACGCGCTGGTTCATGGCATCGGGGCTGACCACCAGCACCGGCCGGGTTTTGGCGATCTCGCTGCCGCGCGTCGGGTCCAGATTGGCCCAGTACAGGCCATAACGCCGTATGCCGACAGGGCGAGCGCTCACCATTTCAGGGTGGCCAGGCCATCGTCAGCCACGCCATCCCAATCTGCCCAGTCTTCTTGCGCTGCCGCCATGTCGGCAAAGGTTTGCTCCAGCGACAGCTTGGGGCTGGATGTGCCGCGCAGCAAAATGCCCTCGGGCAATTCTTCCAGCACCAAAGCGTCTGAAATGCCGTATTTGCGCAGCAGTTCACGCGGCAGCCGCACGCCGCGCGAATTACCCACAGCGACGAGCTTGATATCACGGGTGCTTGCAGTGATCAACATGCATCATCTCCAAAATGTAATTACAGTGCTTACGCATTTTAGAGCGTTATTGCAACATGTCAAACCATTCAGTTCAGGCAATGCCTGGGTGACACATCCGCAATCTGGCCAGTTTTCTCCACCTGGGATCACCCGCCCACAACGCATGCATGGGCACTGCCCATAGGTGCTCGCCAAAACGCAGCACCTGTTCACCGGTGTAGAGCACCATACCCACAAACGGGGTGTTATTTTTCAACATGCGTTCGCGAAACCAGACCAGATGCTTGAAGCTGTCGGCCCCTACGGCTGAACCCGCCTTGACCTCAAGCCCCAAGGTCGTGCCGTCTGGCGTTTCGATGAGAAAGTCAATCTCGCGCTGCTCACGGTCACAGTAGTGGGTCAGGCTGTGGGTCTCGTCTTGCGCGTCGAGTTGAGCGGCAAGCTGGGCAAAAACAAAGGCTTCCACCAGCTTGCCACTCTGGTCCGGGTCAAGCCTCACTTTGTCAAACTGCCAGCGCAGCAAACTTGCCACCAGACCGGTGTCGGTCATCACCAGCTTGTCTTGGCGGCTGACGCGGTCGTAGTCGGTTTTGGCCCAGGGACGCACGCGTTCGACCAGAAAAAGCGCCTCCAGCGCGTTGATATAAGACTCCAGTGTGGGCCGCGCCAATGCCAATTGCGCTCCAATGGCACTCACATCCATCAACTTGCACGACCAGGCCGCCAGCACCTCCAGCAGTTTGGCCATGCTGTCTTTGCGGCGTATGTGCGCCAGCTCCTGCAGGTCGCGCGCCATCAAAGCCTGCACATAGTCATGGTGCCAGCGTCGCACCGCCTTGTCGCTCAGGTGCTGAACCTCAGGGTAGCCGCCACGCATGGCTTGCATCAGCACAGTGTCTTTGCCTGACAACCTTGCGGACTCACCGCCGGGCAACAGCGCATAGCTGCTTGCCAGGCCCGCCCAGTCTTCCCGCACCGCGCGGCTCAAAAAAACTGGCGCCACGCGT
>PHCO01000200.1 GCA_002842265.1 Betaproteobacteria bacterium HGW-Betaproteobacteria-18 | reverse complement strand
ATCGCGGATCTCGGTGAAGTGAAAACTGAATTGACGAAAACCAAGTGACGCGTACAACACCAAGGCACTCCATAGCACCGCCAGGGGCCATCCCGCCCAGACGGCCAGTGACCAATAGATCAACAATGCCAGCCCTGATGGTCCACCCACGGCAAAGCCCCACGCCAGCCAACCGTGCAGAGGTTTGCCTGCATCCAGGTTACGGCTACAGTAACGCACCCACGAACGCATCGCCGCATGGATCGGGTTGCCGCGACTCAAAGGACGCGCCTGTTCCAGTAACAGGGCAAACAGCACAGAGATAAAGCTCATGCTTGAATCATAGCGGTTGCACGTCTCAGGCTTGCAAAAAACGGTAAAAGTTGCGCAACATGCCGGCTGTGGCACCCCAGATAAAGCGCTCGGTGGTCGCGTCCTGGTAGGGCATCGACAGCCATTCACGCTGGACGCCTTGCCAGTCCACCCGATGATGGCGATGGTGCGCGGGGTTCATCAAATAGGCCAGTGGCACCTCAAACACATCGGCTACCTCAAACGGGTTGGGGCGCAAGACCATGTCAGGAGAAATCAGGGCCACCACCGGTGTGACATGAAAAGCCGAGCCCGTGACATAGATCGGTAACTGGCCCAGCACCTCCACAAAGTGAGCGCCCAGACCAATTTCTTCTTGTGCCTCGCGCAAGGCTGCAGCAACTGCGTCTGCATCCGTGTCATCCACCTTGCCGCCAGGAAAGGCAATCTGCCCTGAATGGGTCGATAAGTGCTGCGCGCGCAGCGTGAGCAGTACGGTGGGCTCAGGTCGAAGCACAATGGGCAGCAGCACCGCTGCAGGCATGGGTGCGCGGTCCATGAACTTTTTTTCGGCCAGGAACTCAGCTTGCCAAACGGGTGATTTGGCAAAACGTGCGCGTAACGCATCGGGTTGCAGTACGGTGCCGTGTACGGCTGGCAGATGGGTGTCCACCTGTGTCACCGGCACTGTACGCGGATCTATTCTGGGCGGGGTCATGAGTCGGTCATAAAGAGCCGAAAAAAAACCGCCACAGTTGACTGGGGCGGTTTTTTTAAGCTGTGCGCTGGGGTATCAAGCAGCGGGGGCCACCACTTTACGCGCTGGCAATTTTTCTTTGATACGAGCCGACTTGCCGCTGCGGTCACGCAGGTAGTACAACTTGGCACGACGGACATCACCGCGGCGCTTGACTTCAATACTGGCAATCAGTGGGCTGTAAGTCTGGAAAGTGCGCTCGACACCTTCGCCGCTGGAGATTTTGCGCACTGTAAAGCCGCTGTTGAGGCCGCGATTACGCTTGGCAATCACCACGCCTTCGTAAGCTTGCAGACGTTTGCGGGTGCCTTCAACCACGTTCAGGCTCACGACGACGGTGTCGCCAGGACCAAATTCAGGAATGGTTTTGCCGAGACGAGCAATTTCTTCTTGCTCAAGAGTTTGGATCAGGTTCATAGGTTCTTTCAATGATCATGCCAGCACCAGCGTCACCATGACGCATGCCACAGTGCAATGCACCCTGGCGGTCTTACAGAGGATCTGGAAGCCAATGATTATAGCTTGAGAGTAAGGCCTCATCAGTTTTGTCCAAATGACCTGCGCTACGCGCTTGTTCAATCAATTCGGGGCGCAGGCGTTGAGTAAGCGACAAGCGCTGGTTGCGGCGCCAGCGTTCGATGTTGACATGGTGACCGCTGAGTAGCACGTCAGGGACGGCTTGGCCTTGCCAAACCTCGGGTCGGGTGTAATGCGGGCAATCCAGCAGACCATCGAGTGCCGGGTTGAAACTGTCCTGCGCATGGCTGTCGGCATCCCCCAGAACGCCAGGCTGCAACCGGGCCACCGCATCGAGCAGCGCCATGGCGACGATTTCACCGCCCGAGAGCACAAAGTCCCCCAAGCTGATTTGCTCGGTGACATGGGTATCGATAAAACGCTGATCAATGCCTTCGTAGCGACCACAAATCAGCACCGCACCCTTGCTGGTCGCCCAGTGTGTGACCATGGCGTGATTGAGTGGCTTGCCGACCGGTGAGAATAAAACGACAGGTGCGTCATCCTGGCGCTCGTTACGAATGGCAGACAGGCACTGCGACAGTGGCTCGGCCATCATCACCATGCCGGGACCACCACCAAAAGGGCGATCATCGACGCGCCGGTAATTGCCTTGCGCAAAATCTCGCAGCTTGCGCAATTGCACATTGACCTGACCCGACTCAAAGGCGCGCCTTGTAATACCCGTGTGTAGCATCGGGGCAAACAACTCGGGAAACAGCGTCACTACATCAAACCGCATGATGCTGTGCTCAATAATCGGGTTGCCAGTCCACCAGGATACGCCGCTCGTTCAGGTTCACATCATCAATGTAAACAGCCACAAAAGGGATCATGATCTGCTCGGTTTTTTCATCATGCACCTTGTCGATCACCAGCACGGTTTGCGGGCCGGTCGTGAGCAGGTCGCGCACCTGGCCCAAAGACACGCCTTCGCGATTGATGACTTCCAGTCCAATCAAATCAACCCAGTAGTACTCGTCTTTTTGTGCGCTTGGAAAGCTGCTGCGCGAAATGAAGATGCGCGCACCCCGCAGGGAGTCTGCCGTACTGCGGTCATCGATGCCCTGCGCGCAAGCGACGACCGTGTTTGAATGGGTTTTGGCTTCCTTGATGTTTAACTTGCCAACGCCTGCAAAAGTTTTTGCACCTTTTTCAGTGGGTAGCAGAAACCAGCTTTTGGCAGAAAAAAGCGCCTCGGGGTCGGCGCTGTGGGGGAGAACCTTGAACCAACCCTTGATGCCCCAGGCATCAGTGATGCGCCCGACTTCGATGGCATCTGCCGGAAGTTCGGCAGCCTCCAGGCCGGGCAGCATCAAGGATCAGGCTGCTTTGGCAGCTGATTGCTTGATCAGGCGCTCAACCGTGGGAGACGCTTGCGCACCCACGCTGCGCCAGTAAGTCAAGCGGTCTTGGGCAATGCGAATGCTTTCTTCGTTGGCGGTTGCAATCGGGTTGTAAAAACCAATGCGTTCAATGAAGCGACCATCGCGGCGGGTGCGTTTGTCAGCCACCACAATATTAAAAAACGGGCGAGCTTTTGCACCGCCACGGGCGAGTCGGATGACGACCATGATGTATCCTTTGGGGAAGTGGAATGACTTCCACGAAAATTGGCATTTAACCTGGCGTTTGAGACACGCGACATAACCACCCGGTTATGCGACACGCCAGACAGCCGCATATTATATCGTTGACAAATCCATGCCCATCATTCGCCCCAGTCAAACTGACGACATTGCACAAATTTCCGCCATCTATGCCCACCATGTGTTGCATGGAACCGGCACTTTCGAGGTCGACGCGCCGCCTGAGGCTGACATGGCCCAGCGACGGGCCGATGTTTTGGGCAAGAACTTGCCCTATCTGGTCGCGGTCGATGGCGCCCAGGTGCTGGGATTTGCCTATTGCAACTGGTTCAAGCCGCGTCCTGCTTACCGTTATTCGGCAGAAGATTCAATTTATCTGGCGCCATCGGCGATGGGGCAGGGTTTGGGTCGTGCCTTGTTGGCCGAATTGATGGCTCAGGCCGAGCGTGCCGGTGTGCGCAAATTGATTGCCGTGATTGGAGACTCCCATAACCAGGGTTCCATTGGGGTTCACCGCAGCGCTGGCTTTGGCCATGTCGGCACGCTCAAGTCATGCGGCTGGAAGTTTGAACGCTGGCTGGATGTGGTGCTGATGGACAAGGCTTTGGGGCAGGGCGACAGTTCAGCCCCGTTGTAAGCGCAGGTCTGACAGCGTCAAAATACTTGCAAACTGATCCAGTATGCGACAGCAGCGACAAAGGCACTGGCTGGAATGGTCAAAATCCAGGCCCAGATGATGTTGCCAGCCACACCCCAGCGCACCGCGCTGGCGCGCCGTGTGGCACCCACGCCCACAATGGCGCCGGTGATGGTATGTGTGGTTGAGACCGGCACGCCCATGGCAGTCGCTAAAAACAAGGTAATGGCGCCGCCGGTTTCGGCACAAAAACCTCCAACCGGCTTGAGTTTGGTGATTTTTTGCCCCATCGTTTTTACAATGCGCCAGCCGCCAAACATGGTGCCCAGGCCAATGGCTGTGTAACAGACCAGAATGACCCAGGTCGGCGGCGCCTGGTCTATTGCGCTGGTGTAGCCCGTGGCGATCAACAGCATCCAGATGATGCCAATGGTTTTTTGGGCATCGTTGCCGCCATGCCCCAGGCTATAAGCGCCTGCAGACACCAATTGCCAGCGCCTGAACCATTTGTCAACCTTGAGGGGTCTAAAGCTGCGAAAGCTCCAGGAAACCAGAATCATCATGGCTGATCCCAGTAAAAAACCCAGCAAAGGTGAGATAAAAATAAACACAACGGTTTTCAAAATGCCGGCAGAGATTAACGAGTCAACGCCTGCCTTGGCGATAGCGGCCCCGACAATGCCGCCAATCAATGCGTGCGATGAGCTGCTTGGTATGCCGTAGTACCAGGTGATGAAATTCCAGACGATGGCACCCACCAAGGCGCCAAACACCACGTGGGTATCGACCACGCCGGGCAGCACAATGCCTTTGCCAACGGTGGCTGCCACACTCAGGTGGAAGACAAAAATGGCCGCCACATTGAAAAAAGCGGCAAAGACGACAGCTTGCCCTGGTTTGAGCACGCCGGTGGAGACCACGGTGGCAATGGAGTTGGCGGCATCGTGAAAGCCGTTCATGAAGTCAAAAATGATGGCCATCACCACCAGAACAACCACCACCCACAGCGCAGTTTGAACAGTTTCCATGATCCTGAACCTCGCGCCAATCAGGAATTTTCGAGGACGACACCCTCGATCAGGTTGGCCACGTCTTCACAGCGGTCAGTGATGGTCTCCAGCAATTCGTAAATGGCTTTGAGTTTGATGAGTTCACGCACATCGGGTTCCTCACGAAACAGCTTGCTCATGGCGGTGCGCATCACGCGATCTGCGTCGCTTTCCAGCTTGTCAATTTCGTCGCAGGTTTTCAGCGCTGCCTCGGCGGTGGAGGGATCAGCAATTTTGTTCAGCAATTGCACGGCATCACGGACAC
>PHCO01000199.1 GCA_002842265.1 Betaproteobacteria bacterium HGW-Betaproteobacteria-18 | reverse complement strand
TGCCCGACAGTATCGACGACGCCTTCCTGCAAGCCTGCCCGCAACTGAAAATCGTCGGCGCGGCGCTCAAGGGTTATGACAACTTCGACGTCGCCGCCTGCACCCGCCGCGGCATCTGGTTTTCCATCGTGCCCGACCTGCTGACCATCCCGACCGCGGAACTGACCATCGGCCTGCTGCTCGGGTTAACACGCCGCATGCTGGAAGGTGACCGCCAGATCCGCAGCAGCGGCTTTCAGGGGTGGCTCCCGCAGCTGTACGGCACGGGGCTCACCGGGCGTACGATCGGCATCATCGGCATGGGTGCGGTCGGCCGCGCCATCGCACAGCGGCTGGCTGGCTTCGACATGCAGATTCTGTATTGCGACCACGTTGCCCTGCCGACCGAACAGTCTGCGCAATGGAATGCGCGCCAAGTCGAACTCGATGAATTGCTGGCCGCCAGCGATTTCATCGTGCCGATGCTGCCGATGACGCCGGAGACCCTGCACCTGATCAATGCTGACACGCTCGCCAGGATGCGTCCGGGAAGCTACCTGGTGAATGCCTGCCGCGGCTCGGTGGTCGATGAAGCCGCAGTCGTTGCAGCGCTCGCCAGCGGCCGCCTTGCCGGCTATGCCGCCGACGTGTTCGAGCTGGAAGAATGGGCACGGCCAGACCGGCCGCGCGCCATTCCGCAAGCCTTGCTGGACAATCCTGCACAAACTTTTTTCACGCCGCACCTCGGTTCGGCCGTTGCCGAAGTGCGCCTGGAGATCGAACGTCAGGCCGCCTGCAACATTATCCAGGCGCTCAATGGCGAGGCGCCTGCCGGCGCCATCAACCGTCCCGGCAGGAAGACGGCGACATGATCAACCTGGAGTGCGTCGCCACATTCCTTGCGGTCGCAAATCAGGGGGGATTCCGCGAGGCGGCCAGGCAGACTGGCCAGTCGCAACCGGCCGTCACGCAACATATCAAGCGGCTCGAGCAATCGCTCAAGGTGGCGCTGATCCAGCGCAGCAATGCCGGCTGCACACTGACGCCGGAAGGCACTTCATTCCTGCCCTACGCTAAACATCTGGTACGCGCCGGCGCCCGCGCGCAAGCCTTGTTCGACAAGACAGTCCTCAGCATCGGCGCCAGTTCCAATACCGGCACCTACTTGCTGCAGCCGCGTCTGCGCGCCTACCGCGACCGCGTTGCGCACAAGCTCCAGATAGCTATTGGCAGCAACAACCGCATCGCCGAGCAACTGCAGAATTTCGAGATCGACGTCGCCATCATGGAATGGTGGGATCCACGCCCCGGCTTTACCGCCACCGTCTGGCATCGCGAGGAATTGCAGGTCATCGTGCCGCCCGACCATCCCTGGGCCGGGCGCACCAGCATTCCACGCAACTGGCTGTGCGGGCAGGCGCTACTGGGCGGCGAAGCCGGCAGCGGCACAGGGCGGCTGCTGCAGTCCTATTTCGGCGACGATGCGCGCAACATCGGGATCGCCATGCAACTTGGCAGCACCGAAGCGGTCAAGCATGCGGTGCGGGCCGGACTCGGCATCTCGCTCGTGATGGCGGCCGCCGTGACCGATGAAAACCGCGATGGCAGTCTGCGGGCAATTCCCCTCGAAGGCGGCGCACTGCACAAGGACCTGTACGTGATCAGCCGCGAGGACCTCTTGCCGGACGCGCCGGCGCGTCATTTTTGCGAATTTTTGCTGCAGGGTGAAACCGCGCCGCTGGCGCCCGCACCCTAGCTGATCCGGGCGTCGCGAAACAGCGCCTTGAGCTCGCGCGGCTGACAACGCCAGTACTGCGGCGGCGCATCCACTTGCGCGCCCAGTTCGGCGGCCGCATGCCAAGGCCAGCGCGGGTCGTACAGGATGCCGCGCGCCAGCGCCACCATGTCGGCCTGGCCGCTGGCGACGATGGACTCGGCATGCCGTGCTTCGGTAATCAGGCCGACGGCAATGGTCGGCATGCCGACGTCCCGCTTCAATCTTTCCGCGAACGGCACCTGGTAACCCGGGCTTAGGGAAATTTTTTGCTGTGGCGACAGCCCGCCGGTGGACACGTCCAGAAAATCGCAGCCGCGCACTTTCAGAGCGGCGGCAAATGCCAAAGTTTGCTCGATATCCCAGCCATCTTCGACCCAGTCGGTTGCCGAGACGCGGATGCCGACCGGCCGGCCGGCCGGAAAGGCTGCACGCACCGCCTCGAATACTTCCAAGGGAAAACGCATGCGATTTTCCAGCGACCCGCCATAGGCATCGTCACGCCGGTTAGAAAGCGGCGAAAGGAACTGGTGCAGCAGGTATCCATGCGCGCCATGGACTTCGATGGCATCGATGCCGATACGGGCCGCGCGCGCCGCGGCCGCAGCAAAGGCCTGGCGAATGCGCACAAGGCCAGCCGCATCCAGCGCCTGCGGCGCTTCATTGCCGGGAGTGAAAGGCAAGGCCGAGGGCGCCCACGTGCGCCAGCCGCCTTCGCCAGACGGGCGCAGCTGCCCGCCCAGCCAGGGTGGAACAGTGGATGCCTTGCGGCCGGCATGCGCCAGCTGCACTGCAATCGGCATGGCCGAATGCCGGCGCACTTGCGCCAGCGTGGACGCCAGCGCCTGCTCGTTCTCATCTGACCACAGGCCGAGATCTTGCGCCGAAATGCGGCCCTCTGCCTCAACGGCGGTAGCCTCGATGATCAGCATGCCGGCGCCGGAAAGCGCCAGCTGGCCCAGGTGCATCAGGTGCCAGGATGTGGCATTGCCGTCCTGTGCCGAATACTGGCACATCGGCGCTATCACGATACGGTTGGGCAGTGTCAGCGTTCCAAGTTCGATGGGAGCGAAAAGGGTACTCATGGGTTGGCAGTCTTCTTCATGTCCAGTCCTGGACGGTCAGATCATGATACCCAACATTGCTACCCGCCGTGAGCGAGGCGGGCGGCCATCACTGCCCTGCGGGTGCCGGCTGCGCCAGCAGTCGGTCGATCTCCTGCTGCAAGCCCTTGTTTGCTGGGCCGGTCATGCTCGAATAAGCGCTCGCCACCTTGCCGTCGCGCCCGATCAGGTACTTATAGAAGTTCCAGCCCGGCTCTTTGCCGGTGGCAGCGGCCAGTTGTCGGTAAAAGGGCGACGCCTGCGCCCCCTTGACCGAGCTCTTGGCAAACATCGGGAATTTCACGCCAAAGGTATTTTGGCAAAAAGCCCCGATTTGCTGGTTGCTGCCGGTTTCCTGCTTGAAGTCGTTGGAAGGAAAACCGAGCACCACCAGACCCTGGTCCTTGTGGCGTGCATACAGCGCTTCCAGACCGGCGTATTGGCCCGTGAAACCGCAATAGCTTGCCGTATTTACGACTAACAACACTTTGCCGGTGTACTGGCAAAGCGACTGCGGTTGATCGTCTTGCAATCGCGGAAAGGTATGTTGCAGCAGCGGCGGGCAGGAAGTGCGGCCGGCGGCGCTGGCTGCGTTAGAGAACGCCAGCGTACTGGACAACACTACCGCGGCAATGCTGTGGAAACGATTGAAATACATGGGCCGGCTCCCGTAATTGCGTATGCCCAGTGCCCCTGGCCAGGACCAGGCATGGACCATTTTGTCGAACTTGCGGAAATTCATTCCCTACAAGGCCTGTGTTTCAGAAATTCCGACTTCACTACTTTCTATTCTATTGCAATTTTTTGGGTAGGGCCTTGGCAAGCCGTCCTCTTTAATAGGACGCCTTAGACAGATCCTTCAATAATGGGATTGGGCGTTACCAGAGGCTATAGGGCGGCGCTCATTCGCCTCACTTTGCTTAGATTTGACTGGTGCCCTGAATACGGCTCGGTGCATTTCACCGTCGAAGATTGAGCGCTAGGGGGATAATGTCAAATGGGGTAGGGCGGTGATTTTATTTGTTATCCCCTTCAAATGGCTCTTTAATTGGGTTGTTCTCGCTTTCGGCGTTCGTAGTCCCCGCTGGCTCGAAGCAACGCTCTAACAGTGCCTTCTGAAAGCCCACTTTCCGCAGCGATTTCGGTGAATCGCCGTGAAGGAGCCTCGTTTCTTATCCAGTCGGCGAGCCTGTCAGTCATCCGCCGATTGCCTCCAACGCCTTCGACGCTCTCGTAGAAGGAGCGTCCGCAATTCTTGCAACGGAAGCGGCGTGTGATGACCTGCAACACCACGGGCTTTCCGTTTTCGGGAATATCTGCGACCGATTGGGTTCGTTTTCCGAAACCCACGACTTCGGAGAAGCCACAGGATGGGCAAGGCGATGGTTCTCCAGTCATCTCGACATGGAGAATGGTCTTGTCGCCTTCCTCTGTCTTTCCCTTAGCTATCGCTGGCATGTCCCTTGCCTTGCCTCTTCAAGTGACATGGAAGCAAGCCTTGCAATTTCCTCGCGGCTAACCGCTTCCTGGTCGATGCCTCTATCCGAACAGATGGACGCCAAGGGCATTGCATCCTCGGGCACATGCTCCGTCGTTCCTTGTTTTTCCTTGGCTGTCGCCTTGGTGTATGGATGCGAGATTCCTCTTTCCATCGCTTCCAGCATCGGAAGATATAGGGCACTCGCCCGAAGGGCAGGAAGCCCCTTTCGAAGGCTGGCGTAAATGCGTAGCCCCTCTCTATCCAAATCGCCCCAAAACAGGATTCTGGGGTGTCCAAGGAGCATTTTCGGAGATGGTGGATTGCCTTTTCTAATCAGGGGAACAAGTCGGTCTGCTTGTGCGACTGCTTCCGTCAAGCTGTTGCCGTATGCCTCTCCTGAACGAGAAAGCCCATATCCGTATGTAACGACGAGGGCGATTTTTTCGGCACACCCTGCGGCAATGGCTTCCTCGAACGAATGCGGATTCTCGAGGAGCAAGACGGCTTCGGGATTTTCAGGACCGGCGACAACTATTTGAGGAATAGCATCGGGGAAAGCGTCGATATCGATACCGAAGGCTTTCAAGGCAGGTGTAGGAAGGCTCCCCAGCATCTTGGATGAACCAAGGAGATACTTCGCCGAGACGACGAAGCGAGGCGTGTTCTTTTCCGCTTTTTGAGCCGATTTAAGACCTTTCAGACCGTTTGCGAGGTCTCGCATGTCGGCATCCGAAAAGCCGTCCAACCTGTCATGACAGGGAGCAAGCGTTGCCGCTTCGCTCTCATCCATTACTATCGC
>PHCO01000198.1 GCA_002842265.1 Betaproteobacteria bacterium HGW-Betaproteobacteria-18 | reverse complement strand
CACCAGCACCACCTTGACACCCATGCTCTGGATCAGGGCCAGGTCTTGTGCCAGATTGGGCAACTTGCCCGCCGCGATCGCCTCGCCACAGACCCCCACGACAAAGGTCTGGTGCCGGAACTTGTGGATGTAGGGCGCCACCGAGCGAAACCAAGGAACGAAGGTGAAGTTGAAGACGGATGGCATGGTGAGCCTTGGTTTTGGATTGGGTGATGGATTTTGAAAAGTGTATCAGTCCGGATTGTCATCGAATTCAACAAAATGTAATACACTGAGCTATTATTTTGTAATCTTTATCATGACACTCACCGTTCGCCTGCCGGAAACCATCGAAAGTCAGCTCACCCGCTTTTGCGAGGCCATGGGCATGTCCAAATCGCAAGTGGTGCAGGGAGCGCTCAAAGACTGGTTTGCCAAGCCTGCGCTGACGCAGCAGCATCCCTTGCTGGCTTTTGCGGAGGCTGCAAGCAACGCCGCGCCCGGTGCTGATTGGGCTGGGCCCTATACCAAAGAGCGCTTGCGCAAGCTGGTGTTGGCCGGTGGATCGGCGCACCGTGCCGCTGAGCCAGTGGCGGACTATCCGGTCGAAGCAGTCGAGCCGGCGCCGGCTCAACAACAAATTAAAAAATCCGCCAAACCCCGGTTGACGCAAGCAACCAAAGCCACGCGTCAGTCCAAACCCAGGCAGGCATGAGAATCGCGCGCGACACGCTGATTGCCGACAGCGGTTTTTTGATTGCCTTGTTTGATGCCCGTGAACCCCACCACGATGCAGCCAGGGCTTATTTGTTGCGCCACCCGCAACCCTTGCTGACGGTCGAGGCGGTGCTGGTCGAAGTGACTTTTTTCCTGCGCGGTGCCCAGCGCCGTGCTTTCCTGAACGCCGTGGCTGCTGGTGCCCTGCCTGTCATGCCCAATGACGCGGCAAGCTATCGGCGCATTGCCGAGTTGTCGGCCAAGTATGACGACATGGCCCCGGATTATGCTGATCTGGCTTTGATCTGGCTGGCGGAAACCGCCGAGCTGCAGGCCGTTTTGACGCTCGATGTGCACGATTTTTCGCTTTACCGGATCAAGGGCCGCAAGAGTTTTGATTTGGTTGCATGGCATTGAGCACGTCTGCCTTGAAGATTGAGTTCCCCGAATCCCTGCCGGTCTCCGCGCGTCGCGAAGAGATCATGGCCACCATGCAGGCGCACCAGGTCATCATCGTCTGTGGCGAAACCGGCTCGGGCAAAACCACGCAGCTGCCCAAGATCGCCTTGGCACTGGGCCGTGGCAAGCTCAATTATCCGCTGGTGAACCCCGATGGCTCTCGTGCCCAGCCGGGCAAGCTCATTGGTCACACCCAACCCCGGCGCATTGCGGCCAGCAGTGTCGCCAAGCGCATTGCCGAAGAACTGCACACCACCTTGGGCGACGTGGTCGGCTTCAAGGTGCGGTTCCAGGACCGGCTCAGCCGCGACAGCTCGGTCAAGCTCATGACCGACGGCATTTTGCTGGCCGAGACGCAAACCGATCCGCTGCTCAAGGCCTATGACACGATCATCATTGACGAGGCGCACGAGCGCAGCCTCAACATCGACTTTTTACTGGGTTACCTGCGCCAGATACTGCCACGTCGGCCCGACCTGAAAGTGGTGGTGACCTCGGCCACCATCGACGCCGAGCGCTTTGCCGAACACTTTGCCAGTAAAAAAGGTACTGCCCCGATCATCATGGTGTCCGGGCGCATGTTTCCGGTGGAGCAGCGCTACCGGCCGTTTGAAGAGGCGCGCGACTACGACCTGAATAACGCGATTGCCGATGCCGTCGATGAACTCTGGCGTGATGTCCACAACAGCGGTGACATTCTGGTGTTTTTGCCTGGCGAGCGCGAGATTCGTGAAGCGGCTGATCACCTGCGTGGTCACCTCAGCCACCAGCCGCTGTTTCGCAATGCCGAGGTGTTGCCGCTGTTTGCGCGCCTGAGCCAGGCCGAACAGGACCGTATCTTTGACGGCCACACTGGCAGGCGAATCGTGCTGGCCACCAATGTGGCCGAAACCTCGCTCACGGTGCCAGGGATTCGTTTTGTCATCGACGTTGGCACCGCGCGCATGAAGCGCTACAGTTTCAGAAGCAAGGTCGAGCAGTTGCTGGTGGAGCCCATCAGCCAGAGTTCGGCCAACCAGCGCGCCGGTCGCTGCGGCCGCGTGGTGAACGGCATCTGCATCCGGCTGTATGACGAGAAGGACTTCAACAGCCGCCCCAAATTTACCGACCCCGAAATTCTGCGCTCGTCGCTCGCGGGTGTGATCCTTCGCATGAAGTCGCTGCATCTGGGCGTGGTCGAAGACTTCCCGTTCATCGAAAAACCCTCGGGTCGCGCCATTGCCGACGGCTACCAGTTGCTCAACGAGCTTGGCGCTGTCGATGACGCGAATGAACTGACGGCCACCGGCCAGGAGCTGGCAAAACTGCCGCTCGACCCGCGCGTGGGCCGCATGATTCTGGAAGCGCGTTCGCGCGAGGCGCTCGACGAAGTGCTGGTGATTGCTTCGGCGCTTTCCGTGCAGGATGTGCGCGACCGGCCCATGGAAGCGCAGCAACAAGCCGATCAGGCGCACGCCAAGTTCGATGATGAAAAAAGCGAATTCAGCGGCTATTTGAAGCTGTGGAAGTGGCTTGGCCAATCGCGTGGGGGGCAGCCCTCACACGGGGACATTCAATCAGTGGGGGTCAGAGCCCGATCTACCGAACCCTCCGCTGGCGCGGATTCTTCCGGTAATCGGGGTCTGACCCACCAGTCACACAAACTTAGCAACCGCCAATACGAACAGTTGCTGCGGCAAAACTTTGTCAGCATGCGCCGCGTGCGCGAGTGGCGCGACATCCATTCGCAACTGCACACGGTGGTGGCCGAGCACAAATGGCGCTTGAACACAAAACCCGCCAGCTACGAGCAGTTGCATTTGTCGATGCTGGCGGGCTTGCTCGGCAATATTGGCTACAAGCTGGAAACCGAAGGCGGCGGCGGGGGTGAATACCTGGGTGCGCGCGGCATCAAGTTCTATCCGCACCCCGGCGCGCATCTGGTCAAGAAGCCGGGGCGCTGGATCGTGGCCGCCGAGCTGGTGGAAACCACGCGCCTGTTTGGCCGCGGCATTGCCGCCATCGAGCCGCAGTGGCTGGAGCAGGTGGGTAGCCATCTGCTCAAAAAACAGTTGCTCGACCCGCACTGGGAAAAGAAATCTGCCGAGGTCAACGCGCTGGAGCGCGCCACGCTCTATGGCATCGTGGTCTATAGCGGCAGGCGCGTCAACTACGGCCGGGTGGACCTGGTGGGCGCACGAGAAATTTTCATTCGTGAAGCGCTGGTGAACGGCCAGTGGGACTGCAAGTGGCCGTTTTTGCAGGCCAACCACAAGCTCATCGGTCAGGTGGAAGACCTGGAGCACAAGGCGCGCCGGCAGGACGTGCTGATCGACGACGAGCTGATCTACGCTTTTTACGACCAGCAGTTGCCCGCCGACGTGTGCAGCGGCTACAGCTTTGATGCCTGGTACCGTGAAGCCTGCAAAAAACCTGAATATTTGATGCCCATGCCGATTCGCGGGGCCGCACCCGCTGGCAACAGCAAGCTGTTGCTGCTCACGCGCGAGGAGCTGATGCGCCACGAGGCGGCAGGCATCACCACCCAGTCCTTTCCCAAAACCATCCGGCTGGGTGGCGTCGATTGCGCGGCCACTTACCTGCACGAACCCGGTGATGCCAAGGACGGCCTGACGGTAACCGTGCCGCTTTTTGTGTTGAACCAGGTCAATGAAGAGCGCTGCGAGTGGCTGGTGCCGGGCATGCTCAAGGACAAAATCCAGGCCTTGATCAAAACCCTGCACCAGCGTCCGCGCTCACGGCTGGTGCCGCTGCCCGAGAGCGCCCGCAAGATGGCTGAAACGCTGAACGCGCCCGAGCTCTTTGGCCACGGCTCGCTGCTGGATGCCGTGCTCAAACTGGTGCGCGCCGCTACCGCCGTCGATGTGGTGCGTGCCGACATCAAGCAGGACATGCTCAGTCCGCACTTCTTCATGCACTTCCGGGTCGTCGATGAACACGGCCGCCAACTGGGCACCGGGCGCAACCTGGGCGCCCTGAAGGCCGAGCTGGGGGCGCAGGCACGCGGGGCATTTCAGGCGCTAGCCGGGCTCAAGCTGGGGCAGGGCGCAGCGAACGTTGCTGCTTTTACCGTCATTGCGAGCCCTTCGACCCTTCGTCAAGCTCAGGACAGGCCAAGCTCAGGACAGGCTGCAGCGCGGCAATCCACGAAGCCCGCAAGCATGGATCGCCACGGCCTGCGGCCTCGCGATGACGGACAACAGAGCACGGACATGCCGGGTAAGCGCGCCATCGAAAACAAGGCTCCGGTGGCGACCCAGCGCTACACCGCCTGGACCTTTGGCGAGCTGCCCGAGCTGCTCGAAATCCAGAAAGGCGGCCAGACGCTGATTGGCTACCCTGGTCTGATCGACGCGGGTGATGCGGTCACGATTGAAGTCTTTGACGAGCCCGATGTGGCCGCCGCCAAACACCGTGCGGGCCTGCGCCGCCTCTTTGCCTTGCAGATCAAGGACGCCCTCAAATACCTTGAAAAAAACGTGCACGACCTGCAAAAAATGGCGGTCACTTACATGCAGGTTGGCAAAACCCCCGATGGCTCAGGTACCGGCGGCACATTGGAAGAACTGCGCGAGCAAATCATCCAGGTGGCGCTGGACCGGGCCTTTTTGCTGGAGCCCTTGCCTACCGACGAATTTGCTTTTAAAAAGCGCGTCGACGAGGGCCGGGGCCGCCTCACCCTGATCGCCACCGAGGTGGCGCGACTGGCTGCCACGATTTTGGCCGAATACGCGCTGGCAGCGCGCAAGATCAAGGACACCAAAAACGCGCCGGATGCCACGCTGGACGCCGCCCAACAACTGGCGCGCCTGATGCCCAAGCGCTTTTTGAGCATCACACCCTGGGCCTCGCTGCACCACTTTGCCCGTTATTTAAAAGCCATCACAGCACGGCTGGACAAATACCGCGCCGACCCGGCCCGCGACACGGCACGCCTGAAAGAGTTGCAGCCGCTGGAGCAGCGCTACTGGCGACTGGTGGCCGAGCGCAAGGGCGTGGT
>PHCO01000009.1 GCA_002842265.1 Betaproteobacteria bacterium HGW-Betaproteobacteria-18 | reverse complement strand
CCTTTGTGCGAGGCCAGCGACGCCCAGGTGCGTGCGGCCATTGCCCTGATTGCTCGCCTGGAGCCCAAACCAGGCCGCCGATTTGTCAATGTCGAGCGCAACATCGTGGTGCCCGATGTGCTGGTCGTCCCTGTCAGCCAGGGGACGCAAACCAAATTCCTGGTGCGCCTGAACCCCGATGTGATGCCGCGTTTGCGCGTGCACGACATCTACGCCAACGCGCTTAAAGGCCACAAGGCCGGCGGCAGCGATGCCGCCAACTTTGCGGCCCTGCAGCAACGCCTGCAGGAAGCGCGCTGGTTCATCAAGAACATCCAGCAGCGCTTCGACACCATTCTGCGCGTCAGTTCAGCCATCGTAGAACGCCAAAAAAGCTTTTTTGTGCACGGCGAGCTGGCCATGCGCCCGCTGGTGCTGCGCGAAATTGCCGACGAGCTGGGCCTGCACGAGTCCACCATCAGCCGCGTGACCACCGCCAAGTACATGGCGACACCGTTTGGCACCTTCGAGCTCAAATACTTTTTTGGCTCCGGCCTGGGCACCGAGTCGGGCGGCAATGCGTCGAGCACCGCGGTGCGCGCCCTGATCAAGCAATTTGTGGCGGCCGAAAGCCCGAAAAAACCGCTGAGCGACAACCAGCTGTCGGAGATGCTCAAGGAACAGGGCATTGAATGCGCCCGCCGCACGGTGGCCAAATACCGCGAAGGCCTGCGCATTGCCCCAGCGTCTTTAAGGAAATCATTGTGAACCAGCTCCAACTCTTTCTCCCCTGCGCCGCTGGCGTTGAGGATTACCTGGCACCCGAGGTGCTGCGCATCACCGGCTTGCCGCCGGGTTGTGTGACCAAGCAGCGCGGCGGCGTGGCGGTGCGCACCTCTTTTGCTGATGCCATGCTGCTCAACCTCTACAGCCGTCTGGCCCAGCGCGTGCTGGTGCTGTTGAGCTACACCGAGTACCGCAGCGAACAGGACTTGTACCGCGCCGCCTCCGAGGTGGCCTGGGAGCGCTGGTTTACCCCGCGTGAGAGCATCAAGGTCGAAATCACCGCGCAGCACTGCCCGCTCACTTCGCTGAATTTTGCCGCCCTCAAAATCAAGGACGCGGTCTGTGACCGCTTTCGCGTTACCGCCAATGGCGTGCGCCCGGATGTCAACACCCAGTGGCCCGATGTGCGCATCTACACCCACCTGACCACCGACAGTTGCTCGCTCTACATCGACACTTCGGGCGAACCCCTGTTCAAGCGCGGCTGGCGCGAAGACAAGGGCGACGCCCCGCTGAAAGAAACGCTGGCGGCTGCCATGTTGGCCGCCACCGGCTGGTTCGAGGGTGAAGAGGATTTGAAACCGCTGTACGACCCCTGCTGTGGCAGTGGCACCATCGTCATCGAAGCGGCGCAAATGGCCTGCAACATTGCGGCCGGCAGCCGTCGCCGTTTTGCTTTTGAAAAATACGTGCCTTTCCAAAAACACGTCTGGGATGCGATCAAAAAAGAAGCCGTAGAGGCTGAAGCGGTCAGAGCGCCCGGTCAGAAACCCATTATTTTCGGCAGCGACGTGGCGCACCGCATGGTCGATTTTGCCCAGCGCAACGCCGAGCGCGCCGGCGTAGCCGACGTGATCGAGTTTCGCGGTGGCGACGCCCTGCAGCGCATGCCGCCCATTGACGTGCGTACCACGGGTGGCGGCGTGATGGTGCTCAACCCGCCCTATGGCGAACGCATTGACGTGGGCGGTGTGGCCAAAGGCGCCCCACGCAATGCGGGTGATGCGGGCGGTTTTGAAGACGATCCCAACCAGCCGCGCTTTGGCGCCCGCGAACTGCCGCAGACCGAGGGTGCAGGTGAGTTTTTTAACCAACTGGCCAGCCACTGGAAGAAAAACTATTCGGGCTGGACCGCCTGGGTACTGACACCCGACCTCAAGCTGCCCAGCAAAATGCGCCTCAAGGAAAGCCGCCGCGTGCCGATGTGGAACGGCCCCATCGAATGCCGCCTGTTCCGCTTTGACATGGTGGCAGGAAAAATGGCGTGAGGGTCGTTCTCGACACCAACATCGTGCTGGATGCCTTTGTGTTTGACGACCCCGCCTCGCGCCCGCTCAAACTGGCTCTGGCCGCGCATCAGCTGAAATGGGTCGCCACCAAGGCCATGCGTGATGAACTGGAGCGGGTGCTGGGCTACCCAAAAATCGTGCCACGCATGCTGTTTTACCAGGTCAGCGCCGCCCATGTCCTGGCCCAGTTTGATGGCCAGGCCACCTTGGTCGATACCGCGCCCAAGGCCTGCGCCACCTGCCGCGACCCGGACGACCAGATGTTCATCGATCTGGCCGTCTCGCACCAGGCCCTGCTGCTGAGCAAGGATCAGGCCGTGCTTTGCATGCATAAAAGACTCTTCAGCCTTTCAGTAATAGTGCAAGAAGCTGTTCAGTAACTTGCCTGAATAGGGGGTATGGGGGTATGCCAATTCCTTTGGCAAAAGTAAACTCAAACGCGTCGAATGGGTCATTTCGGTCCATGCGGCTTGTTCAACTCAACTTTTGCAAGGAATATCACCATGTTTCACCATGCTACGGCCACTGACGCCAAGACTTTCAACTTCAACACGCTGCCATCACGTTTGGACGCACCAACTGCGCCGACCCTGCCCGAGGAGCTGCTCCCGTTCACGGTCCGACTGGTACGCAACGAAGCCGATTTGAACAAAGCCGTACAGATCCGCCACGCGGCCTATGCCCGCCATCTGCCGGACTTCGCAGAAACACTCAAAACAGCCGAAACCGATGATGCCGAAAACGGCGTGGTGGTGTTGCTGGCGGAATCAAAGCTTGATGGCTCACCACTGGGTACCATGCGCATTCAAACCAACGAGTACAAACCGCTTTGCCTGGAACAGTCGATCGCGTTACCCGAATGGCTCAAGGCACGGCCATTGGCAGAGGCCACCCGCCTGGGTGTCACCAACGAAAAAGGCGGTCGCCTTGTGACCACCGTGCTGTTCAAGGCCTATTTCCAATATTGTCTGCAAACCGGTGTTGAATGGATGGTCGTTACCGCGCGCGCGCCCGTTGACCGAACCTATGACCGTCTGATGTTCAACGATGTCTTTCCAGACGCAGGCTACATCCCCATTCACCACGTCGGCAACCTGCCGCACCGGGTGATGTCATTCAATGTTGACACCGCACAAGATCGCTGGACACAAGTCAAGCACCCATTGCTCAACTTCATGTGCAACACCTATCATCCAGACATCAACATTAATGACCAACGTTGGCACCACGTCCCTGCGATGGCTCTGTCTGCGTTCCCTGTGCATAGTGCAACGCTTCCCATGTGAGCCGTTGGGGCCGGGGACTCGCTCACCACAGCAACACCCGGCCCACCCCATGCTTCCTGATGACAAGCAGAAACAGCACGGTCGGCCTTATCATGTCAGGGTTGGAATTCAGACACAAAGCAATGAACAAAATGCCAAAACCATCCAGGTTTTTCCGCAAGCGGATTGATCAACTCAACCAGTTCCTGGATTTGTTGTTGTATGTCTTTTCGACCTATGCGCTGCCAATGGCGATCGGACTGCTGTCTTTGTTGGCCCTTTTTGCCTGGAAGTCACAATACCCCGTCACTGAACCGCAACAACTGCAAATCCAGGTTACCCAGGAGGCCGCTGACACCCTGGAGCCGGCACAAGCGCTGGCCCAGTTGCGTGGGCACCCCCTGCAACCCTTCCACGACACCCGACTTTCGGAGTCTCCGGTCTGGTTTACTTTCGTGGTTCCCAAAGACGCTGAACAGACACCGCTGATGGTCGAATTTCCCTCCCGCCATGCCACGGACATCGCGTGCTGGGATGCCAGCACGCTCAATCAGCTTGGCAGCGGCAGCCACCAGGGCACGGCCGGTAGCATCTCCACAATCAAGGCGGGTTTTGCGCTTGAACTCAGCCCAGCGTTGGCCAACGGGCATGTGCTGTGCCGCAGCAGCGCCATTGGCCCGGCCCGTCTTTCCGTCCTCCAATGGCAGGCCGCCGATTTGCAATTTTCCAGCCAGGAGTTCCACCGCAAGTCCGGCCTTCTGGATGGCGGTATTCTGATTTTGGCGGGTTTTATCCTGATCACAGCCTTGATCAACCGCAATGGTCTGTACGTCTTGTTCGCAGCCTGGCTGGTGATGAATTTGCGGATGGCCTCGCTTTCTGCCGGCTGGGACACCCAATGGTTAGGCAACACCGTGCCGCAAGAATGGCTGATACAGGCAAGGTCTGTGACTTTGACCCTGTATTACATACTGACCCTGACCCTGTTCACCTCGCTTTTCAGGGAAGATTTATCACTTGTCGGCTACAAATTCATCGTGCGCATAGCGCAATGGACCTGTTTTCCCTTGCTGGTTTTGTCCGTTTCCTTGCCATATGCTGCCTATTTACCGTTGATTTGGGTTGTCGCCGGCTTCGGCATTGCCATGCTGATTTTTTTGCTGGTTCGCATTCTGCGGAAAACAAAATCGCGAGTTGCCATTTTGTACGGCACTGCCATCAGCATCACCCTGGTCGCCAGTCTCTACGAGGTGCTGGCTGCGGCGTTAGGTCTGAAGGGACTGATTGGATCGGTCAACAGTGTCACCGCCGCGCTGTCGTCAAGTCTGCTCACAGCGCTGGCAATTGCTGAACATATGCGACAGGAGCATGAACAGCGTCTGCAAGTGCAGGCCGAGCTGGCACATACGTTCGAGGCCATGCCGATCGGCTTGTTTACCCTTGACCAGCGCGGCCGGTTTTTGAGCGCCAATCCTGCCCTGCTCGACATGCTGGGCCCCAATGTGCTGAACAATGAGGGCAGTAGCTGGCAGCAGTATTTCAATGACGGTGCCTGGACCTTGTTGCATCAAATAGTTTTCAACAAAACCCAGAACGAGATGGAAATCAATGGCCGGGCGCACCCTGGTTCTGCTGGCTCCAAACGTTTTCTCGTCAAGGCAGCACTGGCGCGCGACAAGATCGAGGGCTCACTGCAGGACATCACCGAGAAATCCAGGGCCACCGCAGATATGGAATTTCTGGCCAGCCATGATTCACTGACCAAGATATTGAACCGGCGCGGTATCGAAAAAGCGCTCAGCCATGCCATCGGGAAGCTGTCCGAAGACAAGGCACTGGCGGTGGCCTACCTTGACCTGGACCGCTTCAAGCTCATCAACGACCTGTTTGGCCATGGCGCCGGCAATGAAGTGCTGCAACAGGTGTGCGGGCGGGTGTCGGACATGCTGTCACGCGAATTTCATTTTGGCCGTGTGGGGGGCGATGAGTTCATCATCGTGTTTCCGGCAACGCCAATCGCCCTGGCCTCGGTGGTGTGCCGTGGCCTCCTTGACGTTCTTGGCAACCGCCCCTACCGCGTTGGCGACAACGCCTTCACGGTGCGTTGCTCGATCGGACTGATCGAGGTCAGCCCCGGCATGCAGTTCAATGACGTCATGTCAACAGCCGACCGCGCCTGTCGTCAGGCCAAGTCCAGTAATACCGGTGGCCTGGTGGTGTACGAAAAGAATGCTGATGCGTTTGCGCAGCATGAGGCCGAACTGAAATTGATTGCCCTGCTCGCCACCCCTTCTGCCACCGAGAGTTTGTACCTCGAAATGCAGCCCATCATGTCGCTCACGGCGCCGCATGCATCGCTCAACTTCGAGGTGCTGCTGCGCATGCGCGACCCGCAAGGCCAATTGGTTCGTACCGACCACCTGATTGCGGCAGGCGAAGCGAGTGGTCGCATGGGCATGATTGACCGCTGGGTCCTGACCACCACCCTGGCCTGGCTCAACACCCATTACGCGCAAATGAAGCACACCAAATTTGTCTGCATCAACCTGAGCGGTGCATCCCTTAACGACGAAGAATTCCTGGGTGAAATTTACGCCATGCTGGAACAAAACAGGCATCTGGTAGGCCTTTTGTGTCTTGAAATCACCGAAAGTGTGGCCTTGCACGACCTGGACAATACCCGCCGTTTTGTTGACCGGGTGCGGGGTTACGGTGCCAAGGTGGCGCTGGACGACTTTGGCGCGGGTTACACCTCGTTTTCCTATTTGAAGGAATTCAAGGCAGATCTGCTGAAAATCGATGGCAGTTTCATCGTCAACATGAACCAGCACCCGGCCAACATTGCCATTGTCGAGGCCATCATCAACCTCGCCAATAACCTGGGCATGAAGGTGATTGCCGAGTGGGCCGAGGACAATGCCACCGTGCAAACGCTGACCGAGATTGGTGTCGATTACGTGCAGGGGTTTGCCGTGGCACGCTCGCAGCACCCCGACAAACTGCTCACCGCCGAGTCGTCGGCCAGCTTTATTCAGAACGAGGAGCTGGCCCACTTTGTATCTCTGATCAGCAAGGCCAACCAGCTGCAACCCGTCGTGGATTTATTTTCCGATCTGCCCCGCAACGTGCATTGATTCTGATGCGGTAGTGATAATCTGGCCAGGTTAACTCATTGAGCAGCGGAGCAAGCATGACAGGGAATTCAAGCAACACAAATACGTCGCCAGTGGACGTCGTCATCATGGCGGCGGGCAAAGGCACCCGCATGAAAAGCAAACTGCCCAAGGTGTTGCACCAATTGGCCGGGCGCACTCTGGTGCAGCATGTGGTGGACACGGCAACAGCCTTGTCAGCGCGCCAGGTCACGGTGATCACCGGTCATGGTGCAGATGAAGTTGAAAATGCACTGAACACCAGTACAAGTTGCAGCGGCCAATTGGTGCTGAATTTTGTCCGCCAGGAGCCGCAGCTTGGCACCGGCCACGCGGTGCAGCAAACGGTGCCGGTGCTGCGTGACGACGGCATCGTGGTGGTGCTTTCGGGCGATGTGCCCCTGACGCAAGCCGACACGCTCCAGCAACTGATTGCCGCCTGTGCGGGCAACCAACTGGCGCTGCTCACCATTGATTTTGCCGACCCCAGCGGCTACGGCCGCATCGTGCGCGTGGGCGACGCCGTGCAAGCCATCGTCGAGCAAAAAGATGCCACAAATGAGCAGCGCCGCATCACCGAGGTCTATAGCGGCATCATGGCGGTGCCTGCGGCCCAATTAAAGACCTGGCTGGCACGCTTGGACAACAAAAATGCACAAGGCGAGTATTACCTGACCGACATCGTCAAATTTGCGGTAGCTGACGGCGTGCCCGTGGTGGCGCACAAGATTGCTGACGCATGCCAGGTGGCAGGTGTCAACAGTCCGGTGCAACTGGCCGAGCTGGAGCGCGCTTACCAGCACCGTCTGGCGCGGCAACTGATGGAACAGGGCGTGCGCCTGGCCGACCCGGCGCGGCTCGATGTGCGCGGCTCTTTGCAATGCGCACAGGATGTGTCGATTGACGTGAACTGTGTGTTTGAAGGCCAGGTCACATTAGGCGAAGGCGTGCGCGTGGGCGCCAACTGCGTCATCAGCAACGCCACCATTGCCGCCGGTGCCGTGATTCACCCGTTCACCCACATCGAAGGCGGCAAACCGGGCAGCAAGGACGCGGTCGAGGTCGGAGCCGGTGCCCTGATCGGCCCGTTTGCCCGTCTGCGCCCCGGCACCAAACTGGGGGCCGAGGTGCACATCGGCAACTTTGTCGAAGTCAAGAATTCCACGCTGGCCAAGGGCGCCAAGGCCAACCACCTGGCCTACCTGGGCGATGCCACGGTGGGCGAGCGCGTCAACTATGGTGCGGGCAGCATCACCGCCAACTACGACGGTGCCTTCAAACACCGCACCATCATCGAAGCCGATGTCCACATTGGCAGCAACTGCGTGCTGATTGCCCCGGTCACCATTGGTGCCGGCGGCACGGTCGGTGGCGGCTCGACGCTGACCAAAGACACCGCGCCGCTGGCTTTGACGGTGGCACGCGGCCGCCAGATCAGCATTCCGAACTGGAAGCGGCCGAGCAAATAATCTTCACAGCGCTACGGGCAGCGGCACCCGCGCGCCGAATTTGCTGCGCTTGATGCTGAAAAATGTCTTGACGTTGCGCACATTGGTGTCAAACGTGAACAGCCGCTGCGTCAGCGCCAGGTAATCGGGCATGTCGCGCGCATGCACCACCAGGCAAAAGTCCGGCCCCGGTGACACGCGGTAGCACTGCTGCACGGCGTCTTCCAGTACCATTTTTTGTTCAAACGCCTCCAGCGCCGCCTGATCCTGCCGGTCCAGCGTGATCTCGACCACGGCGCACAGGCCATGGCCGATGACGCTGGCCAGGGTGTCCACACTGAGCACCGCGATTTCGCACTCGATCAGCCCCGCCTCGTGCAGGCGCTTGACGCGGCGCAGGCAGGTGGGCGGCGACACATGCACCAGCTCGGCCAGCGCCTGGTTGCTCAGCGACGCATCCGTTTGCAGGCGTTCCAGCAGTTGCAGGTCGATGGCATCCAGCTCGGGTTGAGGAACGGTCATGTCAAGCTCCTGCCATCAGCGACGCTGCCAGCGGCGTGCCCACCACGGCCACAACAGGTTCAGCGCCAGGCCCAGCATCACCAGCGAGGCAGCCAGCAGTTTCCAGCCCGGCAGGCCCTCACCCAGCCACAGTGCCGAACCACCCATGCCGAACAGCGGCACCAGCAGCGCCATCGGCGTGATGGTGGCCGCCGAGTAGCGCGCCAGCAGCCAGCCCCAGGCAGCGTAGCCAAACAGCGAATTGCCCCAGGCCTGCCAGGCCACCGCCGCCCAGGTGAAGGCATCGGCCTGCTGCAAGCCCGCAGCCAGGACGTCCCAGCCCTCCACCCACAGCGACAGCAGCGCCAGCGGCGGCACCGCAAACAGGCTGGACCAGACCACATAAGCCACCATGTTGATGCGCCCGGCCGCGCGGGACACCAGGTTGCCACCGGCCCAGGACAGCGCGGCCAGCAGAATCAGCCCCAGACCCAGCGGCGTCGTGCTGCCGTCGGTGTGCGACACGATCACGCCCAGGCCCGCTGCGCCCAGCGCCAGCGCCAGCCACTGCACCCGTTGCAGTGATTCGCCCGCCATCAACATCGCCAGGCCAATGGTAAAAAACACCTGGGTCTGGATCACCAATGAAGCCAGACCCGGTGAAATGTGGCCGTTCATGGCGACAAACAGCAAGCCGAATTGGCCCACGCCAATCAGCAAACCATAAGCCGCCAAATTGCGCCAGGGCACCGCTGGACGCGGCAAAAAGAACACCATCGGCAACACCACCACCAGAAAACGCAGGGTGGCAAACAGCAGGGGCGGCATCTGCCCCAAAGCCAGTTTGATGACCACAAAGTTGGTGCCCCACACCGCGACGACAGCCAGAGCCAAAAGAAAATGCCGAAGAGAGAGTGATGTTTTCATTCAAATTTTGCTTTTTTTTGAAATATTTATTTCAATAATTTAATTATAGAAATAAAAGTTCATTAATTTCGCATAATTGATAACCTATTTCACACTGGTACTTTTAACATGGCAGCCTTCACTTCAGGAGTTCTCCATGTGTGGCATTGTCGGCGCCGTATCCAATCACAACATTGTTCCCATTCTGGTGCAAGGTCTGGCCCGGCTGGAATACCGGGGCTATGACTCCTGTGGCGTGGCGGTCTATGCCAATGGGCTGCAGCGCACCCGCAGCACTGCCCGCGTGTCCGAACTAATGGAACAAATCAGCAGCACCCACCTGCAGGGAAGCACCGGCATCGCCCACACCCGCTGGGCCACCCATGGCGCCCCGGCCATGCACAACGCGCACCCGCATTTCAGTTATGGCCCGGGGCCTGATGCAGCCAGTCGTCCGGGTCGCATTGCGCTGGTGCACAACGGCATCATTGAAAACCATGACGAACTGCGCGCCGCGCTACAAGCCAAAGGCTATGTGTTTCAAAGCCAGACCGACACCGAAGTCATTGCTCATCTGATTGACAGCCTGTACGACGGCGACCTGTTCGAAGCGGTCAAAAGCGCTTTGGGTTCGCTGCACGGCGCCTACGCCATTGCGGTGTTTTGCAAGGACGAGCCGCACCGCCTGATTGGTGCCCGGGCCGGTTCGCCGTTGATTCTGGGCGTGGGGCCAGACGGTCAGTCGCACTACCTGGCCAGTGATGCCATGGCGCTGGCCGGCGTCACCGACCAGATCATTTACCTGGAAGAAGGCGACGTGGCCGACATTCAACTGGGCAAGTACTGGCTGGTGGACAAAGCCTTCCGGACGCTCACACCGGCCCAGCGCCCGGTCAAAACCGTGCATGCGCACAGTGGCGCGGCCGAGCTGGGGCCCTACCGCCACTACATGCAAAAGGAAATTTTCGAGCAACCACGTGCCATTGCCGACACCCTGGAGGGTGTCACCAGCATCATGCCGGAGCTGTTTGACGGCGTCAGTACCAGCGCGGCGCGGGTCTTCAGGGACATTGACGCGGTGCTGATTCTGGCCTGCGGCACCAGCTATTACAGTGGTTGCACCGCCAAATACTGGCTGGAAAGCATCGCCAAAATCCCGACCCAGGTCGAAGTGGCCAGCGAATACCGCTACCGCGACTCGGTGCCCAATGCGCGCACGCTCGTGGTCACGATCACCCAGTCGGGCGAAACTGCCGACACGCTGGCCGCCTTGCGCCACGCCCAAAGCCTCGGCATGACGCACACCCTGACCATTTGCAACGTGGCCACCAGCGCCATGGTGCGCGAATGCGAACTGGCCTACGTGACCCGTGCCGGGGTCGAGATTGGCGTGGCCTCGACCAAGGCGTTCACCGCCCAGTTGGCCGGCTTGTTCTTGCTCACCTTGGCGCTGGCGCAGTCGCGCGGTTTGCTCAGCGAGGCCGAAGAAGCGCGCCACATCAAGGCCATGCGCCACCTGCCGACCGCTTTGCAGGCCGTGCTGGCGCTGGAGCCCCAGGTGATCGCCTGGTCACAGGATTTCGCCGCCAAGGAAAACGCGCTGTTTCTGGGCCGCGGCCTGCATTACCCGATCGCCCTCGAAGGCGCGCTCAAACTCAAGGAAATCAGCTATATCCACGCCGAAGCCTACCCGGCGGGCGAGCTCAAACATGGCCCGCTGGCGCTGGTGACGAGTGCCATGCCGGTGGTCACCGTGGCACCGAATGACGCCTTGCTGGAAAAACTCAAGAGCAACATGCACGAGGTGCGCGCCCGCGGCGGCGTGCTGTATGTGCTGGCCGACGCTGATTCGCACATTGCCAGCGGGGAAGGTCTGAATGTGATCCGCATGCCCGAGCACTACGGCGAACTCTCGCCCATGCTGCACGTGGTGCCGCTGCAATTGCTGGCCTACCACACCGCCTGCGCGCGCGGCACCGATGTGGACAAACCGCGCAATCTGGCAAAGTCTGTGACAGTTGAATAGCACCTTCGGTTGCCTGGCACACAGACCTGGCCGCATCTGCCCATTACGCTGCATGTCAATTCAAGGACAGCCAAAGAAATGACTAACGCACAATGGTTTTTGCTGGTAGGTGGCCTGCTGCTGACCCGGGGCCTGACCGTCTCATTGCTCAAAAACCTGCCCGTAACGCCGGCCATCGTCTATCTGGCGGTCGGCCTGCTGGTGGGCCCGACGGTCTTCAATTTCTTTCACTTCAATCCGCTCAAGCAATCGGCGCTGCTGGAAGTGTTGACCGAAGTGGTGGTGCTGATTTCTCTGTTTTCAGCCGGTGTCAAGATGCCGGTACCGGTCAAACTCACACGCTGGCGAGCGCCAATTTTGCTGGCATCGGTGTCGATGATGGCCAGCGTCGGGATGATCGCTGCCTTTGCCTGTTACGTGCTGGGCTTGCCATTGGGCGCCGGTATTCTGCTGGGGGCCATTTTGTCGCCGTGGCGCTGCGACAGACCGAGCTCAAACACCTCAGCGCCGATCTGCAAGGCCACGTACATCTGCCTGGCGATGGCATTGAATCTGTCATGCCCGTCACTGAACCACAGGCAGCTACGGTAACCATCAGTGCGCAATCCCTGGTCTTCAAAGAGCACCTGGAACGGCTCTCGGAGTTGATGCTCGTGCTGCTGATCGGTGGCTCACTTTTTATTGATTCCTGGAGCTGGCGCGTCGTGGCGCTGGCGCTGTTTGTCTTTGCGGTGGTGCGTCCTGTCAGCGTCATGACGGGCTTGATAGGGACCCGCACCACCTGGACGATCCGGGGTCTGATCGGCTGGTTCGGGGTGCGGGGTATTGGTTCCTAATTGCCACTTCCAATTCTTTGCGCTTTGAGCACCGCATGGGTGTGTCGCAAATTGCGCAGCGCGCCTTCCAGTTGTTGCACATCCCGCACGGCAATGATGAACTTCAGATCAATGGCGCCTTGCGGTGATTCGTCGGCCATGTTGAGCTGGGTAATGTCAACCTCGGCAGCAGCCAGGGCAGCTGCCACTTTGGCCAGCACACCTTTGCCGTTGTTCACTGTCACCACAATGCCGGCTTCAAAAGCGCGCACCGGTTCATCGGCCCACTCCACCGCAATGAAGCGCTCGCTGTCCTTGTTTTTAAGCTTGATGGCCACCTGGCAAGCGCTGTCGTGAATGGTCAAGCCCTCTCCCCGGCCCAGGTAACCGACGATGGCATCGCCTGGAATGGGGCGGCAGCAGGTGGCAAAACGCACCGAGGTGTTCTCGCTGCCGTCAATGGCGACACTGCCCTGGGCCACAGCCTCTCCGGCCATGAAACGCTCACGTGTGAGCAACAGGGCATTTGGCTTTTCGCCCACATCCGACAGCAACTTGGCCAGCCGCTTGGCCACAATGCTGGCAATGCGGCGGCCCAGGCCGATCTCCACCAGCAACTCGGAACGGGTGCGGTTGCCGCTGAAGCGCAACAACTTGTCCCAGACACCGGCCATCGGGCCCTGCTCGTCAGGCAGGTGGTCAATGCCTTCGGCGCGCAAGGCTTGCGTCAACATTTTTTCACCCAGGTTTTGCGAATCGTCTTGCGCCAGCGAGCGCAAATGCTGGCGGATTTTGGAGCGTGCCCGCGCCGTGCGGACAAAACCCAGCCACGCCGGGTTGGGGTAGGAGTCTTGGGCGGTGATGACCTCGATCACATCGCCATTCTGAACTTCGGTGCGCAGCGGCACTTGCTCGTTGTTGACTTTTGCCGCCACGGCATGGTCGCCCACATTGCTGTGAATCGCATAGGCGAAATCGACCACCGTGGCGCCGCGCGGCATGGCCATGATCCGGCTTTTCGGGGTAAAGACATACACCGCATCGGGGAACAGATCGACTTTGACATGCTCCCAAAACTCGGTGGCATCGTGTGTTTCGTTGCCAATATCGAGCAGGGACTGCAACCATTTGGACCCCAGGCGGTCGGGGTTGGCGTTGGATTCGTTGGTGTTTTCCTTGTACAGCCAATGCGCGGCCACACCGGTTTCGGCCACCAAATGCATGGCTTCGGTGCGCACCTGAAACTCCACATTGATGCCTGACGGCCCCACCAGGGTGGTGTGCAAGGACTGGTAGCCGTTGATCTTGGGGATCGCGATGTGGTCTTTGAACTTGCCAGGTACCGGTTTGTAGAGCTGGTGCAACAGCCCAAGCGCGGTGTAGCAATCAATCAAGGAAGGCACAATGACGCGAAAACCATAGATATCGGTTACTTGGGCAAAACTCAGGTTTTTTTCTTCCATCTTGTTGTAGATGGAATAAAGGGTTTTTTCCCGGCCGGTGATTCTGACCGCCATGCCATGGCGCACAAACGTTGACGCCAGGTCGGCCTGCACTTTTTGAATCAGGTCACGGCGGCGCCCCCGGGCCTTGGCCACCGCTTTGCTCAAAATAGCGTAGCGCCAGGGCCGCAGGTACCTGAATGACAGGTCTTGTAATTCCCGATAGGTTTGATTGAGCCCGAGCCGATGGGCAATCGGGGCATAAATCTCGAGCGTTTCAGAGGCAATGCGCCCCCACTTGGTGCGCGGGGCGTCTGACAGGGTACGCATGTTGTGGGTGCGATCTGCCAGCTTGATCAAAATGACCCGCACGTCACGCGCCATGGCAAGCAGCATTTTGCGAAAGGACTCGGCCTGATTTTCTTCGCGGGTGTTGAAGTGCAATTTTTCGAGCTTGGTCAGGCCATCCACCAACTCTGCCACCGGTGAGCCAAAGCGCTCAATCAAATCAGGCTTGGTGACCGCGCAGTCTTCCATGGCGTCGTGCAACAAGGCCGCCATCAGCGCCTGGGCATCGAGTTTCCATTCGGCACACTGGGCTGCCACCGCAATCGGGTGGGTAATGTAGGGCTCACCGCTGTTTCTGATCTGCCCCAAATGCGCTTCGTCTGAAAACCGGTAGGCCGACCTGACACTGGCCAGGTCGCTGGCGCTGAGGTAATCAAGCTTGCTGGTCAGACTCGCAAAACTGGCTGCCGTGGCATTCGATTCGGCAACACTCGACACTTTAGGCAAGGGCACACCCTTGGCTGATTCTGGTGGTTTCGAATTGTGTGCACTGCGCATGCCATGAATATAGCGTGCTGGGCGCGGATTTGCGCACCAAAAACAAAAAAGCACCGCTGGCGGTGCTTTTTATGGAACTTGATCCAGCGCTTTACAAGGGCACTTTTTTGAGCATTTCAATGCCCACCTTGCCTGCTGCGATTTCACGCAGTGCGGTCACGCCTGGCTTGTTCTTGCTCTCGACTTTGGCCGCGTGGCCATGGCTGAGCATGCGCGCGCGGTAGGAGGCCGCCAACACCAACTGAAAGCGGTTAGGAATCTGCAACAAGCAGTCTTCAACAGTGATACGGGCCATGAATTCTCCAAAACCAGGTGGGGGCGCACTAGGCAATATGCAGTGCTTGAAAGGTGTCGGCTCTGGCGCGGCGCTGCGCCAGATACTTGAGTCGCTGTGCATGCACAATGGATTTGAGATCAAACACGGCGCGGTCAAACGACTCGTTGATTATAACGAAGTCAAACTGCGCCACCTGCGCCATCTCGGCGGCGGCATTCTCGAGCCGGGTGTCAATCACCTCGGGTGCATCTTCACCACGGCGCTCCAGGCGCGAGCGCAACTCGTCCCAACTCGGCGGCAAAATGAAAATCGTGACGGCATTGGCAAAGATTTTCTTGATTTGCAAGGCACCCTGGTAGTCAATTTCAAGAATGACATCCGAGCCCTGCGCCATGCGCTCCTCGATGGCTCTTTTCGACGTGCCATAGCGGTGCTTGTGCACGTACGCCCATTCGACAAAAGCGTTGGCCTGCACCATCGCATCGAACTCCGGCTCGGAGACAAAAAAGTACTCACGGCCATGCTTTTCCTGACCGCGCGGCGCGCGCGTGGTGTGCGACACCGAAGGCCGCACCTGCGCATCGATTTCCAGCAGTGCATTCACCAGGCTGGACTTGCCAGCGCCACTCGGGGCGGCCACAACAAACAAATTTCCGGGGTAGTCGATCACAACGGGGCTCTTATGAAAAAGGACAGCAATGGGCTTATTCTATGTTTTGCACCTGCTCGCGCATCTGCTCGATCAGAACTTTCATGTCCACCGAAATGTGAGTGAGCTCCAGCGCTGCCGATTTGGAGCCCAGCGTGTTGGCTTCCCGGTGCAGCTCCTGAATCAGAAAGTCGAGCCGCTTGCCAATTTCGCCGCCCTTGGTGATCAGCCGCGCCAACTCATCCAGATGCGAGCTCAGGCGTGTCAGTTCCTCGGCCACATCAATGCGAATGGCAAAAGCGGTTGCCTCGGCCAGCGCCCGGTCTTGCGCGGCTTCCGGCAAGGCACCACCCTCGACCAGTCCCATGGCATCGCGCCAGCGGTCCAGAAAACGCTGGCGTTGCTGCGCCACCAACTGAGGCACCAGCGGCTCGGCCTGCGCCGCCAGGCTGCGCAGTTGCCCCATGCGGTCTTGCAGCATCAAGGCCAGGCGTGCCCCTTCGCGCTCGCGCGCCGCCAGCAGCGACTGCAGTACTTGTTCAGCCAAGGCGAGAAGGCTGGCTTGCCAGTCCTGCCCGGTCGTGCTCGTGCCCGCCGTCAGGCGGATCACATCGGCTACGCTCAAAGGCGTGGCCTGCGGCAACCAGGCTTTGACGCTGTCCTGAATCGTATTGAGGCGTTGCAACAGACGTGTGGAAGGCTCAGCCATCAAGTTGGCTGCATTGCTTTCCAGTACGGCACGAATTTCAACTTTGCCGCGTTTGAGGCGGCGCACCAGCAACTCGCGCAAAGCCGGCTCAAAGCTGCGCAATTCATCACTCAGCTTGAACGATAAATCAAGATAACGGCTGTTGACCGACCGGATTTCAAGTCCCAGACGCATGGCCGACGATGTTGCGGCATCGCACGCAGGGGAAGTGGCGGCACTGCTGTGCTGGGCGCTGGCGTAACCCGTCATGCTGTAAACTGACATATCAATAATCTGTTGTGTTGAATGGTGTCAAGAATAACCCGGTTCCAGCGACAACCGATGTCCGCCCATTTGAAAATATGTCCAAGTCAAAACCCTCCCCGCTACCACCTGGCACCCTGATTGGTGGTTATCGGGTGATGCGCCGGGTGGCCGCAGGTGGCTTTGGTGTGGTTTATCTGGCAGCGCAGGCTGATGGCCAGCAGGTCGCCATCAAGGAATACCTGCCGGCCTCGCTGGTCGCGCGCGAGCCGGGCCAGTTGCAGCCGCAGGTGTCCCCTGAGAAGTTGTCGCTGTACCGGCTCGGTCTGAAAAGTTTTTTTGAAGAAGGCCGCGCACTGGCGCAAATTTCCCACCCTTCGGTGGTCAGCGTACTGAATTTTTTTCGGGAAAACGAAACCGTTTACATGGTGACCAACTTCCTGGAAGGCGCCAGTCTGCAGGACTTTATTGTGGTGGCCCGCAATCTCGGACAAGCCAAGGTGTTTCGCGAATCCACCATACGCTCGCTGTTTGATGAAGTCTTGCGTGGTTTGCGTATCGTCCACCAGCACAAGATGCTGCACCTGGACATCAAGCCCGCCAATATTTTCATCACCGATGACAACAAGGCCGTGTTGATCGACTTTGGCGCCGCCCGCGAAGTGTTGAGCAAGGAAGGTAACTTCATTCGGCCCATGTACACCCCTGGCTTTGCCGCCCCGGAGATGTACCGGCGCGACACCACCATGGGGCCATGGACCGATATTTACGCCATCGGCGCGTGCATGTTTGCCTGCATGCACGGCTATCCTCCCAGTGATGCGCCGCAACGTGTACCCGAAGACAAAACATTGAAAACCCTGAAACGTTTGCAAGGTGTTTATTCCGATGACCTGGTGGAAATCGTGCATTGGTGCATGGAACTGGACCCCCTGATGCGGCCGCAATCTGTTTTTGCCCTGCAAAAAGAAATGAATCGCTCAGGGGCCCGGCGCTACACCCAGCTGACGATGGCTGACAAGGTCAAACTTCAATTCGATGACGTGCTGGAAAATACCAAAAAAACTGTCCTCAAAGCAACGGAAATGGGTAAAAAAATCTCATGAGGTTTTCAGTTTTCCAGCTGAGTCGCCAGGGCGGACGCAAGGTCAACGAAGACCGCATGGGGTATTGCTACACCCGTGACAGTGCCGTGCTGATGCTGGCCGATGGCCTGGGCGGACACCCCGAAGGCGAAGTGGCTGCGTATCTGGCCGTCGAAACCGTGGCCAATCTGTTTCAAACAATGGCGCAACCCAAACTGACCGACGTTGCTGGTTTCCTGGAGAGCGCCATGATGGCGGCGCATCACCGAATTCTGCAGTACGCGATGGAAAAAGCCATGCGCGATGCGCCCCGCACCACCCTCGTCATCGCGGTCATCCAGTCGGGCCATGTGTGTTGGACCCACTGTGGCGACTCCAGGTTCTATCTGGTTCGCCAACAGCAACTGCTGGCCCGCACCCAGGATCATTCTTTTGCGGAACGCAGTCGCCACAACCGTCATCAGGGCACCACAGCCCCCGAGCCAACCGAGCCCAACCGCAACGTCTTGTTCACCTGTCTGGGCTCGCCCGTCAAGCCCATCTTCAGCAGGGTCGAGCCATTGGCTTTGCAACAAGGCGACACACTCATGCTCTGCTCTGATGGCCTATGGTCCAGCCTGCCCGAGCAGGACATCGTTAGCGAATTGAGTCAAAAAACAGTGGCAACCGCGGTACCTGACCTGGTCGATCGTGCACTTCTTCAGGCGGGCGACAACAGTGACAACGTCACCTGTCTGGCGCTCAGCTGGCAAACACCCGGCCCCCTGGAGCACGGGCAGTGTGACATCGCCACCGAGTCCAGCCATGATGTCGATTTTGCTTCTACCCAAAGGCCGAACTGGCTGAAGCACACGCACGGCGAACCAAACAATTTGAGCCCCTGACATGACCCAATTTTCAAGAACTGGCGCACGCGCCGCCAACGCCCTGCGCCCGGTGACCATCACCCGGGGCTACACCCGGCACGCCGAAGGTTCGGTGCTGATCGAGTTTGGCCACACCAAAGTACTGTGCAATGCCTCGGTGCTGGACAAAGTGCCACCGCACCAGAAAGGCACAGGCCAGGGCTGGGTCACGGCGGAATACGGCATGCTGCCGCGTGCCACCCACAGCCGCAGCGACCGCGAGGCCGCGCGTGGCAAGCAAACCGGGCGCACCCAGGAAATCCAGCGCCTGATCGGCCGCGCCCTGCGCTCGGTATTTGACCTGACCCTGCTGGGCGAACGCACTATTCACCTTGACTGCGATGTGCTGCAAGCCGACGGTGGCACCCGCACTGCGGCCATCACCGGGGCCTTTGTGGCGGCGCAGGATGCGGTCACCGGTTTGCTGGCGCAGGGCAAGCTGACCCAATCCCCCATTCGCGAGGCCGTGGCAGCGATCTCGGTGGGCATGGTGCAGGGCACGCCGCTGCTGGACCTGGAATACACCGAAGACTCAGCCTGTGACACCGACATGAACGTGGTCATGACGGCGGGTGGCCACTACGTGGAAGTGCAAGGCACCGCCGAAGGTGCCGCCTTCAGCCGTGCGGAGATGGATGCACTGCTGGCGCTGGCCGACCAGGGTATTCGCGAACTGGTTCAACTTCAACAGGCATCACTCTCCAAAAAATAACTTCCAGCGCGCCATCCATCAGTGCTTGAGCCCAAGGTCTTATGAAAATTGTTTTGGCATCCAACAACCCCGGTAAGTTAGCTGAGCTGCAAGCCATGTTTGCGCCGCTGGGTTTCGAGCTGATCCCGCAGGGCAGCCTGGGTATCCCGGAAGCCCCGGAGCCGTTTCACACCTTCATTGAAAACGCGCTGGCCAAGGCGCGTCACGCCGCCCAGCACAGCGCCCTGCCCGTCGTGGCCGACGATGCCGGCCTGTGCGTGGATGCGTTTGGCGGCCTGCCGGGCGTGCAAACGGCTTATTACGCCACCCAATTCGGCTACCCCAAGGGCGACAACAACAACGTGCGCGCCCTGCTGGAACAGATGCAAGGCATGGACAACCGGCGCGCGGCGCTGGTCAGCACGTTGGTGGCGCTGCGCTCGCCCGACGACCCCGAGCCGCTGGTGGCGGTGGGCCGTGTCGTGGGTGATATCGCCCGTGAGCCCATGGGCAACAACGGCTTTGGCTTTGACCCGGTGATGTTCATCCCCGAATTTGGCCAAACCTTTGCCCAACTGCCGGTAGAAGTGAAAAACGCCAACAGCCACCGGGGACGCGCAGCGGCTGCCATGGTGGCGCTGATGCGCGAGCGCTGGTTGTGAGAATTGAACACGCGAACGCAGCGACGTTGACACCAAGGCAAAGTCCGTTCTTTACGAAACCCGCGAGGCAGGCCCTCTGGGCGGCTTCCTCATGCTGGGGTACCAGAAATCGTCAGCCCCCCAGAGGGCCTGCCTCGCTAGACGCACAGGTGTGTCAACCAAATGACCTTTCAGCCATTGGGATTACGGTATTCAGACAAAATTTGCAAGCGATCAACCGGATCAGCGTAGCAGCCGGATGGGGTGATCGCCGATTTCTGGTACCCCAGTATGAGGCGGTCGCCCCATCCGGCTGCTACGCAGTTCACGCCTAAAAATTCCGATGATCCCGATCCAGCAAGACACCCCTTTGACGGATGCGCCTGTCATGACACGTGACATCCAGCACTACATGCGCCCCGGCACGCTGCAACTCGGCAGCCTGCCGCCACTGTCGCTGTATGTGCACCTGCCCTGGTGCCTGAAAAAATGCCCCTATTGCGACTTCAACTCGCATGAAATGCGCGCCGCAGAGTTGCCCGAGCAAGCCTACATTGATGCCCTGATGGCCGACCTTGAAGCCGCGCTGCCACTCATTTGGGGCCGCAGCGTGCAAACCGTGTTCATCGGCGGCGGCACGCCCAGCCTGTTCTCGCCGCCAGCCATCGACCAGTTGCTGGCCGGCATCCGGGCGCGCGTGCGGCTGGCCGCCAACGCTGAAATCACGCTCGAAGCCAACCCCGGCACGTTTGAGAAGGACCGCTTCAAAGCTTACCGGTCAGCGGGCGTGACCCGCCTGTCGGTGGGTGTGCAAAGCTTCAACGATGATTTTTTGCGCGCGCTGGGCCGGGTCCATGACCGTGCCCAGGCCATCGCGGCGGTGGAAGAAGCGGCACAGGCGTTTGACACCTTCAACCTGGATCTGATGTACGCCCTGCCCGGCCAGACGCTCGACCTGTTGCGCGCAGATGTCGCCACCGCTTTGGCGCTGGCGCCCCAGCACCTGTCGATTTACCACCTGACCATCGAGCCCAACACCTTCTTTGCCAAATACCCGCCACCGGCCGTGGACGACGACCTGGCTGCCGACATGCTGGACCTGATCACCGACATGACCGGGATGGCGGGCCTGCAGCGCTACGAGGTTTCGGCCTATGCCCGCCCCGGCCACACCAGCGCGCACAACATGAACTACTGGCAGTTTGGCGACTATCTGGGCATTGGCGCCGGGGCGCACAGCAAACTCAGTTTTGCGCACCGGGTGGTGCGCCAGGTGCGCACCCGCAACCCGGCGCTTTACATGACCCAGGCGCTGGCGGGGCAGTGTGTGGTGCAGGACTTGGATGTCAAGCGCGCCGAGCTGCCGTTCGAGTTCATGCTCAACGCGCTGCGGCTGGCGAGTGGTTTTGATTTGACTTTGTTTACCGAGCGCACCGGCATGCCGCTGTCAGCCTTGCAAGCCGGACTGGAGCAGGCGCAGGCGCAAGGCTTGCTCAGCGTAGCAGACAAGCACGTGCAGCCCAGTGTGCGCGGCTTTGACTTTTTGAATGACCTGCAAGCGCTTTTTTTACCGACGCTAAACACAGGGCCTGCCCGGCGCCCGTAGCCCGGATGCCAATCCGGGGGCTTGGTGCATTGGCTTCCTGACCGATAAGACGGTGCGGTTGCCAACCATCCCGGATTGCGCTTCGCTTCATCCGGGCTACAGGCCGCGGCAGGCTTTGAGCAGCGTGACGCCGCCATCTGACGCCATCCAGACGGACAACGACTGACAGCGGCCCTGCACACACGCTTCGTAATCGGGCGTGAACTCCGAGCGTGTCAGGCGCAATTCGCCAGGGGTGGTGATCGCCGGGGTGTATTGGTACCAACCCTGGCGCAACAGAGCATCGGGCGGCGGCTCCATGCCCGCAGCGGAGCCGCGCACCCGGGCCAGCACGGCGTGCAGCAGCGGCTGCCCGGTCAGCGGGTCCAGCCGCACCGCGTAGTCTTCTTCCCAGCGCACTTTTTCAATCGAATGGGTCCAGGCCAGCGTGAACTCGGTCACCGGCACGAACACCACGGGGCTGCCGTGCAGCGCAGCGGCCAGGCTCAGGCAGATGCCCAGGATGCTCATGCGCCAAGCTTCCAACCGTCACGGCGAGGAGCGTCAGCGACGCGGCAGTCCAGGTATTCTGGGAACCATGGATTGCCGCGCTGCACTCGCAATGACAGCCGATTCACTGCGATCGGCTGCGCCACACATGCCATGCAATGAAAACGGCAATCAGGCCCAAGCCCAGTTCGTCGGTCAGGGGCAGTGCCACCACCAGCAAGCTGGCCGCCAAAATAGTCACCACACGTTCAGTCCAGCTCAGCGGGGTGATCAAAAAGCCAATGGCGCCCGCGCCCCACATGGCAATTGCGACCAGTGCCTTGAAGACGATCCAGCTGGTGTCCATCCAGTCGCCACTTTGCAGCATCAGCGCCGGGCTATAGACCGCCATGAAGGGCACGATGAAGCCCGCAATGGCCACCCGCAGCGCCTGCACGCTGATCTTCAGACCGCTGACCCCGGCAATCGGTGCTGCTGCAAAGGCAGCCAGCGCCACCGGCGGCGTCAGGTCGGCCATGATGCCGAAGTAAAACACAAACATGTGCGACACCAAGAGCGGCACACCCAGTTTCAGCAGCACGGGTGCCGCCAGCGAGCTGGTGATGATGTAGTTCGGAATGGTCGGAATGCCCATGCCCAGCACCAGGCAGATCACCATGGTCAGCAGCAGCGCCAGAAACAGGCTGCTCTCGCCCACTGCAATAATGCGCCCGCCCAGCTCGGCGGCCACACCGGTCAGGTTGATCATGCCAATGATGACGCCCACCAGGGCGCAGGCAATCGCCACCGGCAGGGCGTGGCGGGCGCCATCGACCATGGCGCGAATGGCCAGCTTGCGCGCATCACCACCGACGCGGCGAATCAGGGTCAGGGCCACCAGCAGCGCCACGACCACAAAAAACGTGCCAACGCCAAACTGGAAGAAGCCTGCACAAGCCAGACCCAGCAGCGCCCAGAACAGCCCGCGCAAGGCCAGACTACTGACCCCGGTCATGACCGCCGCGCCAAAAATCAGCACCACGGTAAGCGCCAGCCCCACCGTGCCGGAAAACAGCGGCGTGTAGCCCGAGAACAGCAGCACCACCAGGCCCACCAGTGGCAGCAGCAGGTACCAGCGCAGGCGCACCGCCGTCCAGGGGTTGGGACACTGGTCTTTGGGCAGGCCATTGAGCCCCTTGCGGCCGGCTTCCAGATGCACCATCCAGAACGCGGTGATGAAGTACAAAATGGCCGGAATCAGCGCGGCCTTGACGATGGCCACATAGGGCACGTTGATGGTCTCGGCCATGATGAAGGCCACCGCGCCCATCACCGGCGGCATGATCTGGCCGCCCATGCTCGACGTGGCTTCCACGCCACCGGCAAAGGCCGGGCTGTAGCCAAAGCGTTTCATCAGTGGAATGGTGAATTGCCCGGTGGTGACCACATTGGCCACGCCCGAGCCGTTGATGGTGCCCATCAGGCCTGACGAGATCACCGACACCTTGGCCGGCCCGCCGCGCGTGTGGCCGACCATGCCCATGGCAAAGTCATTGAACAGGTTGATCATGCCGGCCTGCTCCAGAAAGGCGCCAAACAGGATGAACAGGAAGATGTAACTGGACGACACGTAGGTGGGCGTGCCGTAAATGCCCTCGGTGCCAAAGCCCAGCGTGCTGACAATCTGATCCACGCCAAAACCCCGGTGCGCCAGGGCGCCTGGCAGGTACTGACCAAACAAACCGTAAAGCAGAAACACGCCACAAATGATGGGCAAGCCCCAGCCCATGACACGCCGGGCGGCTTCAAACACCAGCGCCACGGTGACCACGCCAATCACCCAGTCCATGGGGATGAGTTCACCCGCGCGCTGCGTCAGATCGGCCTCAAAGACCCAATGGTAGAGGCTGAAGACAAAACCGGTGAGGCCCAGCATCCAGCCCAGCACCCGACCTTTGGCGGCATGGCGCGCGCTGTCTTCCAGCGGCGGGAACAGCGCAAAAATCAGCAGCAGCACGAAACCCACATGCACCGCGCGCACCACCTGGCTGGACAAGGGGCTGAACGCCGCCGTGATGAGCTGGAAGCTGGAAAACAGCAGTGCCACCCAAAAAATGGCACGGCTCAACGTTCTGGTTTGGGGTTCGTGGTCATGACTCATGGGAATTTCTTGTGGCGGAACAGACCGCAGTGTCCGTCATTGCAATGCACCAGTGCCGTCATCGCGAGGCCGTAGGCCGTGGCGATCCATGTCGCATGGACTGCCACGCTTCGCAGTGACGATTCTGGATATTGACTACTTGATCAAGCCTACTTCTTTGTAGTACCTGGCTGCACCGGGATGCAGGGGAATGGGCATGCCTTTGACAGCATTTTCGCGTTTGATGGCTTTGGCCGCATTGTGGGCCGCGTACAGGGTGTCAATGTTGTCGTACATGGTCTTGGCCATTTGGTAGGCCACCTCATCGGACACACCCGAGTGCGTCACCAAAAAGTTGGGAATGGCAGCGGTGGCAATGTCGGTGGTTTGCCCTGCATAGGTGTTGGCCGGGATGCTGGTGGCCTGGTAGGCCTCATCGCCCACTTTTTTCACCACATCAGCGGGCACCGGAATCACCACAATCTTGATCGACGTGGCCAGATCGCGGATCGAGGCCACGCCCAAACCGGCGGATTGCAAGGTGGCATCGAGCTGGCGGTTTTTCATGAGCTCGACCGACTCGCCAAAGGGCAAATATTCGACCTTGCCCAGATCAGCATAAGAAAGGCCTGCCGCTTTCAAAATAGCGCGGGCATTGAGCTCGGTGCCGGATTTGGCGGCACCGACCGAGATGCGCTTGCCTTTGAGGTCGGCCAGGGTCTTGATGCCGGAGTCGGCATTGGCGACGATCTGGATGTAGTTGTTGTAGGTGGCTGACAGGCCACGCAGCTTGTCTAGCTTGGTCGCGAAACCAGCTTCAGCGTCGCCCTTCCAGGCATCCGACACCGAATCGCCCAGCGCCAGCGCCAGTTCACCACGGCCAGCTTGCAGCAGGTTCAGGTTTTCCGCCGAGGCTTTGGTGACCTGGGCCGTGGAACGGACGTTGGGTATGGCTTTGGCGTAAATCTGCGACAGCGCCACGCCCAGCGGGTAATACACGCCGCTTTGGCCACCGGTGAGCACATTGATAAACTGCTGCTGTTGGGCCAGCGCAGCGCTGCCAACGAGAGCGACACCCAGGCTCAAGGCCAGGCTGATTTTCTTGATAAGACGCATGGGGATCAATCTCCGGAAAAAAAGTTGCACATAAAAAATAGTGTGGTCTTATTATTGGTCAACTCACCCGACTTGTGTGCTGGTGTTTTCCCCCAAAATCGGGTTTTTTTGTTGCCATGGCATTCAGGACAGCCCCATGGCCAAATCAAGTACGATGCCAGTCCTGGAACGACAACTTGTTTGCCGTTTCACTGATTTACCGCCACCTTCAGCCAACCATAGCCAGGAGACCGCCCATGCACCCAACTGCACTTTCAACCTTCCGCTTTCCGGAGAACACCTGCATCGAGCAAGCGCAACCCAAGGAGCAAGGCGCGGTGACGGAGCAGTCGCCCGGCATCGAGGTCATGACCGACCTGGCCAGGGTCAAGGCCGCCACCATCGATCCGCACACGTCTCTGGACAAAGCCGAGCAAGCCATGATTCATCAAGGCGTACGCTCGCTGTTCGTGGTGAGCGGTTTCCCGTGCGTGGATGGCCTGATCACGCTGGCCGACCTGGTGGGCGAAAAGCCGATGCGGCAGATCAATAAACGCAACATCCGGCGCCAGGACCTGTCGGTGGCCGATGTCATGACACCGCTGGCAGCGCTGGATGCACTGGACTACAACGAGTTGAAAGCAAGCAACGTAGGCCGGGTGATTGCCACCTTCAAAAAACTCAAACACAGCCACTTGCTGGTGGTGCAATCGGCCACTTCGCAAGGCCCGGCCCGCATTCGTGGCGTCATCTCGCTCACCCAGTTGGAGCGCCAGTTGGGTCGATCGGTGCTGGAGGCAATGCCACGGCCCTGAGCTACCATGAATACACCCCTTGCCACCACCGACACCCAGACCCTGGGTTTGCAGGCCAAACAGGCCTCGGCCCTGATGGCCAAAGTGCCGGCAGCGACCCGCAACGCCGCGCTGCGCCAACTCGCCAAGCTGCTGCGCGCCAACGTGGATGCGCTGCAAATCGACAACGCCAAAGACCTGGAACGCGCTGTCGCTGCGGGCCTGGCCGCACCGATGGTGGACCGGCTCAAGCTCACCCCCAAAGTGATCGAGACCTGTGCCCAGGGCTGCGAGCAACTGGCCGCCATGGCCGACATCATTGGCGAAATCACCGCCCTGCGCCAGCAGCCCAGCGGCATCCGGGTCGGCCAGATGCGCGTGCCGATTGGCGTCTTCGGCATGATCTTCGAGAGCCGGCCCAACGTCACCATCGAGGCCGCCAGCCTGTCCATCAAAAGCGGCAACGCCTGCATTTTGCGCGGCGGCTCGGAGGCCATTGAGTCCAACAAGGCGCTGGCCCGACTGGTGCAACAGGCCCTGATCGACTCCGGCCTGCCCGCCCATGCCGTGCAACTGGTGCAAACCACCGACCGCGCCGTGGTGGGTGAACTCATCACCATGCCCCAATTTGTGGATGTAATCATTCCACGCGGCGGCAAGGGCCTGATCGAGCGCATCAGCCGCGACGCCAAGGTGCCGGTCATCAAGCACCTGGACGGCAACTGCCACACTTATGTCGATGACCCGTGCGACCTGGCCATGGCCGTCAAGGTGGCCGACAACGCCAAAACCAACAAATACAGCCCCTGCAACGCCACCGAGAGCCTGCTGGTGGCGCGCGGCGTGGCGGCCCAATTTTTGCCCTTGATCGGTGCCATTTATGCAACCAAGGGGGTGGAGATGCGATGCGACCCCGAAGCCCTGACGCTGCTGCAAGCCTGCCCGCAAAAAATGACGCTGCAACCTGCGCTGGAGGCCGACTGGTTTGAAGAATACCTGGCACCCATCATCAGCATCAAGGTGGTTTCAGGTGTGGATGAGGCCATAGCCCACATCAACCAGTACTCCAGCCACCACACCGATGCCATCCTGACGCGTGACCACATGCACGCGCAGCAGTTTTTGCGCGAGGTCGATTCGGCCAGCGTCATGGTCAACACCAGCACCCGCTTTGCCGATGGCTTTGAGTACGGCCTGGGTGCCGAAATTGGCATCAGTACCGACAAGTTTCACGCCCGCGGTCCGGTTGGCATCGAAGGTCTGACTTCGCTCAAGTATGTGGTGCTGGGCGAAGGTGAAGTGCGTGGCTGAACCGGCGCTGGTGCACTGGCTGACCGAAGGCGGCAAGTAGGCCCTTAAAATCTGCGCCACACTATGCAAGGTCTCCTATGGTCCCGCACCTGATCACTGCCCTGACGGGCCCCATCAACGAGTTGGAGCAGCGCGTGCTGGATTCCATGCCCGCCATCGAGCGCTGGTTCAGGCTGGAGTGGATGGAGCACACACCGCCGTTTTACAGCTCGGTGGATGTGCGCAACGCCGGTTTCAAGCTGGCCCCGGTCGATACCAACCTGTACCCCGGTGGCTGGAACAACCTGACCCCCGAAATGCTGCCGCTGGCCGTGCAGGCGGCCATGGCGGCCATCGAGAAAATTTGCCCGGAAGCGCGCAACCTGCTGGTGATCCCGGAAAACGGCCAGCCCAGCAGTTTTTACCTGGCCAACCTGGCGCAACTGCAACGCATTTTCAACATGGCGGGCCTGAATGTGCGGCTGGGTTCGATCGACCCGGCCGTCAAAAAAAATACCACGTATGAGCTTCAAAACGGTGACCGGGTGACGCTGGAGCCGGTCATTCGCGGCAAGCGCCGCCTCGGGCTCAAAGACTTTGACCCCTGCACCGTTTTGCTCAACAACGACCTGAGCGCTGGTGTGCCCGGCATTCTGGAAGAAATTTACGAGCAATACCTGCTACCGCCGCTGCACGCGGGTTGGCCCACCCGGCGCAAGAGCACGCATTTCAAGTGTTACGAAGAAGTGGCCAAACGCCTGGGCAAATTGCTGGGCGTTGATCCCTGGCTGATTCACCCCCTGTTTGACCGCTGTGCCAATGTCAACATGGGTGACAGCGAGGGGCTGGACTGTTTGCAAACCCAGGTCGATACGGTTCTGACCCGCGTGAAACGCAAGTACAAAGAGTACGGCATCAAGGAAAAACCCTTTGTGGTGGTCAAAGCCGACCACGGCACCCACGAACTGGGCATCGTCACCGTGCGCGACGCCAAAGACATGCAGGCGCTGCAAGAACGCATCCAGACCCTGACCAAAGGCCGCAAGGCCCCTTGGTTGCCGCATGACTTCATGGTCCAGGAAGGCGTGCTGACGCAAGAGCGCGTCAACGACGCGGTGGCCGAACCCGTGGTCTATATGATGGACCGTTACGTGGTGGGTGGCTTCTACCGGGTGCACGCCGGGCGTGGTGTCGATGAAAACCTCAATGCGCCGGGTGCGGGTTACGTGCCGCTGGCGTTCGAGCACAGCACACAATTACCGCAGCCGGGCGTCAAACCCGGTGCCAGTGTGCCCAACCGCTTCTACATGTACGGTGTGGTGGGTCGCCTGGCCATGCTGGCAGCCAGTTACGAGCTGGAAGCCACCGACCCCGACGCACAGGATTTCGAATAACCTGCGTTTCTGACGCAAAATAGCGTTCCCTCACGACACGGAGCCCGGCGACGCTGCCCCCGGGTGACTATTTGGCAATTTCTCAATCATCACTTCGCGCACTCACCCTGGGTGCCATTGGTGTGGTCTATGGCGACATCGGCACCAGCGTGCTGTACGCCGTCAAGGAAGTGTTTGGCGCCGGTCACGTGCCCTTCACCACCGACAACGTGATGGGCATTTTGTCCATCTTTTTCTGGACCCTGACCGTCATCATTTCGCTGAAATATGTGACCCTGGTGCTGCGCGCCGACAACAATGGTGAAGGCGGTCTGGTGGCCATGCTGGCGCTGGCCTCGCAGTCGGTCAAAAACAAGCCCCGGTTACGGCGTGTGCTGCTGCTGGTCGGCATTTTTGGCACCTGCCTGTTTTATGGCGATGGCGTCATTACCCCCGCGATTTCCGTACTGTCAGCGGTCGAAGGCCTGGAAGTGGTGTCGCCCAATTTCAAGAAGGCGGTGATCCCGCTCACGCTGCTGATTTTGTTTGGTCTGTTTGCCGTACAAAAACGCGGTACGGCAGACATTGGCAAGTTTTTCGGGCCCATCACGCTGGTCTGGTTTGCTTGTATTGCCGTGCTGGGCGTGTCGCACATCTTTCACAACCCCGAGATCCTGTGGGCACTGAGCCCGCACTACGCGCTGGGCTTCATGTGGACTGAGCCACTCACCACATTCATCATTCTGGGCGCGGTGGTGCTGTGCGTGACCGGTGGCGAGGCGCTGTATGCCGACATGGGGCATTTCGGCAAGAAGCCGATCCGCCTGGCCTGGTTTTGCATCGTCATGCCCGCGTTGACGTTGAATTATTTTGGCCAAGGTGCGCTGCTGCTGAGTAACCCCGACGCTGTCAAAAACCCGTTTTTCATGATGGCCCCCAACTGGGCCCTGATCCCGCTGGTCGGCCTGGCCACGCTGGCCACCGTGATTGCCTCGCAGGCGCTGATCACCGGCGCGTTTTCGGTCACCAAACAGGTCATTCAACTGGGTTATCTGCCACGCTTTCAGGTGCTGCACACCAGCGTCAAGGAAACCGGCCAAATCTACATGCCATTTGTCAATTGGGGGCTGTTTGTGCTGATTGTGCTGGCGGTGGTGCTGTTCAAGTCGTCCAGCAACCTGGCCGCAGCCTACGGTATTGCCGTCACGCTGGACATGCTCATCACCACGGTATTGACATTTTTTGTGATCCGCTATGCCTGGAATTACCCGCTGGTGCTGTGTTTTGCGGCAACCAGCGTCTTTTTTGTGGTGGATTTGGCATTTTTCAGCTCCAACCTGCTCAAGCTGGTGGATGGCGGCTGGTTTCCATTGCTGATTGCAGCTGGGGTCTTCACCCTGATGCTGACCTGGAAAGACGGCCGGCGCCTGCTGAACCAGAAGCTGGCCGCCGATGCCATTGATTTGACGAGCTTTCTGGAAGCTGTTTTGCTCAGCCCCCCCACCCGCGTACCAGGCACCGCCGTGTTTTTGACCGCAGCGCCCGGCACCGTGCCCAACGCCATGCTGCACAACCTCAAGCACAACAAGGTGCTGCATGAAGTCAACCTGTTTGTCACGGTGGTGAACCATGAAGTGCCCTGGATCGGCATGAACAAGCGCCTGGAGCTTGAAGCGCTGGGGCACGACTGCTGGCAGGTGGTGGTGAACTACGGCTTTAAAAACGAACCCGATTTGCCACGCGCCCTGCAACTGATGACGGGCCGGGGTTTTGAGCTTGAACCCATGAGCACCAGTTATTTCCTGAGCCGCGACACCATCGCGCCAACGCTGGGCGGCGGCATGGCTCACTGGCGCGAGAAACTGTTTGCCCAAATGCACCTGAACGCCAGCGGTGCGGCGAACTTCCTGAAGCTGCCCAGCAACTCCGTGGTGGAGCTGGGCAGCAAAATTGAAATCTGATACCTTGTGGGACAGATCTTTAGCTCTGTCCTCAACACTTTAAGCTTGCCGGACAGTTCTTTATAGACTCGGCCCGATGATGTTTTAAGTTCCGTTCGGGCTGAGCCTGGTCTGTCAAGAGTTTGGCGAAGGGTCGAAGAGGTGGTTCGACAGGCTCACCACGAACGGTATTTCACGTTAATAATTTGCGGAACAGACCAAGAATCTTTCGAATTTGCGGGACAGACCAATATTTGCGCAGCAAATTTGCCCTGTCCTCAACAAATAAAGATTGGCTCTGTCCCCCAACTGATGAAGGATGACCCTGAATGAACCTGTTATTTGTCGCCGACCCGCTTGAATCCTTCAAAATTTACAAGGACACCACCTTTGCCATGATGCGCGAGGGGCAAGCCCGCGGCCACCAAATCAGCGCCTGTGAGCCCCAAGACATCATGTGGCAGCGTGGCGCCCCGGTGTCCGCTGCTGTGCGCGACATCACCCTCACCGGTGACCCGGTGCACTGGTTCAGCATCGCCCGGCAAGCACCCGATGCGCGGGGGCAAGCCCTCAAGGACTTCGACGCGGTGGTGATGCGCAAGGACCCGCCGTTTGACAGCGAGTTTTTCTACGCCACGCATCTGCTGGAGCAGGCCGAGCGCGAGGGTGCCAAGGTTTTCAACAAACCGCGGGCGCTGCGCGACCACCCCGAAAAACTGGCCATCCTGGAATGGCCCCAGTTCATTGGCCCGACGCTGGTGACGCGCGAGGCGCAGGACATCAAACGTTTTCATGCCGAGCACCACGACATCATCCTCAAACCACTTGACGGCATGGGCGGCACGGGCATTTTCCGGGTGAAGGAAGACGGGCTGAACCTGGGGGCCATCATCGAGACGCTCAACCAGGACGGCGCGCAAACCGTGATGGTGAAAAAATTTCTGCCCGCCATTGCCGAGGGCGACAAACGCATTCTGGTGATTGGCGGCCAGCCCGTGCCTTACTGCCTGGCGCGCATTCCGCAAGGCGGCGAAGTGCGCGGCAACCTGGCTGTGGGCGGCAAGGGCGTGGCGCAGCCCCTGAGCGCGCGCGACCGCGCCATTGCCGAAACCATTGGCCCGGTGCTGTCCCAGCGCGGTTTGCTGCTGATGGGACTGGACGTGATTGGCGACAGCCTGACCGAAATCAACGTCACCAGCCCAACCTGTTTCCAGGAGATTTTTGACCAGACCGGCTTTGATGTGGCCGCCATGTTTGTGCAAGAGCTGGAATCGGCGGTGGCGCCATGAACCCAAAGCATCCACACCACCGCTCCGACCTGGTCCGCATTGCCACCCTCGCCATGTCCGAGCGCGGACTCGAACCTGAATTTCCGGCGCGAGTCGAGCGCGAGCTGGCAACCATCACCGGCCCCGGGCGCGAGGACAGTCCGGATATCCACGACCTGACTGATCTGCTGTGGTGCTCCATCGACAACGAGGATTCGCGCGATCTGGACCAGCTCACGGTCTGCGAGTTGCTGGACCAAGGCGTGGTCAGGCTGTGGGTGGCCATTGCCGATGTGGACGCGCTGGTCAAAAAAGGCAGCGCCATCGACGAGCATGCGCTCACCAACACGACCTCGGTGTACACCTCGGCCCGCATTTTCCCGATGCTGCCCGAGCGCCTGTCCACCGACCTGACCTCGCTCAACTTTGCACAGGATCGGTTGGTGCTGGTGACCGAGATGGTCTTCAACATTGACGCCTCGCTGGCGGGCGCCACGGTCTATCGCGCCCGGGTGCGCAACAAGGCCAAGCTGGACTATGACGCGGTCAGTGCCTGGATTGAAGGCGAGGGCGCACTGCCAGCCGCAGCGGCGGCGATGCCAGGCATGGCGGCGCAACTGAGCACACAGGATGCGCTGGCCCAGCGCTTGCGGCTGCGCCGACGTGCCGAGGGCTCGCTGGAGCTGGAGACCTTTCAACCGCGCGCCGTGTTTGAAGGCGAGCAGGTGGTCGATATTCGCCAGCAGGTGCAAAACCGCGCGCGTCAGCTGATCGAGGAAGTGATGATTGCCACCAACGGCTGTACCGCGCGTTACCTGGCAGGGCGTGGCGGCGCCTCATTGCGGCGCGTGGTGCGCTCGCCCGAGCGCTGGCAGCGCATTGTGGCAGTCGCTCAGGAGTACGGCGAAACCCTGCCGACCGAGCCCGATTCCAAAGCACTCGAAGCGTTCCTGGCCAAGCGCCGCCTGGCCGACCCGCTGCGCTTCTCCGATCTGTCGCTGGTCATCGTGCGGCTCATGGGCTCGGGCGAATACGTGGTGGAGACGCCCAGCGGTGCGCCCACCGGCCACTTTGGCCTGGCCGTGCGTGACTACACCCACTCCACCGCGCCGAACCGGCGCTTCCCCGACCTGATCACCTCGCGGCTGCTCAAGGCGGCGCTGGCCGACCAGCCGCAGCCCTATTCGAACGCTGAACTGGCCGACCTGGCCCTGCACTGCACCCGCCAGGAAGATGCCGCCCAGAAAGTCGAACGGCGCATGCGCAAGTCCGATGCCGCGCTGCTGCTGGAGGCACACATCGGCCAGCGCTATGACGCGATCGTGACCGGCAGTACCACCGATGGCATTTGGGTGCGTATTTTCACGCCCCCCGCCGAGGGCAAGCTGGTACGCAGTCAAACCAGCCTCAAGGTCGGCGACCAAATCCGGGTCAAGCTGGTCGCCACCGACGTGGAACGCGGTTTTATTGACTTTGTGACGACCGATTGATGCCGCGGCCTCCGGCCGCCACTGGGTATGATTCGCCCCTTCGCAAAAGTTGTCTCTGATGTCCTCCCCCTCCCCCACCACCGGCTTGAACCTGGCCCAGCAAGAAGCCGTGAACTTCATGCACGGCCCCTGCCTGGTGCTGGCCGGCGCGGGTTCGGGCAAAACCCGGGTCATCACCCACAAGATCGGTCGATTGATTCAGTCCGGGGTGGCGGCCAAAAACATCTTTGCCATCACCTTCACCAACAAGGCCGCCACCGAGATGCGCGAACGCGCCCGCGGCTTGATTGGCAAGGCCGCCAAAGACGCGGTGATCTGCACCTTTCACGCCCTCGGGGTGCGCCTGCTGCGCGAGGATGGCGCGGCGCTGGGCCTCAAATCCCAGTTTTCGATTCTGGACAGCGACGACGTGACCAGTATCCTCAAAGACGCCGGCGGCAGTGTCGATGCCGCCACCGCACGCAGCTGGCAATGGACCATCAGCCTGTGGAAGAACCAGGGGTTTAACGCCGCTGCCGCTGCGGCCCAGGCCAGCACCGACAGCGAGCGCATCGTGGCGCGCGTGATGGCGCATTACGAGGAACGGCTCACGGCTTACCAGAGCGTGGACTTCGACGACCTGATCAGCCTGCCGCTCAAATTGCTACAAAACCACGAACATGTCAGGCAAAAGTGGCAAAAGCAGGTCGGGCACATTCTGGTGGACGAATACCAGGACACCAACGCCACCCAATACGATCTGCTGAAACTGCTGGTGGGCGGCAAGGATCCGGCGCAGGCCCGTTTTACCGCCGTGGGCGACGACGACCAGTCCATCTACGGCTGGCGCGGTGCCACGCTGGACAACCTGAAAAAACTCCCCATTGATTTCCCGGCGCTCAAGGTCATCAAGCTGGAGCAAAACTACCGCTCCACGTCGGCCATATTGCGTGCCGCCAACAACGTGATTGGCCCCAACCCCAAGCTGTATCCCAAAAACCTGTGGAGCGACCTGGGCGAAGGCGAACCGGTGCGGGTGGTCGATGCCGATTCCGAAGAACACGAGGCCGAACGCACCGTGGCGCGCATCCAGAGCCTGCGCGCTGCTGGTGGCGTCACAGGAACTCCCAGAACGATCAGCGCCGCCGCGCCGGGCCGCCCCAAGCAAGGCGCCGACCCCTCGGGGGGCAGCGCAGTACGCGAAGCGACAAGCGTGGGAGCCGTCAATTACAGGGACTTCGCCGTGCTCTACCGCGCCAACCACCAGGCCAAGACCTTCGAGAAAGCGCTGCGCAAGGCGGCGATTCCGTACAAGGTGTCGGGCGGCACCAGCTTTTTTGATCGTGCCGAAATCAAGGACCTGTGCGCCTGGTTTCGCCTGTGGATCAACAACAACGACGACCCGGCATTCTTGCGCGCCGTGACCACGCCCAAGCGCGGCATTGGCCACC
>PHCO01000197.1 GCA_002842265.1 Betaproteobacteria bacterium HGW-Betaproteobacteria-18 | reverse complement strand
GGCTTGCCAAAGATTTTCCCATCCAGCACAACGATCGTATCGGCGGCCAGCACCGGGAAAGGCGGCAGACTGCGCATGCGCAGCGATTCTGAACCTGCGCGGGCTTTTTCCTGGCAGATGCGCAGCACATAGTGTTCTGCCGGTTCATCGTCCAGCGGTGCTTCGTTGACATCCACGCCACGGCGAGGGTCACAGCGCAACAGCAGCATCTCGAAATTGATGCCAATTTGCTTGAGCAATTCGCGACAACGCGGACTTTGCGAACACAAATAAATTCGGTTCTGGATAATGCCCATGAAAAATATCCATTCATACCCTCTGACAAACGCAATTGCACAGAGGGCTTGTTCACAATATGATGAAGGGCGATTGTGCATCAGGCCAAACGCCCCTGACAACGGCCCGACATGCAGCAGATATCGCTTTGCCGGACAATCCCAGTCTTGATGCAACCAAGACAAGCGCACGCCATGACCGCAAACCTCAAAATTGATTTTGTCTCCGACATTTCCTGCCCCTGGTGCGCCATCGGTTTATCAGCGTTAGAGCTGGCGTTGGCCAACTTGACCGGCGAACTGGACGTGCAAATCCATGTGCAGCCCTTCGAGCTCAACCCGCAGATGCCTGCCGGCGGCCAGGACATTGCTGAGCACCTGACGCAAAAGTATGGCTCCACGCCCGAGCAGCAGGCGCAAATCCGCGACACCATCCGCCAGCGCGGCGCCGAGGTCGGCTTTGCCTTCAACCCGTCCGGGCGCGGGCGCATTTACAACACCTTTGCCGCGCACCGGCTGTTGCACTGGGCCGGGCTTGCATCGCCAGCGCAACAACTGGCCCTGAAAAAGGCCTTGCTGGTGGCGTGCCACAGCGACAGCCAGGCCATGGAGGCGCCCGAGGTGTTGCTGGCGGCGGTGGCGCAAGTGGGGCTGGACGAGGCACGCGCCAGCCAGATTCTGGCCAGCGATGAGTTTGCCACCGAGGTGCGCGCAGCCGAGTCGTTCTACACCCGCCAGGGCATTCACTCGGTACCGGCGGTCATCATCAACGACCGGCACCTGATCTCGGGCGGTCAGCCGGTTGCCGTGTTTGAGCAGGCGCTGCGGCAGATTGCGGCGCAGTCGCTGGCAAGCAGGCCTTGATCTGGCGCTGCGTTGATCGCCGGCATGTTCCGATTTAAACGCGCGGCAAACCGAGGGTGAAGGTGGTCATGCCAGCCACTGAACTGGCCCGGATCGTGCCGCCATGCGCCTGGACGATGGACTGGGTGATGGCCAACCCCAGGCCGGTGCCCTCGGAGCTGCGCTGGCGCGCCGGATCGACCCGGAAAAAGCGGTCAAAAACGCGCTCAAGATGCTCGGGTGCAATGACCTCGCCGTGGTTGGACACGCTGATCTGCACGCCTTGTTCCAATGCCTGCAGACGGACCGACACGACACCGCCAGGGTCGGCATGGCGCAGCGCGTTTGACAGCAAATTGGCCAGCGCGCGGCGCAGCATCAGCCGGTCGGCGCTAACTTCGCAGTCACCCGTCAGGCTCAGCACCACATTTTTTTCCTCCGCGACCGCATCGAAATAGTCGAACAGGGCGCGCACTTCATCGGCCAGGTGCAGCCGTTCACGCTGCGGCTCCACCAGGCCGTTATCGGACTTGGCCAGCAGCAGCATGTCGGAGATCATGCGCGCCATGCGCTCGAATTCTTCGGCATTGGACTCCAGAATGCGGCGGTAGTCGTCAGCGCTGCGCGCGCGCGTCAGCGTGACCTGCGTTTGCGTCAGCAGGTTGCTCACCGGGGTGCGCAGCTCATGCGCGATGTCGGATGAAAAGTCGGTGAGTCTTTGAAACGCGTCTTGCAGACGTGCCAGCATCTCGTTGAGCGATTGCGCCAGTTCGGCCAACTCTCGCGGAATGGTTTGCACCGGCAAGCGCTGGTCAAGCTGCTGCGCGGTGACGCCCTGGGCCTGCGCCCGCATGGCGCGCAGTGGTGCCAGCCCGCGGCGCACAGCAGCCCAACCCAGCACGCCGGTCAGCAGTGCCGCGCCTGCCACGAACAGCCACAGGGTGTGCAAAAAAGACTGCATGAACGCTTGGTGGTGGGCGATGTCGGTAGCCACGGCAACAAAGACGCGCAGGGGTTGGCCTGCGGCATCCAGCACCGCCGTGGGCAGACGCGCGGCCAGCCCGCGGTAGGTTTTCCCGTCAAGCTGCCACAGCGCCGGCTGGCCTGGGGCATTGGCGGCCTGATGCATGACCAGCGCCGGGTCGAAGCCGGCATGGCCGGTGGCAAAAATGACGGCTTCGTCGTCGTCGATCACCATCACTTCCATGCCGTGATGCCCCACCAGGGAATAGGCCAGCTGGTGGGTAAATTCAGTCAAGCCCTGGTGCGAGTTCACCCGTTGCAGCGCTTGCCGGGTCAGCTCCATCTTGCCGGACAAAACCTCCATGTCCAGATCTTCGAAGTGCTGCTCTACCGACGAGGCAATGACAAACCCCAACACCAGCAACACGCTGGATGCCGCCAGCACAAACATCAGCGTGAGACGCTGCGTCAGGGAAATCTGGCTCAGGGCGCGCAATTGGGATCTTCCAGACAATAACCCATGCCGCGCACGGTGCGGATCAGCTTGGGCTCAAACGCGTCATCGACCTTGGCGCGCAGACGGCGCATGGCAACCTCGATCACATTGGTGTCGGAATCAAAGTTCATGTCCCACACCTGGGAGGCGATCAGTGAGCGCGGCAGCACCTCGCCCTGGCGGCGCAGCAGCAGTTCCAGCAGGGCAAATTCCTTGGCCGTCAGGTCGATGCGCTGGCCGGCGCGAACGACGCGGCGGCGCATCAGGTCCAGTTCCAGGTCGGCCGCGTGCAGGAACTCGGCCGCGCTGGCTTTGCTGCCACGGCGCAACAGGGTGCGCACCCGCGCCAGCAACTCTGAAAACGCGAAGGGTTTCACCAGGTAGTCGTCAGCGCCCAGCTCCAGGCCCTTGACGCGGTCCTCCACCTGATCGCGTGCGCTTAAAAACAGCACTGGCATGTCCTTGCCCGCGCGTCGAATCCCGGCCAGGATGCCCCAGCCATCCAGGCCGGGCAGCATCACGTCCAAAATGGCCAGGTCATAGCCTTCAGTGAGGGCCTGATGCAAACCATCGGTACCGTTGCGCACCAAATCCACCACAAAACCGGCCTCGACCAACCCCTGTTTCAGGTAGTCGCCGGTTTTGGGCTCGTCTTCGACAACAAGAATTCTCATGGTCGTGATTCTGCACTGCCTGACAGGTAGATGGGACCAGATAACAAAAATGTCATCTGACGGACAGCTTTTTGTCGGGGACAAGCTGGCACACTCAAGCCGTTCTCATTTTTTACTTCCCGCCACTTTAGCCAAAGGAACTGTTCCGATGAAAAAAATGTTGCTGCCCGCCCTGATCACGCTCACCTTGGGCTTTGCCGCCCCGGTCATGGCCCAAACCGATCACGGCACGCATGGCATGCCCACCAAGACCGGCGCCGCCAATGCGGACATGGGCGAAGGTCTGGTCAAAAAGGTGGACAAAACCAAAGGCACGGTCACGCTGGCACACGGCGCGCTGCCCAACGGCATGCCGCCCATGACCATGGCCTACAAAGTCAAAGACAAAGCCTGGCTTGACCAACTGCAAGCGGGTCAAAAGATCCGTTTTGCCACTGATCCCCAAGACAACGGCATGACGGTGCTGCGCTATGAGTTGGTCAAGTAAGTCGCATGGACTGCCACACCGGGCTCGCCATGAATGAAGAAAAAGACACCCGCTGGACGCTGATCTTTGGCGCCTGGCTGATCGCCACCCTGGCCACGCTGGGGGCCTTGTTCATGAGCGAAATCATGGGTTTTGCGCCTTGCGTTCTGTGCTGGTGGCAGCGCATCTTCATGTTCCCGCTGGTGCTGATCCTGGCGCTGGGCCTGTTTCCGTTCGACCCCAAGGTGCTGCGTTATGCGCTGCCACTGGCGGCGATCGGTTTGCTGGTGGCCGGGTTTCATGTGTTGCTCACCATGGGCATCATTCCTGAAGCACTGGCGCCCTGCCGTCAGGGCATTCCGTGCAAAACGATTCAGGTCGAATGGTTTGGTTTTATGACGATTCCCCTGCTCTCCTTTCTGGCTTTTTTATCCATTAACGGCTTGCTGCTGGCAAGCTACCTGAGGTCTTCCAAATGAAACAAAAAAATCTTTTTATCGCGGTTGCTGCATTGCTGGTCCTGGCCTTTGCCGGAGGTTCCTATTTTTACAAACAACAGCAAGCTGAAGCAGCGGCGCAACTGGCCAAGCAGAACATGGCATCTTTGGTGCGGGCCGATGCGCCGAGTTTTGGCAACCCGGATGCACCGGTGCACATCGTCGAGTTTTTTGACCCGGCATGCGGCACCTGCCGCGAGTTTTACCCCCTGGTCAAGGCGCTGATGGCCACCCACCCGGGGAAAATCAAACTGTCCATGCGTTACGCCCCTTTCCACCCTGGCTCCGAGCCTGTCGTCAAGGCGCTGGAGGCGGCACGGCAACAGGGCAAGTTTGAGCCCGCGCTGGAAGCCCTGTTTGCCGCGCAGAACGCTTGGGTCATCAACCACACCTCGCACGTCGAACTGATCGGGCCTGTCCTGGAGCCTTTGGGTCTGGACATGGCCCGCCTGCAAAACGACACCAATTCGCCCGCCATTGCCGCCATGATCGCGCGCGATCTGCTTGACGCCAAGACCATGAACGTGACCATGACGCCCGAATATTTCGTCAACGGCAAACCGCTGCCCAGCTTTGGTTTTGAGCAGCTGCGAACGCTCGTTAACGAGGCGCTGGTCAACGCCAAGTAAACCCATGCAACACGTTTTACGCGCCGGTGCGCTCGCCGTGCTGGTGGCTTTGGCTGTGCCTGCAGGCGCGCTCGCCAGTGAACCATTGCCAGGCGCCAGTTTGCAAAACCTGCTCGACATCGCCAAAGCAGCCAATCCGGAATACGCCAGCATGCGCCATGAAGCCCAGGCGGCACTTGAGCGTGTCGCGCCTGCGGGTGCCTTGATGGACCCCAAATTCCGCATCGAGTGGATGGACATCACCAAAATGGGGGAACAAAACCCGACGTTGTTGCCTGCCAATGTGGGCAACACCAAATACACGCTAATGCAAGACATTCCCTGGCCGGGCAAGCGCGACCTGAAGCGCGAACTGGCGCACATGGAGGCCGTCAGCAGCGAAGGCCGGGCACAGGGCACCTGGTCGGAGCTGGCCGCCCGTATCAAGACCACCCAGGCACAGCGTTATTACCTGCGCGGCAATGAAGCATTGACGCAGGAAATCCTTGACCTGATGGCGCGCCTGGAGCAGGTCGCCCAGAGTCGCTATGCCGGAGGGCTGGCGGCACAGCAAGACGTGATCCGGGCTCAGGTGGAGCAGACCGCCATGCGCACTGA
>PHCO01000196.1 GCA_002842265.1 Betaproteobacteria bacterium HGW-Betaproteobacteria-18 | reverse complement strand
ATCTGGCCGAGCCCGAGCGCGCCCAATTCAATGCCATGCTGGCGCATGCCTGGGCCGAGCAGGAGGCACAGACGGGCGAGTTGCTGTTGCAGGTTGATGGTCAGGATCCGTCGCCGGTGCAAGCCAAAGTGGTCTGGATTGGCGCGATGGTGGGTTGGCAGATTGCGTTGGTTGATATTTCTGAGCAGCGGCGCATGGCGACGCAACTGCACGTCAGTGAGGAGCGCCTGACGCTGGCGCTGTCGGCGGTCGGCGATGGGGTGTGGGATTGGCAGGTGGGTAGCGGTGAAATGTTGATTTCAGAGGGTTTCGCTGCGCTGCTGGGGTATTCCCAAGTCGAATTTGGCAACCATATTTCAGACGTGATCTGGCGCGTTCACCCGGACGACAAACCGCAGATGATGCAAAAGCTGCAGGATTGCATCACCGGAAAAACCGATCGACTCCACAATGAACATCGTTTGCGGTGCAGGGATGGCCGCTGGAAGTGGGTGCTTGTCCGCGGTGCCGTGGTGCTTCGTTCCGCGGACGCCCAGGCGTTGCGAATCATTGGTACCCAGGTGGATGTCTCGAAAAACAAAGAGGACGAGGCCGCCCTGGCACTGGCGGCAAGGTTCCAGCAAGCGGTGTTTGATTCAATCTTGGCGCAGATCGCGGTGCTGGATCAGGCCGGCACCATTGAGCAGACCAACGCGGCCTGGCGCACCTATGCCTCAGAGTTCAATTTGGAGGAGTTGGTCGGACAAAACTACCTGACGCTGTTGTCGAGGCATTTTTTAATAGACCCGGCAACGGCCGAGGCCGTGGCGGCTGGACTGGCTGCGGTAGCCGCAGGGGATGCCCCCTCGTATCACGTCCCGGAGCCGCTCCAGTGCCAATGCGGCAAGTGCTGGTTCACCGTCAAGATCACGCCGGTGCACGATGCAGCGCACCGCATGGTGGTAACACACGAAGATGTCAGCCTTCTCAAGCAGGCCGAACTGGCCAGTGTGGCCCTGGCCAATGTGGACACCCTGACGGGTGCTTTGAGCCGGCAGCACTTCATGTCTCTGGCCGAGCAGGAGCTGGCGCGCTCACAGCGCTATGCATTGCCACTGGTGGTGCTGATGCTCGACCTCGATCACTTTAAGGAAGTCAATGACACCTTTGGTCATCAGGTCGGCGACGCAGTGCTGCAGGGGTTTGTGCAAACGGTCAAAAGCGTTTTGCGCGAATCGGACGTGATGGGTCGCATCGGCGGTGAGGAGTTTGCCGTGCTGTTGCCCAACACCACACAAGAGGGTGGCAGCGCGCTGGCCAACCGCATCATTGGAGCGGTTCGATCAAACCCGGTGGTGGTTGATGGCCAGTGCATCGCCTATGCGGTGAGCATTGGCGCGGGGAGCCTGTCGAACCAGCGATCTTTTGCAGATGTGTTGGCCCAGTGCGACGCAGCACTTTACCAGGCCAAAAAGAAGGGCCGCGACCGGCTTGAGGTGAGTTGGGACAACTCGCCAGCGCAGAGCACAGACGACTCGCCTCAGGATGTAACGGCCTGACGCTGCCGCCGTTACAGTGCCTCGGCTGCTGCGGTGCTTGACTCGCTCAGGCAGTCATCGCGCCAGACGCAATCAAGCTGGTCGCATTCGCCGTTGATGGCGCTGCCATAGCAGTCAAAATTACCCTCTGCGACCTGTATCTTTTTGATCAACTCTGTCTTTGACAGCTTGCCAGGCTCGATGCTGAGGGTCTTGGCTAAATGACGAATAGTTTTCATATTCATGAGGGTCTCCTGCTTGGGTTGGTGTTTCGGGAGCGGTTTGCCGGGATGAGTTGCAGCAACTCCCGGAATCACTCTATGCAGTCACCAGCCCTGGGCGTTGCGAATTCGCAAGAATCGTCACGCTGGCCTGGTGAATTGCGGGTCTGTCAGCCTTGTGCAGTGTTGGGAAATGACAATAAGCATTTTTCAAACATGGACTGAGTCTTGAAATGCGTAAAGTGCTGATAGCTGGGGGTGGGATTGGCGGCCTGAGTGCGGCTTTGGCTTGTGCCCGGGCGGGTGCCGAGGTGGCGCTGTTTGAGCGCAGCGCCGAATTTTCGGAGTTTGGCGCCGGCATTCAACTCAGCCCCAACGTGGTGAAAATTTTGTATGGCTGGGGGCTGCAGGAGGCCTTGCATGAGGTGGTGGCTTTTCCCGACCGGCTGCAGGTGCGCAGCGCCACCACGGGGTCTGAACTGGGTGTTTTGCGCTTGGGCGATGCGATCGCCCGGCGCTACGGTGCGCCTTACCTCACCATTCACCGTGCCGACCTGCACGCGTTGCTGCTGGCCGCGCTGCAACAGCAGGGCGGGGCCGCGCTTAACCTGAGCAGCTCGGTCATCAGTTTTGAGCAGACCGAAACCGATGTGGCACTGCAACTGGCCCATGATCAGGTGGAACGCGGTGATCTGCTGGTGGGCGCTGATGGCGGCTGGAGCAGCATTCGCCAGCAGTTGCTGGCCGATGGCACGCCGCAGCCGACCGGGCATTTGGCCTACCGGGCGCTGATCTCGCAGGCGCGTTTGCCCGAGCATTTGCGAACGACCCAGGTGACGGCCTGGCTCGGGCCGCAGATGCACGTGGTGCAGTACCCGGTGCGCCGTGGCGAATGGCTCAACGTGGTGGCCATCGTGCATGGCCAGGTGCAAGGCGATATGTCGCACTGGGACCACAGCGGCAATGCGGCCGAGCTGCAGCAGCGCCTGCAAGCCACTTGCAAACCGCTCAAGGATTTGATCCTGGCGGTGCCGAGTTGGCGCCTGTGGGCGTTGAGCATTCGCCCACCGATGCGCGCTGCCGATGAGCAGGCTAAAGGACGTATTGCTTTGCTCGGCGACGCGGCGCACCCGATGGTGCCGTATCTGGCCCAAGGTGCGGGCATGGCGATTGAAGACGCGGCGGTGCTGGCGCGCGTGCTGGGGCGAGGTGGATTTTTTGCTGATGCACCCCTTGATGGGTCGGGTGACATGGCCAGCTGGGTGCCGGGCTTGTTGCATCGCTACGCGCAGCAGCGCTGGCAGCGCAATGCCCGGGTGCAGGCGCGGGCCATTCGCAACGGCAAAATTTTCCATGCCAGCGGGCTGATTGGGTTGGGGCGCAATGTGGCCATGAAAGTGTTGGGGGAGGGCCTGCTGGACTTGCCCTGGCTGTACCGTGGCGTTTGAGCGGCAGTTAAAATCCGCTCACTTTAGGCGTGGAAGCTGCCTGTTTCCATGCTTTTTAACCATCGCGTCAGTCTCTCGTCGAGGCCCTCCAATTGACTCTGCACATCACCCCCATCGAGGGCGGTAGCGCCCTTAGCGCTTTCCGTGTCCAACAACTTCTGCCGGGCCTGCAAGCCGTGCACGACAAAATCAGCGGCATCGCAGCGCGCTACGTGCATTTGGTAGCCTCGGACGAGGCGCCCAGTGCCGCGCTGCAACAGCAACTGGCCGCGCTGCTGAACTACGGCGAGCCCTACGTCGGCCCGTTGGATGGCGCGCTGATCGTGGTCACGCCGCGTTTTGGCACGGTCTCGCCCTGGGCTTCCAAGGCCACCGACATTGCACACAACTGCGGCCTGGCGCTGCACCGGGTCGAGCGCACCGTGGAATACCGACTCAGCCTCAAATCCGGCCTGCTGGGCAAACCCGTGTTGATTGAGGCGCAACTGGCCCAGGTGGCCGACTTGCTGCATGACCGCATGACCGAAAGCGCCATGTTCGACCGCGCCACCGCCTTCAACCTGTTTGCCAGCCTGCCCGCCGCACCCATGGCCCATGTCGATGTGCTGGCCGGTGGCAAGCCCGCGCTGCTGGCCGCCAACACCGAGTTCGGCCTGGCGCTGGCTGATGACGAGATGGACTACCTGGTGCAGGCCTTCACCCAGTTGCAGCGCAACCCCACGGATGTGGAGTTGATGATGTTCGCCCAGGCCAACAGCGAGCATTGCCGCCACAAAATCTTCAACGCCGAGTTCACCATCGACGGCGTGGCCCAGCCGCACAGTCTGTTCGGCATGATCCGCCACACCCATCAGACGAATCCGCAGCACATGCTGGTGGCCTACTCGGACAACGCCTCGGTGATGGCCGGTAGCGAGGTGGAGCGATTCAGTGCGCCATCCGCCGCGGTGGCCGGTCTGGTCAGCTATGGCAAACAAAGCGCCACCCAGCATATTTTGATGAAGGTGGAAACCCACAACCACCCCACTGCGATTTCGCCTTTCCCCGGTGCCGCCACCGGTGCCGGCGGCGAAATTCGCGACGAAGGCGCCACCGGCCGCGGCTCCAAACCCAAAGCCGGCCTGACAGGCTTCACCGTGTCCAAAATCAATTGGGGTCAGATTCCAATTAATTTATCAAAACCAAAAGATGAAAATAATTGGAATCTGACCCCAATTATTTACGGCAAGCCGGCGCACATTGCCAGCCCCTTGCAGATCATGGTCGAGGGGCCGCTGGGGGGGGCGGCGTTCAACAATGAATTTGGCAGGCCCAATTTGCTGGGCTACTTTCGCGAATATGAGCAAAGCCTGAACTACACGGTCAAGGATGCGGCGGGCGCGGCGCAGGTGCAAACCGAGCAGCGCGGCTACCACAAGCCAATCATGCTGGCTGGTGGCCTGGGCGTGATCGATGCCACGCAGACCCACAAAATCCAGTTTCCGGCGGGCACGCTGCTGATCCAGTTGGGCGGCCCCGGCATGCGCATAGGCATGGGCGGCGGCGCGGCCAGCTCCATGACCACTGGCGACAACGCGGCGCACCTCGACTTCGACTCGGTGCAGCGCGGCAACCCAGAGATCGAGCGGCGCGCGCAGGAGGTCATCAACCAGTGCTGGCTGATGACCGGGGCCAACCCGATCCTGGCAATCCACGACGTCGGCGCCGGCGGCCTCTCCAACGCCTTCCCTGAGTTGACCAACGACGCCGGGCGCGGCGCCTTGTTCGACTTGCGCGCGGTGCCGCTGGAAGAATCGGGCCTGGCGCCCAAGGAAATCTGGTCCAACGAGAGCCAGGAGCGCTATGTGCTGGCCATCGCCCCCGAGTCGCTGGCCTTGTTTACCGCATTGTGCGAGCGCGAGCGCTGCCCGTTTGCCGTGGTCGGCGTCGCCACCGAGGCGCGCCAACTGGTGGTGGGTGAAGTGGATATGGCCTCAGCCGAGGCGGTCCAGGCCGCGTCAGACCTGGCCGTCAATATGCCGATGAATGTGCTGCTGGGCAAGCCGCCCAAAATGCAGCGCGATGTCAAAACCGTGCAGCGCACGTTTGCCCCCGTCAACCTGACCGATGTCGCCCTGCAACAGGCCGCCATCGACGTGCTGGCGCACCCGACGGTGGCGTCCAAACGCTTTCTGGTCACCATTGGCGACCGCAGCGTGGGCGGCCTCACGCACCGCGACCAGATGGTCGGCCCGTGGCAAGTGCCGGTGGCCGATTGCGCCGTCACGCTG
>PHCO01000195.1 GCA_002842265.1 Betaproteobacteria bacterium HGW-Betaproteobacteria-18 | reverse complement strand
GACCGCCTTGCCCATCATCTTTTGGTAACGCACCCAGATGTCAGCCTGGATGTACTCCATGATGTGGCCAATGTGGAAATTGCCGTTGGCGTAGGGGAGGGCGGTGGTGACAAAGAGTTGGCGAGGCATGGCGTGGGCTTTCAGGACAAGCGGTGATTTTAGTCAACGTGCTTGTGCTTGAGCCCAAGCCGTGTGCTGCTGACATGTCTGGCGTCACCACGCATGCGGGTAAACCCCGATTTGCCCAATTCAATAAGGTCAAGCTTATCTTGGCTAGACTACGGTACCTTAGGAGAATCAAATGGCAGTAGTTGAGCAGACAGTGATGGACGCCCTCAAGGGCGTTGTTGACCCCAATACCGGGCGCGATTTTGTGTCCGGCAAATCCATCAAGAATTTGACCGTAACCGGCGGTGATGTGGCTTTCGATGTGACGCTGGGTTACCCCGCCAAGAGTCAGATTCCGGGCTTTCGCAAAGAGTTGATTGCCGCCGCCAAAAGCGTGGCTGGCGTGGCCAATGTGTCGGTCAACATCACCACCAACATCACGGCGCACGCGGTGCAGCGCGGTGTGGCTTTGCTGCCCAAGGTCAAAAACATTGTGGCGGTGGCCTCGGGCAAGGGCGGCGTGGGCAAGAGCACCACCGCCGTCAACCTGGCGCTGGCACTGGCGGCCGAGGGGGCTAGTGTGGGCCTGCTCGATGCTGACATTTACGGCCCCAGCATTCCCATGATGATGGGCATCGAGGGTCGGCCCGAGAGCGAAGACGGGCAAACCATGGAGCCCATGGAAAACTACGGCGTGCAGGTCATGTCGATCGGTTTCCTGGTGGCGCAGGACGAGGCCATGATCTGGCGCGGCCCCATGGCCACGCAGGCGCTGGAGCAGTTGCTGCGCCAGACCAACTGGAAAGACCTGGACTATCTGATTGTCGATATGCCCCCGGGCACCGGCGACATTCAGCTCACCTTGAGCCAGCGCGTGCCCATGACCGGCGCGGTGATCGTCACCACGCCGCAAGACATCGCCCTGCTCGATGCCAAAAAAGGCATCAAGATGTTTGAAAAAGTCGGCGTGCCAATTTTGGGCATCGTGGAAAACATGGCCGTGCACGTGTGCAGCAACTGCGGTCATGTCGAACACATTTTTGGCGCCGATGGCGGCAAAAAAATGGCGGCTGAATACGGCATGGACTACCTCGGCGCCCTGCCACTGGCCATGCAGATCAGGTTGCAGGCTGACAACGGCAAACCGACGGTGGTGTCCGACCCTGACAGCGACGTGGCTGGTCTTTACAAAGCCGTGGCGCGCAAGGTGGCACTGTCGATTGCCGCCAAAAACAAGGACTTCTCCAGCAAATTTCCCAGCATCAAGATTTCAAAAGAAACCTGAAGTCACGGCTTGTGGGGCCAGTGCCTGGCCTGTTCGCCCCACAGTTGTTGCAACCGGGCATCACGGCCGCAGCCCTTGCGGTAGAAGTCGTAGCGCACCGGGTTGTTCTGGTGGTAGTTCTGATGCTCGGCCTCGGCCGGGTAAAAGTCGTCGGCCATCACCAACTGCGTGACGATGGGCTCCGCGAAGGGCTTGGTTTTTTCCAGCTCAGCCAATGAGGCCTGGGCCGCTTGCAACTGCTCTGCGCTGGTGGCAAAAATCACGCTGCGATAAGGCGAGCCGATGTCGCAAAACTGGCGGTCTTTCACGGTGGGGTCGATGGTGCGCCAAAAGTAGTCCACCAGTTGCCGGTAACTCACCCGGCTGGGATCAAAAATCACTTGCACAGCCTCGGCGTGACCGGTGGTGTGGCTGGCGACCTCGGCGTAAGTCGGATTGGCTGTTTTGCCACCGGTGTAGCCCGAGGTGGTGGCCAGCACGCCCGGCACTTTGTCAAAGTCAGCCTCGGTGCACCAGAAGCAGCCCCCGGCAAACACGGCTACTTCGCTGCCCGTTGGCATGGGCGCCGTTGTGGCCGCGCCGGGTACCTCCGGTGCCTGGCGCGGCGTGGCATAAACCCACCAGCCGATCAGGACCAAAATAACGGCCAGGGTCAGCCAAAATGGGCGGTTCGTAGGCTTGGGTTTGGGGCTCGCAGATGGTGTGTCCATGCACCATGATAAAAAAACTGGCAAAGACCACCACTGTCAGGGGTGATTTTGGGCCGGGTCGGATGCATACCCAATTGCCCCCATTATTGAGAGTGGGGCGCCAACACAACGCGACGCCTTGGCAACTCAGCCTTTTCTGCGCTGCTCGCGCAGCATGAACAGGTAAAGCCCTTCCACCTTGTCACGCGCCCACGGCGTCTTGCGCAAGAACTTCAGGCTTGACGCCATGCTGGGGTCGTGCGTAAAGCAGCGCACCGGAATGCGTTCGCCCAAACCAGTCCAGCCATAGTGGGCACTCAACGCCGTCACCATGGCCTCCAGCGTGATGCCGTGCAAGGGGTTGCGGGCTTGCGGTGCAGGTGGCGCTGCAGGCTTGGGCGCGGAGGGGTCTGGGGGTAACGTGGACATGCGTCGATTTTGGCACCGGTGGCCTATTTCTTGTTCTCTGACTTGGTTTTTTTCGGCTTGCCCTTGCCAAACTTGTCGGTGGGTGCTTTGGCCGGGTTTGGCTTGTTGTCCAAGGCGGCTTCCAGGCGTTCACACAGGGTGCGCAAAATCTTGATCCGGGCGTAATTTTTGTCGTTGGCCTCGACCAGCGTCCAGGGCGCCTCGCCGGTGCTGGTGCGCTCCACCATGTCGCAGATGGCTTGCTGGTAGTCATGCCATTTTTCGCGGTTGCGCCAGTCTTCCTGGGTGATCTTGAAGCGCTTGAACTCAACCTGTTCGCGTTCCTTGAAGCGTTTGAGTTGCTCGGCCTGGCTGATCTGCAACCAGAACTTGACCACAATCACCCCGGCTTCGATGATTTCGTGCTCAAAGTCGTTGATCTCGCTGTAGGCGCGCAGCCAGTCCGTCTCCTGGCAAAAGCCCTCCACCCGCTCCACCAGCACCCGGCCATACCAGGTGCGGTCAAAAATAGCCACATGGCCGTGGCGCGGCAAGTTGCGCCAAAACCGCCACAAATGGGGTTGCGCTTTTTCTTCTTCGGTGGGTGCCGCCACGGGTGTGACCTGGTACTGGCGTGCATCCAGCGCGGCCGCAATGCGCCGGATGGCCCCGCCTTTGCCCGCTGCATCAGCGCCTTCAAAGGCGCAAACCACCGAACGGTCCTTGAAGCGCGCATCGCGCATGAGCTCAGACAAGCGGCCTTGCCATTTGGCCAATGCGTCCTTGTAGGGTTTGTCGGCCAGTGCCAGCGTCAAATCGAGTTCGGAGAGCACGTTGCGGCCATCCAGGTCCACCCGCACCATGGGCGCCATGGGGGTGTGCGGCACATCTTTGGCTGCCAGTCTGTTTTGCATGGCTTTGAGCAGCACCTGGCCCACGGTCAGGGACCGGTAGCGGTCATCGGTGCCTTCCACCACCACCCAGGGCGCGGCAGCGGTGTTGGTCACGCGCAATAAATGGCCTGCCACGTCCTGCAACTGGTCGTAGGTTTTCAGGCGGTCCCAGTTCCACTGCGTCACGCGCCAGGCGGTGCGCGGGTCACTTGAGAGCGCCTTGAGGCGCTGCTTTTGCCCTTCTTTGGTCAGGTGAAACCAGAACTTGAGCACCAGCGCGCCTTCGTTGACCAGCATCTCTTCAAAGCGGTTGATCTGCTCGGCCCGTGCATCCAGCTCTTTGAGTGAAATGGCGCCTTCAATGCGATCACGAATCGGGTCGGAGTACCAGGACCCGGCAAAAATACCCACGCACCCTTTGGGCGGCAGACTGCGCCAGTAGCGCCACATGGGCGGGCGCTCGCGCTCCTCGTCACTGGGCTGCGAAAACGCCAGCGTGGAAATAAAACGCGGGTCCATCCACTCATAGAGCACGTTGATGGTTTCACCTTTGCCAGCGCCGTCCTGGCCGCTGATGAGCACCACCACCGGGATCTTGTGTTGCTCGAACAAATCGACCTGTGCATTCAGCAAGGCCGTTCGCAGCGCGGGTACGGCTTCGCGGTAAGCAGGTTTGGTCAGCTTGTGGCCTATTTCGGCGAATTCAAACATGAGGAACTTTCTGGTATTCGTAAATCATGGGGCTGCATGCGTTAACCGTCGGCCTGGCACAGGCGCTGCGACAGGTTGCACCAACTTCGGCATTATTTTCTGACACAACGCAAAAAAATAAGGGTTTTACCTTATCACCAGGACAGGGTTGGCCGAGCCCAGCGCCTTCAAGGGGTATTTGAATCCGTTACAGTTCAACCCCTCATGTCCAACCTACGCCCTTTTATTGAAGTTGCTGTGATCATGCAGCGTGTTGCCAACACGGGCGTGGCTGCGCGTTGGCAGCCCTGGCGCTGGGAACTGGCTGATGTGGTGATGAACGAAGAGGGCTTTGGCACCGAGCCGCGCATGCTTTACCAAAATGAGACTACCGAGCGCTGGTTGCACGGTGGCTTGAAGGTTGAATTGTTCAAGGACGATGCTGAAGGCTACTACCTCAACGTCAGCACCGACGTACCCAGCTGGTTTGTGCTGTGGCGCATGGAAGACGAAGCCAGCGTGGCTGATGTTCCCATCCCGCGCCCGATTGTGGTGAGCCTGAGCTACTACGACGCGGGCCGCTGGCTCGACGCGCAGGAAAACGTGGAGCAAGTCCCTGCCCCGGCGTCGGTGTTGCAATGGCTCAAGGCGTTTGTGGATGATCATTACGTGGTTGAGCCCAAGCGGCGCAAAAGGCCCGAGAGCTTCAAGTCGCTCACCGACCGCTTTGGCAACCCGGCTTCCATCAGCACCGGGAAAAAATTTGGCGGTGGCCAGGAGGGTGCCAATGGCTGACGGCTTTTTGGGCCGCTGGTCGCAGCGCAAGCAGGCCTTGCGCGAGGGCCGGGTGGTGGATGATCCCGCAGCTGTCAAACCGGGCGTGTCGTCTGATGCGGGCGCGTCGCAACAGGAGGCGCGCCAGGGTGATGTTGCGTCTGTACAGCCGCTGCCCGTTGCGGCACCTCGGCCTACATTGGAAGATGTCAAAACCCTGCACGCCGACAGCAGCTTTGCCCCTTTTGTGTCGCGCGACGTGGCCCCCGAGGTGCGCAATGCGGCCATGAAAAAGCTCTTTACCGACCCGCATTACAACGTGATGGACGGGCTCGACATTTACATTGACGACTACAGCTTGCCCAGCCCCATGCCTGCCGCCATGCTGCGCCAGATGGTCAGCGCCAAGTTTTTGAATTTGTTTGAAGAAGACCCGCCACCTGCTGGCGCCAAGCCTGCGCCACCTGAACCGGTAGGGGAAGACGCCAATACCGCGCCTGCGGGTTCCGTGGCACAGTTTGCATTGACGCCTGATTTGTCAGACCCCCAGGTCGCTTTGCCTGCTGACGCGCTACCCCCAGACACTTTGCCAACATCAACAGCTGCTGCTGTTGGTCCCCTGATTGAAGACACCCACCATGACCACATTGATTTGCGACTGCAACCAGACCATGCCGCTGGACCCGCGCGCC
>PHCO01000008.1 GCA_002842265.1 Betaproteobacteria bacterium HGW-Betaproteobacteria-18 | reverse complement strand
CTGGGTGTAGAGGCCCTGGAAATCTTCATAGGGGTAATCGGCGGGCACGTTGACGGTTTTTGAAATGGCCGTGTCGATGTAGGGCGCTACCGCCGCCACCATCTCTTCATGCGCCTGGGCGCTCATTTCAAGGGCCGTAACAAAGGCATCGGTCAAGGGGGCATCGGTGCCGAACAGGTGCCGGTACAGGCGCCAGGCGTGGTCTTCGACCGCGTATTCCTTGAAGCTGCCGTCGGGCATGCGTTTTTTGCGGGTGTAGGTCCAGCTGAAAGCGGGCTCGATGCCGTTGCTGGCGTTGTCGGCAAAGGCCAGGCTGATGGTGCCGGTGGGCGCGATCGACAGCAGGTGCGAGTTGCGCAGGCCGTGCTGGTGAATGCGTTTTTTCAGGCCGGCGGGCAGGCGCGAGGCAAAGTTCTGGCCGCTCAGGTAGAGGTCGGCGTTGAACAGCGGGAAGGCGCCGCGCTCAACGGCCAGATCGCAGGAGGCCTGGTAGGAGGTGTCGCGCAGCAGCTCGGAGATGTGCCGCGCCATGTCGCGCGCGGCCTGGGTGTCGTAGCGCAAATTGAGCATCACCAGCGCATCGCCCAGGCCGGTGTAGCCCAGGCCGACACGGCGCTTGGACGCGGCTTCCTGTTGTTGTTGTGGCAACGGCCAGACGGTGGCGTCGAGCACGTTGTCGAGCATGCGCACCGCCACCCGGGCGACCTCGGCGAAAGACGCGCGGTCGAAACTGGCGTTGTCGGAAAACGGTTCCCTGACAAAGCGCGTCAGGTCGATCGAGCCGAGGCAGCAGCAGCCGTAGGGGGGCAGCGGCTGCTCGGCGCAGGGATTGGTGCTGGCAATGGTTTCGCAATACGACAGGTTGTTGTCGCGGTTCATCTGGTCCAGAAACAGCACGCCGGGCTCGGCGTGGTCGTAGGTGGAACGCATGATCTGGTCCCACAGGGTGCGGGCCTTGAGCTTGCGATAGACCCACACGCCCTTGTCCTGGTCCTGGTAGGCGCCGGCGTCTTTTTGGGCCATGCCGGGTTCGGCCTTGTGCACCAGGGTAAAGTCGCCGTCGGCTTGCACCGCGTCCATGAATTCGTCGGAGACGCCCACCGAGATGTTGAAGTTCTTCAGGTCGCCCTTGTCCTTGGCGTGGATGAATTCCTCGATGTCCGGGTGGTCGCAGCGCAGCACGCCCATCTGGGCGCCGCGCCGGGCGCCCGCCGACTCCACGGTTTCGCAGGAACGGTCGAACACCCGCATGTAGCTCACCGGACCGGAGGCGCTGCTTTGGGTGCTGCCGACCCAGGCGCCACGCGGGCGAATGCGGGAAAAGTCGTAACCCACACCGCCACCGCGGCGCATGGTTTCAGCGGCTTCGGTGAGCGCGGTGTAGATGCCGGGGTGACCGTCTTCGACATGGGCAATCGAGTCGCCCACAGGTTGCACAAAACAGTTGATGAGGGTGGCGGCCAGGTCGGTGCCGGCGGCCGACTGGATGCGCCCGGCGGGCAAAAAGCCGGCTTCCAGCGCGGTCAGAAATTTGGCTTCCCAATCCTTTTGCTGCTCGGGCGCTTCAACCTTTGCCAGCGCGCGCGCAACGCGCTGGTTCACGTCGGTAATGCTTTTTTCAGTGCCTTTGCTGTATTTTTCGATCAGGACTTCGATGCTGATGGGCTGGGTCTCCAGCGCGGTCAAAATGGGGGTGGTGGTGGGCTGTGACATGGTTTCTTTCCTTAAAAACGAGTCGCTATGGTAGTTCTTGAAATTTCACATTTCAATGATTTTGCGCAAAAACGACGAACAAAATAAAAATAAAAAACACTATAGCTAGTGTTTATACCTATTTATTTATCTAAATGTAGTGTATTTGAACGAAGCTGCCATGGCAACCTGCGCAGGCCTGCAAGGGGCGAACGGCACAGGGTCATGCAGCCCCCGGCAACACTATTGCGCGCCGTATCCCACCAGTTTTTGCACATCCAGAATCCGGATTTTCCGGCGGTCGATGGCAATGAGTTGTTGCGCTTCGAGCTCATGAAGAACCCGTGAGAAATATTCGGGGGTGAGCGACAGGCGTGAGGCGATGGTGGCTTTGCTGGCGGGCAGCGAGACGGTCACCGTGTTTTGCCTACTGGCAGGATCCACCTCGACGTCACGCAGCAAATAGCCAATCAGGCGTTGCATGCCGTTACACAGTGCATAGGCTTCCACGTCCTGAATCAGGCCATGCAGCCGTCGGGAAACGCCGGCCAGCATGTGCAAGGCAAAGTGGGGGTCTTGCTCGATTTCACTGACCACGCCGCGCTTGCTCACGTTCACCAGCAGCGTGTCGGCAAGCGCTTGCGCACTCAGGATGCAGGGTTTGTTCAAAAACACCAGTGCCTCGGCAAAGCTTTGCCCGGGGCTGATGATTTCAATCACTTTTTCATGCCCTGCAGGCGATACCACAAACAGCTTGACCTGCCCGGTCACCACAATATGAAAGGCATCACAGGGCTCGCCTACGCAGAAAATCATGTCGCCTTTGGCGTAATTCCTGATCTGGCTGCTCTGTGCGATGCGCGTGAGCTCGTCAGATGACAAGCCACTGAACAGCGGCGAGCCCGCCAGAAAGCGCGGCATGTCGAAAAAGTCAGGCCGCATGGCAGAACTATTCAAGCGTGATGGCAATGCCCGATGTGTCAAAGGCGATCATGTTGGCAAATCCGCCCAGCTTGATGGCTTCCACCATGCCCTGCAAAGCTGGTTCAGCGGCATCGCTTGCGGGTGGCTGATCGCCAGAACCCGACAAGCTGCTGGCAAAAAGAATGCGCCATGGCGCATCAAACTGGTCAGCTTCCTGTTTCAGGCGCTCAAAATTGCCAATTTCATCAGGGGTTTTATCCACGCACATGGTTGGCACCAGGGCGCCGCCTGCGCCTTGCTCAAAACCGGCACGCTGCTCCGGGGTGGCATCGTCTGGCAACTCGGAAGCGGCAAATACCAGCAGCAAGCGCTGAGCTTGAGGCTGCTCGCAGGCCGCCAGCAGCAGGTCATCAAGGCAGGAAATCGTCATGGGTACACTTTCTGTTACTGCACCAAGGGAGTTTCGGCGCTGTCGAGGTCAATGTATTCTATGTGTGCATCAGCCGCCAGCAGGCTAAGGTATTGACGTAGCGCCGTCACAAAGGTCTGCTGTTTCAACGTCATGGTTACAGCGCCATGCACTGACTCAAACGGCTGCGCCACACCGGCTTCCCGCGCCAAAACCTCCACCACATGCAGGCCAAAGCGGCTGTGCACCAGGCGCGGCAACACGCCCACTTCCGCGTGGGCAAACAATTCCCTGGCAAATTCAGGGGCGCAGTCGGCCGGGGTCAACCAGCCCAACTGGCCGCCCTCGGCACCGCTGGGGCAATTGGACAAGGTGCCGGCAGCTTTGGCAAAGGCATCTTCCCCACTTTTGCCGTCATGGCAACGCACATTGAGCAGCGTGGCCTCGGCCTGTTTGCGCAGGGCGTTCAGGTCAACGCCTGGGGTGACCGCAAACAGGATGTGGCGCACGTGAACACGTTCACCTGTGGTGTAGCTGGCCTGATTGGCCGCGTGGTGGCGACGGCAGGCTGCTTCAGAGGGCTCGGGCACCACCAACGCTTGTTCCAGCAAGGCTTCAATGGCGGCGGATGCGGCTTCGCTGGCCACACCGTCAGTGCCGGGAATGTCGTTGGTCGCCAGCAGCCCCTTCTGGATGGCGGTCTGGCGCAGCAATTCCGAATAGGCGCGCTGACGCAATTCATCCACTGTCAGTGTGGCGCCCTGCGCGTGCAGGGCCACACCGTTGACGCTGGCAACCGGTTTGGTTTCAAGTGTTGCATGGGTCATGTCAGATTCCTCAAACGCCTGCGCCGGGTTGGCGTGGCTGGTTTTGACCGGCGGGCACATTCAGGCGCCGCGCCCGCACCACCTGGTAGGGACGAAACAGATAGCCCACCGAGGCAAAGCCGCTCCACACATGCACCAGCCGGGTGAACGGAAAGATGACAAAAATGCTCATGCCCAAGAACATGTGCAGTTTGAAGATAAAGCCCGCTTGAGCCAGCAACTCAACCGCACCGGGTTGCAGGGTCACGATGGCTTGCGCCCATCCTGCCAGCAGCATCATCATGCTGCCGTCCATGTGCTGCGCAGACAAGGGAATGGTGATCAGACCCAGCGCCAACTGCAACCACAGCAGCACCAGCAGCACGATGTCACTGGTTTTGGAGTTGATGCGAATGCGTGGCTCGGTCAGGCGGCGGTGCAGCAGGATGGTGACACCCACAAATCCCAGCAAGCCGGCAATGCCACCACTGATCATGGCCATGAGCTGCTTGTCGCCCGCGCTGATGAAGTGTTCATAGACAAAGTGCGGCGTCAACATGCCGATGGTGTGCCCGACAAACAAAAACAGCACGCCGATGTGAAACAGGTTGCTGCCCCAGCGGAGTTGCCCCATTTTGAGCAGTTGCGACGAGTCGCTTTTCCAGGTGTACTGGTCGCGGTCGAAGCGGATCAGGCTGCCCAGCAAAAAGATGGCCAGGGCGATGTACGGGTACACGCCAAACAGGATGTAGTCGAGTGCGTTCATGGTGTTGCTCCAGCGGGTGCAGCTAGCTTTTGGTGGGTTCTTGCTGCGTCGGTTTTGACAAAGTGAATGGGTTGGGGCTGGCCGGGTTTGCCCTGGCCTTTGACGGAACAACCATCAAAGACCACCGGTTCTTCCCAAGTGGTGTCGAGCGGCTCATCGGCCACGACCTTGACCGGGTGGGCTTTTTCACCGCTGAGCTCCAGCAACGCGCCCAGCACGCTGGCATACGGGCTGTTGCGCTGTTGCAAGGCGTTGAAAATGGCATTGAAGATATGCGCCATCTCGCTCAGGAAGGCACGCGCCTCCGCCGGGGGCTGGGTGGAGACAAATTCAAGCACCACCGGCAGGTAGTCTGGCATTTCGTTGGGCCCCAGGAACAGCCCGGCTTTTTCATAGGTTTGGGCCAGGTCGATCATGGCCGGACCCCGGTCACGCGAGTCGCCGTGCACATGCTCAAACAGGTGCAGCGAGGTGGCGCGGCCGCGGTCAAATACCTCGACGTAGTCGGCCTCGTTGTCCAGCGCGTTGCCGCGCGCCAGCGTGGTGATCAAGGTTTCAAGCTCTGCCAGACGGGGCGTGGCAATGGCGTTCTCCGAGATCAAGGCTTGTCGCATGTCGTCCAGGTCGCCGCGCAGTTGCGCATCCGGATAGGAGAGCAGGCGGGCCAGAACGCGCAGACTCAAGGGTGCAGCTGCCGGTTTGGAAAAGAGTGCCATGGCTCAGACCTCCGCCTGGATGGGAATGGTGCGGCGCTTGGTGCCACCAAACAGGCTGGCATCACTGGCGCCATCCGAGCAACCGTTGCCGAACGAGAAGCCGCAGCCACCGCGCACGTCAAAGGTGTTTTCGGCGTATTCGCGGTGCGTGCTGGGGATGACAAAGCGGTCTTCGTAGTTGGCAATCGCCATCACCTGGTACATCTCCTCGACTTCCAGTGGTTTCATTTGCACCTGCTCCAGCGCCGCCAGGTTGGGCTTGCCATCGACATGTTTGCCGCGCTGGTAGGCGCGCATGGCCAGCATGCGCTCCAGCGCCCGCTCGACCGGGAAGGTGTCGCCTGCCGTGAGCAGATTGGCCAGGTACTTGACCGGAATGCGCAGTTGCTTGACATCGGGGATTTCGCCGTTGATGCCAATGTTGCCGGCGTTGGCGGCCGCGCTGATGGGTGACAGCGGTGGCACATACCAGACCATCGGCAGCGTGCGGTATTCGGGGTGCAGGGGCAGGGCGACTTTCCACTCCACCGCCATTTTGTAAACCGGGCTCTTGCGCGCGGCTTCCATCCATTTGTCGGGAATGCCGTCAAGGCGGGCCTGCTCGATCACCTTCGGGTCATTCGGATCCAGGAAGATGTCGAGCTGGGCCTGGTACAGGTCGCGGTCATGTTCCACGCTGGCGGCTTGCTGGATGCGGTCGGCGTCATACAGCAACACACCAAGATAACGGATACGCCCAACACAGGTTTCCGAACACACCGTGGGCTGGCCGGCCTCGATGCGCGGGTAGCAGAAGATGCATTTTTCGGCCTTGCCACTCTTCCAGTTGTAGTAAATTTTCTTGTAGGGGCAGCCGCTGATGCACATGCGCCAGCCGCGGCATTTGTCCTGGTCAATCAGCACAATGCCGTCTTCTTCGCGCTTGTAGATCGAGCCGGACGGGCAACTGGCCACGCACGCCGGGTTCAGGCAGTGCTCGCACAGGCGCGGCAGGTACATCATGAAGGTGTTTTCGAACTGGCCGTAGATGTCCTTCTGGATGTCGTCAAAGTTCTTGTCTTTGCTGCGCTTGGAGAACTCACCGCCCAGAATTTCTTCCCAGTTCGGGCCCCAGACGATTTTTTCCATGCGCTTGCCGGTGATCAGGCTGCGCGGGCGCGCGGTCGGCGCGGCTTTGGACTCGGGCGCGGACTGCAAATGCGCGTAGTCAAAGGTGAAAGGTTCGTAGTAGTCGTCAATCTCGGGCAGGTTCGGGTTGGCGAAGATGCGCATCAGCAGCTTCCATTTGGCGCCCTGGCGCGGTTCGATCTTGCCGCTGGGCAGGCGCTGCCAGCCACCATTCCACTTGTCCTGGTTTTCCCACTCCTTGGGGTAACCGATGCCGGGTTTGGTCTCCACGTTGTTGAACCAGGCGTATTCCATGCCGGGGCGACTGGTCCAGACGTTTTTGCAGGTGACTGAACAGGTGTGGCAACCAATGCACTTGTCCAGATTCAGCACCATACCAATTTGTGCGCGAATTTTCATGTTGAGGCTCCTGATTCAAGATTTCGACCGTTCGGGCTGAGCTTGTCGAAGCCCTTCGACTCTTCGTCAAGCTCAGGACAGGCCAAGCTCAGGGCGAACGGGGATAAGTTGGTTTGTTTCATGCGGTCACCTCATCATCGAGCCAGTCCACCTTGGCCATCTTGCGCACCACCACAAACTCATCGCGGTTGGTGCCAATGGTGCCGTAGTAGTTGAAGCCGTAGCTGAACTGGGCGTAGCCGCCGATCATGTGGGTGGGCTTGAGCACAATGCGCGTCACCGAGTTGTGAATGCCGCCGCGCACGCCGGTGATTTCCGAGCCGGGGGTGTTGATGATCTTCTCTTGCGAGTGGTACATCAGCGTCATGCCGGGGTTGACCCGCTGGCTGACCACCGCACGGGCGGCAATCGCACCGTTGATGTTGAACACCTCGATCCAGTCGTTGTCCTCAATGCCGGCGCTCTTGGCGTCGTCTTCACTGAGCCAGACCACGCTGCCGCCGCGGTTGAGCGTGAGCATCATCAGGTTGTCACTGTAGGTGGAGTGAATGCCCCACTTCTGGTGCGGCGTGATGAAGTTCAGCGCAATTTCTTTATTCCCATTGGGTTTGATGTTGTGAATGCCGGCGGTGGTTTTCAAATCCACTGGCGGCCGGTAGCTGCTGAAGCCCTCGCCAAAGGCCGTCATCCAGGGGTGATCCATGTAGAACTGCTGGCGGCCGGTCAGGGTGCGCCATGGGATCATTTCGTGCACGTTGGTGTAGCCGGCGTTGTACGACACCGTCTCGGACTCGATGCCGCTCCAGGTCGGGCTGGAAATGATCTTGCGCGGCTGCGCCTGAATGTCACGGAAGCGGATTTTTTCGTCCTCGCGGTGGATCGCCAGATGGGTGTGATCCAGCCCGGTTTGCTTGCCCAGCGCCTGCCAGGCTTTGACGGCCACATGGCCGTTGGTCTCGGGAGCGAGCTGCAGCACCACTTCGCAGGCGTCGATGTCGGTCTCGATCTTTGGCATGCCGCAGGTCACGCCCGCAGCCGTGGTCAGGCCATTGAGCTCGCCCAGTTGCGTGACTTCAATTTTGGTGTCCCAGGCAATGCCCTTGCCACCGTTGCCGACCTTGTTCATCAAGGGGCCCAAAGCGATGAAGCGCTTGTAAACGTTGGGGTAGTCACGCTCGACCACCACCATGTTCGGTGCGGTCTTGCCGGGGATCAGCTCAATCTCGCCACGTTTCCAGTCCTGCACACCAAACGGTTGCGCCAGTTCGGCGGGGGAGTCGTGCATCAGCGGCGCCAACACCATCTCGCGCTCCACACCCAGGTGGCCGATGCACACTTCGCTGAACTTCTTGGCGAAACCCTTGTAGATGTCCCAGTCACTGCGCGATTGCCAGGCCGGGTCCACCGCCGTGCTCAGCGGGTGAATGAAGGGGTGCATGTCGCTGGTGTTGAGGTCGTTTTTCTCGTACCAGGTGGCGGTGGGCAGCACGATGTCGGAGTACAGGCAGGTGGTGCTCATGCGGAAGTCCAGCGTGACCAGCAGGTCGAGCTTGCCTTCAGGGGCCTTGTCGTGCCACACCACTTCTTCAGGCTTGGCTTCATCGGCGCCCAGGTCCTTGCCCTGCACGCCATTGCTGGTGCCCAGCAGGTGCTTGAGGAAGTACTCGTGACCCTTGCCGCTGGAGCCCAAAATGTTGGAGCGCCAGACGAACATGTTGCGCGGCCAGTTGTCGGGGTGGTCCGGGTCTTCGCAGCTCATGGTCTGGCTGCCGTCTTTCAGGCCCTTGACCAGGTAGTCCTTGGGCTCCATGTTGGCCGCTGCAGCGTCCCGCACCAGCTGCAGCGGGTTGGTCTTGAGCTGTGGTGCCGAGGGCAACCAGCCCATGCGCTCGGCGCGCACGTTGTAGTCGATCATGCTGCCGCCAAACTTGGACTTGTCGGCCAGCGGCGACAGCACTTCATCGACACCGAGTTTTTCATAGCGCCACTGGTCGGTGTGGGCGTAGAAGAAACTGGTGGAGTTCATCTGCCGGGGCGGGCGAATCCAGTCGAGTGCAAAGGCCAGCGCGGTCCAGCCGGTTTGTGGGCGCAGCTTTTCCTGGCCCACATAGTGCGCCCAGCCACCGCCGCTCTGGCCGATACAGCCGCACATCATCAGCATGTTGATGACGCCACGGTAGTTCATGTCGGCGTGGTACCAGTGGTTCATGGCGGCGCCAATGATCACCATCGACTTGCCATGCGTTTTGTCGGCGTTGTCGGCAAACTGGCGCGCCACGGTGATGAGTTGCTCGCGCGGCGTGCCGGTGATGCGCTCCTGCCAGGCCGGTGTGTAAGGGGTGTCGTCGTCGAAGTCCTTGGCAGCCAGCTCGCCGGGCAGGCCACGCGCAACGCCATAGTTGGCCACCTGCAGGTCAAACACGGTGGCCACCAAAGCTTCGCGCTTGTCGCCTTCCTTGCCGAGCGAGATGCGTTGTACCGGCACGGTGCGCACCAGCACGTTGTTGGCGGCGGCGCCGGTGGCATTGTTGGGGAAATTCTCGCTGACGATGCCGCCGAAGTAGGGGAAGCCCACTTTGGCGGTCTCGCTGCTGGCCTCATCACCCTCCATCACGGTCAGTTTGAGCTTGACCTCGGTGCCATGACGGGCTTCCTTGGCCTCCAGGTTCCACTGGCCCTGGTCGGCGCGGCCATCGGCACCCCAGCGGAAACCAATCGCGCCATTGGGCAGCACCACCTTGCCGCTCATGTCCAGCGCCACCGTTTTCCACTCGGGGTTGTTGGCGGCACCGAGCTTGCCATTGAAGTCAGAGGCGCGCACATAGCGGTCTGGCACCATCACGACCTCACCACTGGGCAGGGTTTGCTCTTTCAGCATCACCAGCATCGGCATGTCGGTGTAACGGCGCACGTAGTTGTCGAAGTATTCGCTGCGTGGCTTGCCGCCATCGGGGAAGTAAAACTCTTTCAGAATCACATGGCCCATGGCCATGGCCACGGCGGCGTCGGTGCCCTGTTTGGGCTTCATCCAGATGTCGGAGAGCTTGGCCACTTCGGAGTAGTCGGGCGTGACGGCCACGGTCTTGGTGCCTTTGTAGCGCACTTCGGTGAAAAAGTGGGCGTCGGGCGTGCGCGTTTGCGGCACGTTGGAGCCCCAGGCGATGATGTAGCTGGAGTTGTACCAGTCGGCAGATTCGGGCACGTCGGTCTGCTCGCCCCAGATTTGCGGGCTGGCCGGCGGCAGGTCGCAATACCAGTCGTAAAAACTCATGCAGACACCACCAATCAGGCTCAGGTAGCGGCTGCCTGCGGCATAACTGACCATCGACATGGCGGGAATCGGCGAAAAGCCGATGACACGGTCCGGGCCATGCTTCTTGATGGTGTACACATTGGCGGCGGCGATCATCTCGTTGACCTCGTCCCAGCCCGATCGCACAAAGCCGCCGAGGCCGCGCACGCTCTGGTAGTCACGGCGCTTGGCATCATCCTGTGCAATCGAGGCCCAGGCTTCGACCGGGTCCATCGCCAGGCGGGCTTCGCGCCAGAGCTTGAGCAAGCGGCCGCGCACCAAGGGGTACTTGACGCGGTTGGCGCTGTACAGGTACCAGCTGTAGCTGGCACCGCGGGCGCAGCCACGCGGCTCGTGGTTGGGCATGTCCCAGCGCGTGCGCGGGTAGTCGGTTTGCTGGGTTTCCCAGGTCACGATGCCGCCTTTGACGTAAATCTTCCACGAGCAGGAGCCGGTGCAGTTCACACCGTGGGTGCTGCGCACGATCTTGTCGTGTGCCCAGCGGTCGCGGTAGGCGGCCTCCCAGGTGCGGTCTTCACCCGTGGTGATGCCGTGCTCACCCGAGAACGTTTCTTTGGGTTGCGAGAAATAAGTGAGTCGATCAAGAAAGTGGCTCATGGGTTACCTCTGTAATAATTGATATCAAACTTTTTGCTGCCAACACGTTCACGGGTTTTTGATTTCCGACCCACTGCGCAAATAGAACCACCAGTTCAGCACCAGGCACAGGGCGTAGAAGACGGCAAAGCCGTACATGGCGATCTGTGGCGTGCCGGCCTTGATCTGCGAGCCGATCACCACGGGCGCGATGAAGGCACCGTAAGCGGCCACGGCGGAGGTCCAGCCCAGCACCGGGCCGGCTTGCTGGCGGTCAAAAATCACACCAATGGTGCGGAAGGTGGAACCATTGCCAATGCCGCTGGCGGCAAACAGCAGCACAAACAGCCACATGAAGGTTGAGAAATACTGCTCAGGTGTGGCCGAGCCATAGGCCTGCATCATCACGTAGCCGACACCTGCCGAGGCACCGACCATGATGGCCGAGATCACTTGCGTGACGATGGATCCGCCCACCTTGTCAGCAATCCAGCCGCCGACCGGGCGAATCAGGGCGCCGACAAACGGGCCGATCCAGGCGTAGGTCAGGGCCGACGGCGCGTTCGGGTTCTTCAGGGTGTGTTGCATCACACCAGCGGCGTCGGGCAAGTGGCTGACACCAAAAATCACCGTGATGGACAAAGGCAGCGCCATCGAGAAGCCGATGAACGAGCCGAAGGTCACGATGTAGAGCAGTGTCAAGGACCAGGTGTGTTTGTTCCTGAAAATTTCGAACTGCTTGGCAATGTTGCCTTTCATCTCGCCAAAGGCTGCCAGCTTCATCGCCATCAAGGTGGCCACAATTGTCAGCGGCAAAGCCACCCACATGTTCAGCAGCCCCAGGCCGGTGGGCGCGGGCAGGTAAAGGTACAGCCCCAGACCACCAATGATGCAGGTGATGCCCCACAGGTACAGGATCTTGGCAAACGCCGCCAGCGTGCCGCCGTAGTTGGGCGAGAGCGGCAGCAGGTTGTTCATGCCGAACCAGGCAGCCACCACCAGTGGTGCCAGGATGGCGGCCCAGATGAATCCGGCGTTTTGAATGAAGGTGGGCGTGCCTGCCAGAATCTTGCCCATGATCCAGCCGCTGTCCTTGGTCAACACCATCGAGCCACCGCCCACTGCGCCAAACAGGCCAACGGTCATCACCAGGGGAATCAGCACCTGCATGGTGGTCACGCCAAAGTTGCCCAGGCCGGCGTTGAGCCCCAGGCCCGTGCCCTGCAAACGCTTGGGGAAAAAGCCCGAGATGTTGGACATCGAGCAGGCAAAGTTGCCGCCGCCAATGCCGCTTAAAAACGCACAGGCCTGGAACACCCACAGCGGTGTGGTTTTGTCCTGCAAGGCGATACCGGTCCACACCGCCGGAATCATCAGCAGTGCCGAGGTCAGGAAGATGGTGTTGCGCCCGCCCGAAAGCCGGATGAAGAATGACGCCGGGATGCGGAAGGTGGCCCCCATCAAGCCCGCGATGGCGGTCAAGGTGAACATTTCGGCGGGCTTGAACGGAAAGCCCAGGTTGAGCATCTGCACGGTGATGATGCCCCACATCGCCCACACCGCAAAGGCCACCAGCAGGTTGGGGATGGAAATCCACAGGTTGCGGTTGGCAATGCGCTTGCCTTGTGATTCCCAGAACTGGTTGTCTTCGGGACGCCAGTCGGCAATATCGGTGCCGGAACGCTTGTTGTCGGTCATGTCACTAACTCCTGTTTTGTGTGACACGACTGTAGTTTTGACAGGCTTTTGGCGGTATCCCTCTGAAGTACAGGCGGCGCGGGTTTGTGGAACTATGCGGCGGGGCAGGGGGGTAGTTCGGGAGAACTAGGCGGAGCCGCCTGGCGTCAGTCAGGCATGGCTGGGAATGCCAAAATCTTCTTCAATGGCAACAGCCGGGTAGTGAAACCGCACCGGGCCATCCGGGCGTTCATTCACATACTGGTAAACCAGCGGATCGGTACTGGCGCGCACCTCCTCCACTGTGCCCTGGAACGCGACCTTGCCATTGTCGAGAATGACCACATGGTCGGCAATCTCGAGGGTTTGGGTCAGTTCATGCGAGACAAAAACACTGGTCAACCCCATCGAGTCGTTGAGCTGGCGAATCAGCCGCGCGGCGACATGCAGCGAAATCGGGTCGAGGCCGGAAAACGGCTCGTCGTACATCACCAGTTCGGGGTCCAGTGCAATCGCCCGCGCGATGCCGATGCGCTTGGCCATGCCGCCCGACACCTCGCTGGGCATGAGGTCGCGCGCGTTGCGCAGGCCCACCGCATTGAGCTTCATCAGCACAATGTCGCGGATCAGTGCTTCGGGCAAATCGGTGTGCTCGCGCAGCGGGAAGGCCACGTTCTCGAACACGCTCATGTCGGCAAATAGGGCGCCGAACTGGTACAGCATGCCCATGCGCCGCCTGACGGCATAGAGCTGTTGCTGGTCCATCGGGCCCAAATCCTGCCCGTCGAACAGCATTTGCCCCGACCAGGCACGGTACTGGCCGCCCATCAGGCGCAGCGTGGTGGTCTTGCCGCCGCCCATCGGACCGATGAGCGCAGTGACCTTGCTCCTGGGAATGCGCAGCGAAACGTCGTCCAGCACGGCGCTTTCCCCGTAGCCAAAGCTCAGGTTGCGCAATTCAACAAGTGATGGGTTGGTGGAAGGTGGCATAAATACTCAAAACGGACGGCGCCCGGCACGCAAATGATAGGGGATACAGGGGCGGGAAGTCGTTCAAGTTTTGAAAGTTTTTCGATGATCGGCTGGTGTGGGCCGTGGGCAGATGGGAGGACTGCCATTTTTTGATTCATAGACAGCAGCTTCGCAGCGGGGGATAGGGGTAGGGAAGAGCACCCGCCAACTCAACCGTGCCATCCACGATGCAGCCACGATAGCAAAGATCGACAAGCGTGTGTCCATGCACACCTTGCCACAGCTTTGCCACCCACCTGCTGGAGCAGAAGGTCGACATCCGGGTGATCCAGGTTTTACTGGGGCATCAGCGCCTGGACACCACGGCGCACTACGTCCAGGTCGCCACCGACGTCCTGCGCGAAGTGATCAGCCCACTGGAAACCCTGAAACCTGCTTAGACCCGTTCCGTGGGGCACCTTGCCTTAGAGGTCGCCGACATCTTCCACACCCATGGACCCGCTTGGCGCAAAGCCCAGCAGGGGCACCTGAGCCTGGGTCAACTCAAGGTGATGTCGGCCATAGAACAGTGCCGTTCAGCGGCGCTGGGGGGACATGTGTTGCACTGTGATGGCTGCGGGCATGACCAAGTTGCCTACAACTCATGCCGCAACCGCCATTGCCCCAAGTGCCAGGCCAGCGCGGCCAAGCGGTGGCTTGCAGATCGTCAGGCTGACTTGCTGCCGGTGGATTACTACCACGTGGTCTTCATCTTGCCAGTACCCATCAGCGCCATCGCCTATTACAACAAGGCGGCGATTTATCGCCTGCTGTTTTCACGCCAGGCAACATGCATGGTTGTGCTCAGTAAAAACCCCTAGTAAATATTTCTTGTTTAGTCTCAAAAAAGATACTAATATCAAAACATGCTCTAACATGTCGTTGGGCAGAAGGTCGCCAAGCGTCTCTTTTCGCTGGCATTTCATCACTACTTCCATTTCAGGATGAGCAATATGCAAAATTTTCATGCCAGGCCCATGAGTGTCACCAAAAAGGTCGTCGCCTATTGCGCCGCTGTCATGTCGGGTCTTTTGATTCTGGGCGCTGCAGGCGTCCAGGCTCAAACGGTCAAATACACCGCCAAGATCGGTCATCTGGAGCAGACCACCCAGCCGCGTCACAAAGGCCTTGAGCGCGTGGCGGCTCTTGTCAGCGAGCGGACCAAGGGCGAGGTCGAATTCAAGCTCTATCCCTCGTCGCAGCTCGGCAATGCACGACAGATGACTGAAGGCGTGCAGTTCGGCGCCATCGAAGCGGTCGTTATGCCTGCAGCCTTCCTGGGGGGCTTTAATCCCGTTGTCTCCGTGCTCGATATCCCCTATGTCTATCCTACCGATCGAGCGCAGTCCCAGATGCTGCGCAGCGGCCCATTTGGACAGGCTGTACTGGCATCGTTCAAGACCAAGGGCGTGTATGCCCTGACCATCTGGCCGAACGGCCGCAAGAGCCTCACCTCAAACAAGCCGCTCGACGACCTGAGTTCCCTGGGGGGGCAGAAATTCCGCATCATGGACTCCAAGATTCTGGTGGAACAGTTTGGCGCAGTGGGCGCGTCGGCCGTGCCCATCAATTTCGGTGAGTTGTACACCGCGCTTCAGACTGGATTGGTGGACGGTGAGGAGAACCCACCCGATGCCATTGTCGCGATGAAGTTTCACGAAGTCCAGAAGAACCTGGTCGTGAGTGAGCATGGTTTGATGGAAGACCTGGTGCTCTTCAGCAACGTCTGGTGGAACAAGCTGCCCCAGGCCCATCGCGATGTGATCACCAAAGCCTTCGCTGAAGTGGGGCCTGAGGTCGGGAAAATGAAGGAAGAAGCCATGAGCAGTGCCATCGAAACGATGAAGGCCGCGAAGATCAATGTGCGCACAGCCTCCGAGGCCGAGCGCGCCAAGTTTGCCAAGGCCACCACCGAGCGTGCCCGCGCAGCTTATGTTGAGCGAGCCGGCGCCGATGGCAAGAAGGTTCTCGAAACGCTGGATGCCGAGCGCAAGAAGCTTGGCTTGTAAGCACTAAAAAGAATCCCATGTTGAATCTGCTCAGAAACGTCGAGGGTGCCGTCCTCGGTGTGATCATGGTGTTGGCATCCTTCGGCTACGCGAGCATGGTGTTCGCCCGGACACTGCTGCCCTCGGTGGCGCCTGCACTGGCCTGGGTGGAAGAGGTTTCCCTGTTCCTGGTGGTTGCCATGGTTTTTGTCGGTCTGGCGCTCGGGCTCGAGCAGGGGCGCCACATCGCGATGGCCAGTTTGCTGTCCCGTCTGGACAGTGGCGTGCGTCGCAAGATCAAGTTTGTCATTGACTTACTCGGCCTGGTTTTCAGCTTGTATCTGACGAAGATCGGGTTGGATATCACGCAGTTTGTTGCGGACAGCGGGCAGATCAGCCCAACGCTCGGCATATCGATGATCTGGCTTTACGTGGTCATGCCGATTGGATTTGGCCTGTTGAGCCTGCGCTACCTGCTGGAATTGCTGTCCAAGGCAAACCGCCACGCTGTTGAGCTCGATCCGAGTCAACACCTCTAGATTTCGGAGCAATTCATGGTCGTTCTTGCGCTTATTGTGCTTGCCCTGGTGCTACTGATCCTGGGTGCCGAAATGTTTTTGGTGATGGGGATTCCGTCCCTATTGGTCAAGCACCAGTTTTTCTCGGATTTGCCCGACTTGATCGTGGGGCAACGCATTGTGGGCGGGGTTGAGGTGGTCACACTGATGGCCATCCCGTTTTTCATCTTTGCAGCCGACATCATGGCGAAAGGGCGCATGGCGGGTGACCTTGCCACCTTGTTCCGGCTGATGGTCGGGTCGGTGCGGGGCGGGATCGGCTACTCCACCGTGATTGCGAACATGGCCTTTGGTGCTGCGTCCGGGTCCGCTCCTGCCACCGTGGCCGCCATGGGTCGCATGGCTTACCCCGAATTGCGCAAGAACGGTTTCTCGGAGAAGTTCAGCCTTGGGCTCATCGCCAGCAGCGCTGAATGCGCGCTTCTGATCCCGCCCTCTATTTCTTTCGTCGTCTACAGCTGGTTGACGGGCACGTCAATCGCCAAGCTCTTTGCTGCAGGCCTTGGCGTCGGTCTCGTGCTGGGCTTGGCCTTCATGGTACTGGTCGCCATCGAGACAGCACGCCACCGGATCGGCGCACCGGCAGGCGCAACCGCGGGTGAACGCCTGGCCGCCGTCAGACGGGCAGTCTGGGTGATTGGTCTGCAGGTCATCGTGCTGGGCGGTATCTTTGGCGGTGTCTTTACCGCTACGGAAGCGGCTGCTGTCTCCGTGGTCTATGCGTCCGTGGTCGAGGTGGTGATCCTGCGATCGATCAGTCCCCGCGCTTTCTTCGCTATCGCCAAGAGCAGCGCTGTTTCGACTTCTGTGATCTTTATTCTTCTTGCGATGGGGGCCTTGTTGGCCTATTTCCTGACGCTGTCCGGTGTGGACGTCTGGTTTCTCCAGCAAATCAAGGCAAGTGGCATTCACTGGGTCTATTTCCTCATGTCGGTGAATGTGATCTTCTTGCTCGCGGGCATGTTCCTGGACCCCAACTCGATCATGCTGATTTTTCTGCCCACGCTTTTCCCGGTCGCCATGGCCCTCGGCGTCGATCCCATCCACTTCGGCGTTCTTGTGGTGCTGAATGTCTGCATCGGCATGATCACGCCGCCATTCGGACTGGACCTGTTTGTCACCTCAGGCACCTTGAAGCGACCGGTCGAGGCGGTGGTCGCCGGCATTGTCCCTTTCATCATGGTCAACCTGGTAGTGCTGGCGCTGGTGAGCTACATCCCTGCGTTGTCGACCACGCTGCCGCAATTGTTAAAGCTCTGATCTGCGGCCAATCAGTGATGAAGCCACTTGGCGCCACCATTTGACGAGAAAACCCCATGAATACCACAAGTTGCTTCCAACGAAATGCTGAAAAGGTGGCCTCGCACCGATGCGATGTGACTGAACACCGCTGGGTCAACGAACGCTACAAGTACCTTCGGCTCAAGGCAGATGCCGATCTGGCCGGCGTGACCAGGCCGGGGCAGTTCTACCAGCTGAAATGTCCGCCCATCGACGACCTGCAGCCGTTCCTGCTTCGGCCCATGAGTGTCTATGGGGTAGGGCCAGAAGCCGGCACCATTGAGTTTCTTTACAGCGTGAACGGCCTCGGCACCACTGCCATGGCCACGCTGGCGGTGGGACGCCATATGGACATTGTGGGTCCGTTGGGCAATACCTTTGTCTTGGAGCCGGGCTTCAAGCGCATTATGGTGGTGGCGCGAGGCGTCGGTCTGGCCACCATGGCGCCGTTGCTGCAGCACGCGGCCAAGGCGGGTATCAAGATCACGGCCATCATGTCCGCGCGGGCGCCACAGGACCTGATGCGCGAAGAGTTCTTGCGCGGGGTCGAGGCGGATGTGCATTGCCTCTATGACTCCGATGGCAGCTCATCCGTGGCGTCGGTTGAATCTCTAGTGCGTGAGTTGCTCGGCACTGAAAGCCATGACGTGGTCTACACGTGTGGCTCACACCGTCTTTTGATGCTGTTGCAGCATGTGCTGAAGGACTTTCCCCAAACCCGGGGTGAAGTTGCCATGGAACAGCGTATGGCCTGTGGCATGGGTGTCTGTCTGTCTTGCGTACGACTGTTCAACCATGAAGGAGAAAAGCAGTTTCTGCGTGTTTGCCGCGAAGGCCCGGTATTTTCAATCCGCAATGTCGTCGGGGAGGTGGAGTTTGGTTAATCTCAACGTCAGAGTTGGCGACCTCAGCCTTCGCAACCCGGTGATGCCTGCCTCCGGCTGCTTTGCCATCGAGTATTGCGAAGCTCTGGACTTCAACAAGCTGGGGGCGCTGGTGATTAAAAGCGTGTCGCCCAAGTCGCGTGCCGGCAACCCGACGCCCCGTGTGGCCGAAGCCTACAGCGGCATGTTGAACTCCATCGGCATTCCCAGCAAAGGCCTGGACTATTACCGTCGTTCGGTGTTGCCGCCTTATACAAAATTCGATACGCCGGTGGTGGTGTCGATCTCTGCCGATACCGTGGATGAGTTTGCCGACGCTATTGCCGAGATGTCTTTGCCCGAGGTGGCCGTGATCGAGGCCAACATCTCGTGCCCGAATCTTGAGGCCGATGGCATGGCGTTTGCCATGACGCCTGAAACAACCTACAAGGTGATCAGCGCCATTCGCCGGAAAACCCATCATCCGGTGTGGGCCAAGCTCACGCCGAACGCCTCGCATGTCGCCGCTGTGGCCAAGGCCGCCGAGGAGGCGGGTGCGGATGCCCTGGTGATGGGCAACACGGTACTTGGCATGTCGATCGATGTGCGTACCCGTAAACCCAAGCTCGGCAATGTCATGGGTGGACTGTCAGGGCCTGCCATCAAGCCCATTGCGCTGCGCATGGTCCATCAGTGTTACCGCAGTGTGCGCATCCCCATCATTGGCTGCGGCGGCATTTCCAATGCGGATGACGCGGTCGAATTCATGCTGGCCGGTGCCAGTGCGGTGCAGGTCGGCACCGCGTCATTTCTGGACCCGGGCGCGATGCAGAAGATCATTGACGGGCTCCATGCCTACTGTGAGGAATTTGACATCGAGAATATCCGCGATTTGACAGGCCAGGTCAAGCTTGACCGTCAGCTTTCGGACCGGTGGCTGCGCTTTGCCCAGCAGTCGGGTTGATGGTCATCTCACCCAAGGCATTGCCTAACCATTCCGGAGCTGCTGTTCCCATGATCATGAAACTCAACGACTACCGGTATCTTGCTGAAATGCTGTTTGCAGATATTCGGGAAATCTCTTTTGACGGCGTCGGTGTCACTCGCGAGAGTTATGGCAGCGGCGAGACCGCGGCTGCCAGTCGCTTGCGTGAATTCGCTCTGGCTGAGGGTCTTGTTGTTGAAACGGATCGTGCCGCCAATCTTGTTTTCTCGACGAGCGAAGCGGTGCAGGGCGTTCCTTCAGTGTGGGTCGGGTCCCACATTGACTCCGTTCCGCAGGGAGGAAACTTTGACGGTCTGGCCGGCGTCGTGGCTGGCTTGCTGTGTCTGGTGGCGCGCCAACGAAGCAAAACCTGCGACCCCAGGCCCCTCAAAGTCATCGCCTTGCGCGGTGAGGAAAGCGCCTGGTTCGGCAAGGCCTATGTGGGCTCCGGTGCGTTGTTTGGAAAGCTTAACGCGGCTGACCTCGATCTCAGGCAAAGAAGCACCGGAGATGCCTTGGGGGAATGCATGCGGCGCGAGGGGGCGGATGTCGAGGCGATACGCAATCAGGAACTGTTGATCGACAAGGCCAGCGTCAAGGCTTATCTTGAACTCCATATAGAGCAGGGTCCCGTCATGGTGGCACGGCAATTGTCCCTGGCCGTGGTTTCGGGTATTCGTGGCAATGTCCGGCACAACCGGATCGAATGTTTCGGCGATGCCCAACATTCGGGTGTGGTGCCGCGCTGGTTGCGTCACGACGCCATGTTTGCGGTCTCCGATCTCATCATGCGCCTGGACGCGCACTGGCGTGAATTGCTTGAACGCGGAACTGACCTGGTGGTCACGGCCGGAATTGTGCAAACGGATGCTGCTGAGCACGCCATCTCCCGCATTCCAGGCAGAGTCAGCTTCAGTCTGGAGGCTCGCAGCAAGAGCACGGACACGCTGGAGGCCTTTTACCAACTGGTGCAGGCGGAGGCGAAGTCCATCAGCCGGGAACGTGGTGTCCGCTTTGAGTTCGACCGCCGCTTGCTCAGCGAGCCGGCCACCATGGATGAGCGCATCTGCACGATTTTTTCAAAATCATGCGCCATGCACGGCACACCCTTTGAAGTGCTCCCCAGCGGAGCAGGTCATGATGCCTCCCTCTTTGCGAACGCAGGCATACCTAGTGGCATGCTCTTCGTGCGCAACCAGAACGGCTCACACAACCCCCATGAGGCCATGGATATGGATGACTTCATGCTCGGTGTTCAGGTACTCAGCGACGCCATCAGTCAAATCGACTGAGCGATTTCGATTAAAAATGCAGATAAACAGGCCGCCATGTTGACCACGACCCGCACACCTCTGCCAGCTTCATCGATCGACTATGAAGCCCTGGGGGACCGCCTCAAAGCCTATCGGATCGGTGCTTCACTGCAGGCAGAAGATGTTGCCGCCCAGCTCGGCGTTTCACGGGCGGTTGTGTACCGCATGGAGAAAGGTGAGATTGTCAAAATTGAGACGCTGGAACGCTTGGCGCAGTTGATTGGAACGTCCATTGCTTCGCTATTGGGTGTCGAGGTTGAATACTATTCAACGGCACTTGGCTTTCTCGAACGGATGCGGCAACTGGAGCAGACATCGGATCGGATATTGGCCCATTTCGAACCAATTTCCTTGCTGCTCACCTCAGACGAGTACCTTTCGTATTTGCGCTCTATGTTGATGGAAGCCTCGCCCAGAGGACTGGGCAAAGGACCGGTTGAAGCTGATGTCGAGCAGATGCTGAGCATCATGGCGGAGCGAAAGGCATATTTCGAGCTGCGCAAGCCCAATATCCTGAGTCTGATTGGATTGCGCGAACTGGAGCGATTTCTCCACACCGGCCTACTGGGGCGCGTGGATCTGCCTGATGACATTCGCACGTTGCGTATTCAGGCTGCTCGCAACGAGGTGAGCCGAATCGCGGACCTCATGGAAAGTGAGCCGTTGCACGTCCAGATTGGCTTGGTTGATGACGCCATGCCGGCCTCGACCTTTCAGGTTTTCTCAGGTCCGAAGCGCACGGTGCTGGCTGTCAGTCCCTTCAGACTGGGTGAGCTTCCCAATGTGCGAAATGGCATCGCTACCGTGACAGCCTCGAAAGAAGCCATACGCATGTACGAAGATATGATCAAACGATTGTGGAAAAGTGCCTACAAGGGCAAAACGGGCGCGCAGCGGCTTCGCAAGTTGATAGAGCGCATCTAACTTCAATGGAGTTTTCGTGACCAATCCTCTTAACCACAGATACCTGGCAGCCGGATTGCTGCTGGACGCTGGCTGTGTTTCAGTTCGAACTGACGAGCCGTTTCGATTGCCATCGGGCTGGGCTACCCCTGTCTACATGGATTGCCGCAGGCTGATCTCCTTCCCGAAAATTCGCAAGCAACTCGTGGCAAGTGGTCTTGAGATGCTCAAAGCCGAAAACGCGCTGGCGAACGTCGATGCGGTGTCCGGAGGCGAAGCCAGTGGGATCGCCTTGGCGGCCTGGATCGCTGAAGCCCTGGATATTCCCATGCTGTATGTCCGCAAAAAGCCGCGTGGTCGGACCCAGGTGGAAGGCGTCTTCACGCCCGGAAGCAAGGTGCTTTTGATCGACGACTTGATTGCTGCTGGTCACTCAAAAGTGACTTTCTCTAACGCTTTGAAAGATGCGGGACTGCTTGTTCAAGACTTGTTTGTTGTCTTTAGCTACGGTACATTCTCGGCGGAGCTTGCGCTTTCGGCTCATGGGATTCGTGTTCATGCAATGGCGGATTGGTCCGATGTACGTGATGTCGCTCGAGAGCGAGGTGCATTCGACGGAAAATCGCTGGATGAATTGGACGCATTCATCAAAAATCCGTCCGGCTGGTCTCTGGCACACGGTGGCATAGGTGCGCCACCTGCCTCTTCATAAACTTTATTTAAGCAAAACCAATATGAAATTTTCAGAAATTGCGCAGGTATTTGAAGAAGGCTTTGCGGGCACTGATCAGTTCAAGGAATTGTCGAAGAAAGCCTTTCAATTGATGAAGTCCGATCCGGAAAACGCCGCGCTTTATTACGTTGTAGGCGTTGCCGCTCATGCCTATGTCATGAGATACGAGGACCAGGGAGTTGATCCAGAGTTGGCGAATCGCGCCAAGGAGGTTCTGGTTGGCTTCAGCAAACGCATCGTTGCAGCCTTGCCTCAGGATGCGTCGCAGCGCTTGCAAACAGCGAGTGCGATCGCCATCGACTATGAGTGGAATGTGCGTGAATTCTGATTTGCGAGGGATTCTCGAATTTCTGATACTGGCTACAGAGGCTGGCCCATCAGAATCATCAAGAGGCCGCGCAGCCAGATATTGCGTTTTTCCAAACCGGCAGGTGGTTCTTGATCCATGGCGATTCCTTTAAAAATGGGTGGCAGAGGGCGTGACGATCACGCGATTTTGTCAGCGACAAGCATGGCGCGCAGTTCGGTTTTGAGCACCTTGCCGTAGTTATTTTTGGGTAACTCGGCCACCAGGCGGTAGCGCTTGGGGCGCTTGAAGCGGCCCATGTGGGCCAGGCAATGGGCATCGAGATCGGCAGTATCCACCGCCGCATCAGGTTGTAGCACGACAAAGGCCACCACCACTTCGCCCCACTCGGCATCCGGCGCGCCGACCACCGCCACCTCGGCCACACCGTCCAGCGTGAGCAGTACTTCTTCGACTTCACGTGGGTAGATGTTGGAGCCGCCGCTGATGATCAGGTCCTTGCTGCGGTCTTTGAGCGTCAAAAATCCATCCGCATCCAGGCTGCCCACGTCACCGGTGAAGAGCCAGCCGTCGCGCAGCGTCTGATTTATGGCCTCCGGATTGCGCCAATAGCCGGCCATCACACTGTCGCCCTGCACCAGCACCTCGCCCACGGCTCCCACGGGCAGCGGTTGGCCTTGGGCATCGGCCACACGAATCAGCACCGGCGTTTGCGCCACGCCCACCGAAGCAATTCGTTCCAGATAGCGGGGATGCTCGCTGTCAGTCAGATGCGCCCTGGACAGCGCCGTGGCCACCATGGGAGTTTCGCCCTGGCCGTAGATATGGACAAACACCGACCCCATCACCTGCAGGGCGCGCGCGATGTCGCATCGGTCACCGGTGCCAGCAATTGGTCGGCCTCCTGGCTTTCAATGTCCATCTGATGCCCCAGCCCCGCCAGCGCGGCTGGGGCGACATCGTTGGTGACAAAAGCCCAACTTGCCTGCGCGTTGTCGATGATCCACTCGACCTCGCGGGTGTGCAGTTTGGCGTTGACCGGCACCACCACCAGACCCGCCCACCAGGCGCCCCACAGCACTTCAAGGTAGCGCGGGTGGTTGCGCATGAAAAGCATCACGCGGTCGCCGGGCTGCAAACCGGCGGCGCGCAGCCGCTGCACCAGGCCGGCACTGCGGGCCGCCCACTGGCCGTAGCTGGCGTGCAGCGCCACCTGCCGTTTAGTTTTTCAATGCCGGCTCGGCAGTGGGTTTAACCAGGAATTCAGATTTCCGCACCTCGGTCAGGTACATCCAGATCAAGGACACCCAGACGATGCCATACATCAGCATGAAGGCGCTGGAGCGGATGCCCGTCAGGTCCATCAGGCCACCGAACATGATCGGCAACAAAAAGCCCCCCATGCCGCCCGCCAGCCCCACAATGCCGCTGATGGCACCGATATTGTGCGGGTAGTCGTCGCTGATGTACTTGAACACGCTGGCCTTGCCAAAACCCCAGGCTATGCCCAGTGTGAACATCAGAATGGTGAACAGGTAAACGTTCAGGCCGAGGTGAAAGGTTTTGGGGCCATCGACGGTGGCAATGGTGAAGTCGGTTTGCGGGTAGCTCAGCAAGAACAGGCATATCCAGCTCACCCACATCACCCACCAGGTCATCGAGTGGGCACCGTATTTGTCAGACAGCCAGCCACCCAAGGCGCGCAGGATGCCGCCGGGCAAAGAGAAACAGGCGGCCAGCAGGGCGGCGGTGCGAATGTCCAGCCCGAACTCGCCCACGTAGTACTGCACCATCCACAGACTCAATGCAACGTAGCCGCCAAACACAATGCTGTAGTACTGGCAGTACTTGAACACGGTAGGGTCTTTCAGCGCCTTGAGCTGGGCCATGAAAGGCACTTGTTTGGCCGCGTGATGGGCCGGGTCGCTGTGCGAAAACATCCAGAACAAAATAACCGTGCCCAGCATGATGCCGGCATACACCTTGGGCACCATGGTCCAGCCAAAGCCCACCACCAGGGCCGGGGCCACGAACTTGTTCAGTGCCGCGCCAGCGTTGCCCATGCCGAAGATGCCCATGGCAAAACCCTGCTGCTTTTTGGGAAACCAGCGCGCCACGTAAGGCGTGCCGACCGAAAACGAGCCCCCGGCCAGCCCCACAAACAGGCCAATCACCAGGTAGTGCCAATAAGCGGTGGCGTAGGTCATGAGCCAGATGGCCGGCACGGTGCAGGCCATCAGCACGGCAAACACGATGCGACCGCCAAACTTGTCGGTCCAGATGCCCAGCGGCACGCGGATCAGCGAGCCGGTCAGCACCGGCATGGCCATCAGCAAGCCGAATTGGGTTGAGTTGAGGTCCAGCGTCTTCTTGATCGGAATGCCGATCACCGCAAACATCATCCACACCATGAAGCACACGGTGAAGGCGAAGGTGCTCACGATCAGCACCGACAGGGCTTGCCCTTTTTTGGTCATAACGAAACTCCTTTTGGGTTGTCAAGACTGTAGGTTTTGCCAGGTTGTTACGGTATCCCTCTGTGGAACGGGTGGTGGCAGAATTTGGAACTAGGGGCGCGTCATCGGTTCTAGTTCCGAAGAACTAGCGGCTGCGTTTGTGGGTATTTCCTACTTCAAATCAAATTGATTCATCTACAATGAATCTTTAAATTATTTTGGAGACAACCCATGACTTCCTGCGCGACTGGCCACGTAACCCCTGAAGCGATTTACCCCTTTGATGCGCGTGGCGTGGCCAAACGGTTTCGCCATGCAGCCATTTTTGGCGCGCTCGATGCCCTGCAGCCCGGGGAGACCATGCGCTTCTGCAATGACCATGACCCGATTCCCCTGTTGCATCAACTGAATGCCCGCTACGGCGAGGCGGTGTCAATTCAATATGTGCAGCGCGAGCCGGGTGCCATCGTGATTGACTTTGTATGCAATGGCGTTTGATGGTCTTTTGTCGGGAAAGGGCTACTGGATTTTGTCAATCCAGCGACTTCGCGTGGGCATGGCGGCGCTGACCATTGAGCGTTTGCAACAGCAACGGGCTGATCTGCTTGAATTCCAGCACATGGCCACCGCGTAACCCGGCAAAACGCTGCGCCGCAACCACGCTGTCAAAGGCAGGCAAATTGCCCGCACGCATCGGCCCCAAGGCCGATGAGCCATGCACATACAGCGCGGTCATGGCATTGATCCAGGCGCCGCTTTCGGTATCACGCACAAAACTGGCCGCAATCTGTTCGGCCATCCGACCCCGGGTGTAACGCCCCACGTCTTGCAGGTAAGTCAGCAGTGACACCGGGGAGTCAAAAAACTGGGTGTCGCCATTGTCAAAAATCGCCTGCGCGGCCCACTCTGGTGTGCGTGCCGGGTACATGCCGCACACCGGGCAGCGCGCGCCCTTGGGCACAGGCCTGGGTTCCAGCAAACCGAGCCCGGCGCTGGGGTCAAATGGCGTGGGCGGAGCGACCACGCAGACTTCACCCGGGTCGGCATCGATGGCCTGATTGGGAAGCGGCGCACGCCACAACCCAAGCGTCAAGCCACCTGCCAGCACCAGCGCAGCCAGCCCCCATAAGGCAAGTCGGTTCAAAGGCCAACGCGGCAGCATGGTGGCTACATCCGGGTGTCGTGCAGCGCACCGCCGCTCAGGTCCACCATGGCGGGTTTGATTTCGTCATAACGCAACAATTTGCCGCCCCATTGTTCGATGAATTTTTGCGCATCGGGCTCTTGCGCGAAGCTGCCAATGGTGGGCCCCATCGAGCCGTGGCGTTTGCTGCCCAGCACGTAAAAACTTTTTTTGGCATCGATCCAATGGCCTTGGGGCTGATCCCAGTTGGTTTGGCCCATGTCCTGCACATACACCGCCAGCACCTGGCGCACCTGCTCGGGGCGCAGCAGGGTGTTGAACAGCTCCACGGTGTCGCAAAAGAACACCGGTGCAGCTTGGCCTGCATAGTGAATCTGGGCCTTGGGGCCGGGGAAATCAGCCAGCAGCATGCCGTCGAGTTCGCACGACGTGGCCGCATCGATCTCCATTGGCACCACCGCCTGGGTATTGCCAGCGCGCTCACTGCAGCCCGGCAAACTTAAAGCCGTCAGCGTGGACGCTGCGCCCAGGTACAAAAAGTGACGACGACACAGACAGGTGTAGTTCATTTGAATCTCCAGTTGGCAAGGCCCAGTGGCAACACAATCCAGCCCAACATCACCGCCCCCATCAGCCAGGGCTGCGCCAAAGCGGGCGGCACGATGCTGGTCAGGCCGTAAAGGGTGCGCACATCTTCGAGCGAAAAGATATTGAGGATGCGAAACACGTCGGCCGGGTTGAGCAGCAGCAGGTAGGCAAACGCGTCGCCCCCATAAGTGCCGCCAGTGGCCACCAGGCCACCGAGCAGCAGCAAGTCAAACACCAGCACAAAGAAAAACCACAGTGCAATGGCCAGCCCCGAGGCCCGGGTGCGCTCGCGTGCCAGCACCGACATCAGCACCGCCAGGCTCAAAAACGCCAGGCCCAGCAGCACCGAGCTGACCATGAAGCCCAGGTAGTGGTACAGCCCGGGCCAGCTGAATTGCCTGAACAGCAACAGCGCCACCAGCGTAAAACCCACCAGCGTCGAGAGGGTCAAGGCTGCAGCCAGCCCCAGGTACTTGCCCAACAGCAATTCAAGACGGGTGATGGGCAGGGCCAGCAGCAGGTCAAGTGAGCCGCGTTCGCGCTCGCCCACCACGGCATCAAAGCCCAGCAGCAGGGCAATCAGCGGAATCAGGTAGATCACCAGACTCACCAGGCTGGTGATGGTGAACTCGATCGAACGCAGCCCCAGCTGGCCTTGCTGCGCACCGCCGAAATAGGTGATGACCAGCGAAAACACGGTGAACACCAGTGCCACCGCCAGCACCCAGCGGTTGCGCAGCCGGTCGCGAAACTCTTTCGCGGACAGGGTCAGGATTTGGCTCAATTCCATGGGGTCACCTCAATCCGAAAAACCGAAAAACACATCTTCCAGCGAGGGCTCCTGGATGTCCAGGTCCAGCAGCTTTGTCCCCAACCCAGCCAGCGCACCCAGTACCACCATCTTGCTTTGACGCGGGCAACTGACATGCAAACCCTCTGCCGTCTGAATGCTGGTGGCACCGCTCACGGTTTGAATGAACGCTTGTGCATCCGCCACGTCATGTGGGGCAAGCCGTAGCGCCAATACCAGCGGCATTTGCATCTGGTCGCGCAGGGCCTGCACGCTGCCGATGGCCTGAATCCTGCCGGCGGCCATGATGGCCAGACGGTTTACCCGCTCCTGCAGCTCCGCCAGGATGTGCGAGGTGATGAGGATGGTCACGCCGTTGTCCTGCAAATCGTGCAGGATGGCATAAAAGTCGCGAATGGCCTGCGGGTCCAGGCCGTTGGTGGGTTCGTCCAGAAACAGCACCCGCGGCGCGCCCAGCAACGCTTGCGCAAAGCCAAGGCGCTGGCGCATGCCCTTGGAGTACTCGCGCACGGGACGGCGTGCGGCATCCGCCAGACCCACCCGCGCCAGGGTCGGTTCGCATTGCGCGCTGGGTGCACCCTTGAGCTTGGCAAAAAAACGCAGGGTTTCCAGTCCGCTGAGGTTGTCGTACAGCACCACGTTTTCAGGCAGGTAGCCGATGCTGCGCCGTGCCGCGCGAAAGTCGCGCCCGGCCACCGACACTCCGTTCACCAAAATCTGACCGGCACTGGGCTCGATCAGGCCCAGCATCATCTTGAACAAGGTGCTTTTACCGGCACCGTTGTGACCGATCAGGCCAAAGATTTCACCCCGCGCCACCGTCAAATCGACACCGTCAACCGCATGCACTGCGCCGTAATGTTTGACCGCGGCACGCGTCTCGATCGCCGGGTCTGTACCCGCCGCAGGTTTACTGACCAGGGTAGTGTTTGCCACGCCACTCGCTCCATTGTTTGTGATTGGGTTGCATGCGCGGTTTGGGGTCGATCACACTGGGCACACGCAGCACCGGAAATTGTTGCCCCACCAGGCGCAGTGCCTGTACTGCCGGACTGGCCAGCAGCAGCTTGATGCCGGGGTAGCGCCAGATCAGACGGTCCACCATGTCATTGGCTTCATAGCGCACGTCGCCAATGCCATTGTCATCGCGATCCCAGCCCAGGTAATTGCCCCAGTGGTTGCCGCTTTGGGCGCCCCACACCTCGTCGCGTGCGCCGACATAGCGCACCTGCTCGCGGTTGGCAATGAAGTCGTTGCCTTCGACCACGTTGCGGGTCGAGCCAGCGGCCAGGTGAACACCCACCACGTTGTCAACGACCAGGTTGTTTTTAATGCTCACATATTCCACATCGTAGATAAAGAAGCCCCGGTTGTTGCCGGCGATGATGTTGCCCTCGATCACCGAATCCTGCATGGTGCGCAGCATGATGCCGTGATCAGAGTTGCCCCAGGCGCGGTTGTTGCGCACCACCTGGTCGCGCACCTCCATCAGCGCCAGGCCGCCGCGGTTGTAGTAGCTGTCATTGTCCTCCCACAGGTTGTAGTAGGAGTTCATGTAGTGCGTGCCATAGCGGCTGTGGTGCAGCTTGTTGCCCCTGAAGATGGCGTGGTGCGAAACATCCACATAGAGCGCATCGCGCACGAAACTGATGTTGTTGCCGATGATTTGTGCACCCGTGGTGTTGTAGAGCTGGATGCCGTTGCCGCGCTGCGAAGAGTTGTACTCGCGCTTGCCGGTGATGGTGTTGGCTTCAACGACCACGTCATTGGCCTTCTCGATCCACAGCCCAAACAGGTTGTAGCTCAGGTCGCAGTGGCGCACCACCGCGCGGTGCGCGCCGGGGCGGATGTAAATGCCTGCGTTCTGGTCCTTCAGGCTGTCGCCGGAATTGCGCACGATCAGGCCTTCAAGCACCACGTCAGTTGCGGTCACGCGCAGCGTGTCGCCTTGCAGTGCGCCGCTGAGGGTGGGGCGTTGGATGCCACGCAGGGTCAGCGGTTTGTCCACCAAAAAGTTGCCCTCGTAATGACCGCGGGCGATCTCCAGTACATCGCCGGGTTGGGCGGCTGCAATGGCCTGCTGTAGTGACTCACCGTTATGCACGCGCACAGTTGCCGCTACAGCACTGGTGGTCATGGCTGTCAGTAGCAGAAACAAAGCGGGTCGCATCAAGTTTCAAACCGCCAACAGGCCAAGTGTTTTGAGCAACAGAAAGAGTGCGGAGCCGACCAGCAGGTTTTTGAAGCCGACATAGCTCAGCATGTCCATCACACTGGCATAGCGGTAATGACCCTGCCACCAGGGGCCGTCCTTGACATAACGGCGCCCGGACAGCCGAATCAAGACTTCATAGACGCTCCAGCCAATCCACCAGCCGATGATGGCGCTGGACGACAGCCGCCCGGTGGCGGCCAGAACCCAAGCCACACTGGCGGCAATTGCCAGTGACAGCCCTGCAATTTGCAGCGCACGCTGCGAAGCCCAGCCCTCGGCGCTCCAGGGCCACAGGTGGTCCACCAACTCCAGCCAGAGCGACTTCAAGCCGCTGGCCTGTGTCTTGTATGGCCGCGCCACCGGGTCGGTCGGCACGCGCGGATCGGGTCCGCTGCTCACTTTGGTATTCATCGCCACCGGCTGGATGGGTATGAAATAGCCGTCGCGCCCGATCGGCGTGATCTCCAGCCCATCGCGTTCGCGCCGCTTGCGTTCCTTGGCCAGCGGCGGGCAGCCCTTGACGTCGGTGTAGAGAATCATGCAGTCCAGGCAGTGCAGGCATTCGCGGTGGTCGATGCGCCCGTCGGCATCGATGGCCAGTGAGCCACAGCCCACCGCGCAGGCTTTGCAACTGTTGCAGTCCTGCTTGCGTTTCAGGCCAAACCAGCGGAAGGTGCTGGGCATGGCCAGCGCCGCGCCCAACGGGCAAATGTATTTGCAATAAGGGCGCTCGATGAAGATCGACAGGCCCAGCAGCACAGCGACGAACAAGCCATAAGGCCAGGCGCGGTTGCTGATGCCCACCAGAAAGGTGGTCTTGAAGGGCTCGACTTCAGACAGGATTTCGGCCAGGCCTATGGAAAACATCGACACCGTGAGCAAGCCAAAAAAGATCGCGTACTTCAGCCACTTGAGCCGGTCATGCCAGACGCGCGGCAAATGACCTTGAAAACGTTTCAGGCCAATCAGTCCACCGACCTTGTAAATCGCCTCCGAGAGCGAACCAAATGGGCACAGCCAACCGCAAAACAGGCCCCGCCCAAAAAGAAACACGGTCAGAATGATAAAAATCCAGAACAAAAACAAGAATGGATCGGACAGGAAAAGCGACCAGGTCCAATTGAACAGCAGCGCATGCAGCCAGGTCAACACCTGGGTGATGGAGGGCTGTGCCATGACACCAAAGCCGACAAAACCAATGCTCAAGGCCCAGGCGCTGTACTTGAAAACATTCACCGGCCACTTGTTTTTGTGTGTCGAACGCCGGGTGAGCGTTTCGCGGAACGCATACACCACAGTGACCGCGATCAGCAATACGGCAAACATCACAATACCCACGGCACGCGACTTCCACACCTGCACCCAAGGGGCGGCAGCTTCCTCTAGCACCGGGCGACCGCCTTGTAATAACTCGGGTGCCAGCCAGTACTCGGTATTGAAACTGGTGAAGCTGCGGGTGCCCGTGGCCCGGTCGATGCGGTTGCCGAGGAACGACAGCTTCCACGGGTAAGCGGCCGAGAACGACTTGGCCCGGATGATAAAAATGCCAGACTCGGTAAAACCGGGTGCGCCCGCAGCCTCCAGGCCATACAGGTTCAGGTAGTCGGTGTCACGGAACGTGAATGAATCGCTGCCCTGCCTGACCTGCACCCGGTCGTAGATGCCGCCGCGCACAAAACCTGAACCCTTGAACGATTCGATGCCCGCCGTACGGACGATGAAAAGCGCGTGCTCGCCCTCTTTGAGTTGCAGGCGCAAGTTGTTCCAACTGTTTTCACCCAGCAAGCTGATACCGATATCAGGATGGTTGAGGTCGCCAAACCAGAGCTCGATGAAGGGCTCCGGGCCACGCGCCATCCCGACCTGCTCCGGCGCGACCCGCAACGGCTTCACGCTGCCTTGTTTCACCAGCTGCGCCCAACTCAACCGCTGCCCGGTTGTGAGGTAGCGCGCGGGTTCGCGAACCGTCGGCTCCAAAATCCCGACCTGTCGCGCGATGGCCGTGCCCGACATCATCATGACCTGGTTTTGCGCGATCACGGTCACCGTGGCCCCTGAAATGGCATCGACACCGAGCACGCCTTCATCGGGCCGGGACTGGCCGACCTCGATCTTGTCGGCGACTGATTTGCCAATGTATTGTTCGTTGAACTTGATCAGCGCCGACTCCGGAATACCGAGCAACAGAATCGGCTCCGAGTGCTTGAGCACCTTGACGCCGACGAAACGACCCTGGAGGTCCATGCCGATGAGCGTGACCACCGGCTTGCCCGAGTAGGCGGGGGTGTCGGTGATGTCGGTGGACAGCATCACGTAGCCCAGCAGTTTTTTCTTGTCCTTGTCCTTGTCCTTCTTGTCGTCCTTGTCCTCGCCATAGGCTTCAACATAAGGCGGTTGCCCCATGCGTTCGGAAAAACTTTTGGCACCAGGAAATACTTCGGCACACGGAACCAAGGCGCACAAATCCTTGGCGCTGTTCAATTCGGGCGATAACTCGACGTTGTAGGCACCGGTGGCCGCGCGTGCAGGCGTCGCAGCTGTGAACAGCATCAGAAAAAAGGCGACCACGCAAAAGGCGGCCGTGATTGTCAGGCGTTTACAGCGCAAGTTCATATCTCGTTCTTACCAGGTCAGCGCCGTCGATTCGACGGCGCTTGAAGGGCGGCAGCGGGTTTGAGTCCGCTCACCACCCGGGTTGCAAGGCCCGCAATCAGGCCTCAACAATCATGCGCGTCCGCATTTCCAGATGCAGCGCATGGCAGAAGTGCGTACAGTAGCACCAGAACACGCCCGGTTGATCGGCGATGAACGTCACCGAAGCCGTTTCCTGAGGGTTGACAACGAATTGGACGTTGTACTTCGGAATGGCAAAGCCGTGCGTCAAGTCCTCCACCTTGTCGTGGTTCGTCAGGATCAGCGTCACCTCGTCGCCCTTCTTGAGCTTGAACTCTCGCAAACTGAATGCCGGCGCCTGTGAGGTGATCTTGACGGTCACCTTCTTGCCATTGCGGAACACGCCGGATTCCTTGGGATCCTTGATCGCCAGCGGGAACTCATTCATGTCATAAATCTGTTTTGGCCGCAGCAGGTCACGCTTCAAAATGATGAAGTCGTGCGGCTCGCTGCGCACCGGATGGTCGGCGATCAGCACCATCTTGTCGCCCGAGATGTCGATGATCTGCTCATTCTCGGCGTGCATCGGGCCAACCGGCAGGAATCGGTCCTTGGAGAACTTGCAGCCCACCGCCAGCCACTTGCCATCGGCGGCGCGGGTTTCCGACTGCGAGGCATTGACGTGGCCGGGCTGGTAGTGCACGTCCAGACGGTCCACCACATACTTGGCGCTCTTGTCACCGGCATGGAACTTGATGGCGGCTTCTATATTCCACTTCACCATCTGGCTGTCCAGGAACAGCGTGGTGTAGGCGTTGCCGCGGCCGTCGAAGGCGGTGTGCAGCGGTCCCAGGCCGATCTCCACTTCGGCGACGATCACGTCGTCGAGTTTTTCCAGCTTGCCGTCGAACCAGTCGAGTACCTTGGCCAGTTCAATCACGGTGGCGGTCGGCGACAGCTTGCCGGCACAAATGAAGTATTTGGCATCGGGGCTGGCGTTGACACCGTGCGGATTCTTGGGCACGCTGACATAGGCCACCAGCGCGGTTTTTGCGTCCTTGTTGCCTTCATGCGTGCCATCCACCACCGGCACCTTGGAGTCGCCATAGGTCTTGAACTTGCCGTCCTTGACCGCCTGCTCGACGCGGGCGATATTAAAGAACAGGCAGGCATCGCGCTCGGCCGACATCATGTCCTCGTAATGCACGCCCATTTCGGTGTTGTACTGGTTGGTTGCCGCCAGCTTGCCGTCATACGAGGAGGCGACCAGGTCGCAGTTGCCGTCTATCAGCACCTGCCAGCGCACTTCCATGCTCTCGGCATCGACGCAACTGAACAGCGAGTGGTATTTCTCGGGCTTGTCGGCGTCCTTGCCGGTGTTGGGCAGGGGGATGGAAAACTCACCGCCACAAAACACGCGCGTGGTGTAGTTGATCTTCGGATCAACCGGATCGGCCTTGTCCGGAAAGATGCCGTGAAAGCCCTGTACATTGGGCAAATCGGTGATCTTGTCGCAGATGAAGTAGTCGAGCCGGACGCGCGCGATGCGGGCATTGATCTTGTCATTGATCCAGGCGTAGCGGCCGTCGTAGTTGCCGTCCTTGTAGGAAGCATGGGTGTGGTGGGTGTCGCCTACCGTGTAGCGCAGGCTGCCATCGCGCTTGGTACCCATGATCTTCTTGGATTCATTGGTGATGCCCCAGCCCACCAGCGCATCGGGCACAAAGCAAGGGATGCGCAGCAGCTCGCGCCCGGAAGGAATGCCCAGTATGCGCATGTCGCCGGTGTGGCCGCTGCTCCAGATGCCGTAGTAGGGATCGAGCTCGCCGGGCTTGGGATGCACACCCGCAGGCACAGCGTGCTCGCTGGCAGCCGGGGCAGGGGCGGCTGCAGGCGCTGTAGTCGTGCCAGATTTTTCGGTGCAGCCGACCACACCCGCCAAGCCGGCAAGGGCCGCGGTGTTGATAAAGTTGCGCCGTCCCATGCCGGTGGGGGTAGAAGGGATATCTTTCTCGTGGTTCATGGTTTTACCTCTTTACTAGTAGTTGCACAGAAAAAATGGGGGGCGCACGCGCCGGTGGCGGCACAGCCGTAGAAGCTACGGCAGGTGCAATTGGAATAGGTTGAATATTGAAGGCCGGTGCCGGCAATGCGTGTGGTAACAGCAGCAATGTTGCGGGCGGCGCATCGGCAACCAGGCACAGCGGGCAGTCCATGCCCAACGCACCCAGTCCCACGGCGCCATCATCAGATTGAACAACAACCTTGAATGCGCCTGTGCTGGTGCAAATGACGCCTGTTGCTGCTGGTTTGACCATGGGCGATGCCACAGCAACCCCCAGTGAGATGACAAACCACGCCAACATCCACCGCCACAGTTTGGGCAAGCGGTTGCAGTTTTTCATGCTTGGCAGGCGACCATGAGGAAAGAGGCGTTTACCCAACATTTTTCACAACACATAGTTCAAAGATGACTGGTTAAAACGCACATTGTGCTGATAGGTCTGGCTTGCTTGACTTGATAATTGTCACTTGATGTGATGGTGATGGCAAAGCACCACAGGGGCCTTGATGTGTCTTAAGAATTACCAAAAAAATCTACGACGCGGTATTGTTTCCAGTGCAACTATGCGAACATTGCGCATCCCAAGACGGTCATCTTCACCCCATTCTCAAGAGGAAATTCATGAATAAATCAACCTTGCTGCTGGCTACTTTGAGCTTGGCATTGCTGAGCGCCTGCGGTCAGAAAGATACACCTGCACCCGCTGCTGCACCAGCGCCAGTTGCTGCACCAGCGCCAACACCAGTAGCAGCACCGGAACCGGTTGCCGACAATGCCGTCGGCAAATCGGTGTTTGGCAAGGTGTGCTCCATATGCCATGCCATCGGCGCAGCGGGCTCCCCCAAACCCGGCGACAAGGCAGACTGGGGGCCACGCATTGCCCAAGGCAATGAGGTGCTTTACAAACATGCGCTGGAAGGCTTTACGGGTGCCAAAGGCTTGATGCCAGCGCGTGGCGCCAACGCCAAACTGACCGATGACGAAGTCAAGGCGGCAGTGCAATACATGGTCGATCAATCCCGCTAAGCGCACGCACATACCGCTATGTCACCTCCGGTTTTTGAGTCAATTGGTCTTCAGCGTCGCCGCCTGACCTTTGCCTTGCCTTTGCTGGCCTGCGGCTTGGTGGTGCCTTCGGTGCAAGCCAGGGCCGACATTCGCCAAACCAGCCGAACCTTGATGGGGACGCAAGTTGACCTGACGCTGCAAGGCGATGACAAGGCCGCGCTGGCAGTGGCGGGCGAAGCCGCCTTGGCTGAGATGACCCGACTGGCTGACATGATGAGCCGCTATCGGCCTGCCAGCGCCCTCAATGCGATCAACCTGATGGCCGGGTTGCAACCCGTACCGGTGCCGCCAGAGTTGCTGCAGGTGTTGCTGATGGCACGTCAAGTGGCGCAGGACAGCGGTGGTGCGTTTGATGGCACGGTTGGGGCTTTGCGCGACTGGAATTTCAGCCCGGCGCATCCCAGCATTGCCAGCGCGTTGCAGATTGCCGCACAACTGAGCTTGATTGACCCAGCGGGCCTGCATATCAACCAGCGTGAGGGCACCGCTTACCTTGCCAGGCGTGGCATGCGGCTGGATCTGGGGGGCATTGCCAAGCTCCCGATTCTTCAGGCGGGCCTGCGCCAACTGCAAGACCATGGTGTCGCCAACGCCATGATCAACGGCGGTGGCGATGTGCTGGTGATGGGGCAATTGAACGGGCGCCCCTGGCGCATCGGCCTGCGTGACCCGCGTCACCCTGACCAGTTGCTGGGAACGGTGTCTTTGCGCCGTGGGTTTGTGGCTGCCTCTGGCGATTACGAACGCTTTGTAATGCATCAAGGCAAACGCCTGCACCATATCCTTGACCCCAAGACCGGCTACCCAACGCAGGGACCGCATGGGGTCACCTTGATCAGTGAGCGGCTCGAAGACATCAACGGTTTGGGTCCTGCCATCATGGTGGCAGGGGCGCAGGTGGGACGTGCCAAAGTGGTGCAACGCTCAGGCCTGGATGCACTGATCGTTGATGGTGACGGCAGTTTGTGGCTGTCACCTGGCATGTCACAGAAACTTGCACGTGGTTAAACCACTGACGCTCAACCTGACAAATTTGCCTAACCGTCCTTGCCATCAGGCCGTGCACTGACCAGCCAGGGTGTGTACTGCCACAGATAAATC
>PHCO01000194.1 GCA_002842265.1 Betaproteobacteria bacterium HGW-Betaproteobacteria-18 | reverse complement strand
GCGCTGCGCGTTATGGGCGTAATACAGCGGTTTTTCACCGAAGCGATCTCGCGCCAGCAACAGGCTGTGATCGCGGCGATCCCAGATTGCAATCGCGAACATGCCGTCGAAGCGTTCGAAGCAACGCTCGCCATCACGCAAATAAGCTTGCACGATGACCTCGGCGTCACCGTGGCTGCGAAACGCATGACCGTCGGCCTCCAGTTGCGCACGCAACTCACGGAAATTGTAGATCTCGCCATTGAACACCACGCAGACATCGCGATCGGCACCATATACCGGCTGGTGTCCACCGGCCACATCGATAATCGACAGGCGACGCATGCCCAACAATGCACGCTCATCGCTATGCAGACCATCATCATCGGGTCCGCGATGGCGAATAACCTGAGTCATGCCACGGCCCAGCGCCGATGACGGTGCCGGTTGGTTCGGGGCGACCACGAGTCCGGCAATTCCGCACATGGGTCAGGCGCTCCGATTGGGTGTTGCGGTGACGGGCAATTCGCTCACGGCGCCGGTGCGGTACAGGCACATAAGCCTATCGAGTACGCTATCGAGGCCAGCGTGGCGCTCTACACTATCGCGAGCGCGTTCACCCATGGCGTTGCGCGCATCCGGCGTCAACGCCGATGCCGCGCGCAAGGCGTGGACAAGGCCATCGCAATCACCGGGCTCAAACAGCCAGCCGTTGACATCATCACGAACGATATCTTCGCTGCCGCTGACCCGGCTGGCGAGCATCGGCAAGCCCGATGCCATGCATTCGAGCAAAGTGTTGGACAGACCTTCGATATGTGATGGCAATACACCAAAGTCGGCATCAGACAGCATGATTTCCACATCGTCGCGATGGCCGGCAAACTCGACATGCTGGGCGATGCCATGAACTTGCGTCTGCTGTCTCAACGCTGCGAGCAGAGGCCCGACGCCGACAACGCGCAAGTATGCGTCTGGGTAATCGCGCAACAACAGTGCGAACGCATCGATCAAGGTTTCCAGACCCTTTTCTGGAACAAGCCGGCCAACAAATACGAAGCGCGCGCCGAGATTCGATGTGGAGCGTCTCAGTGTGGAAAATCGTGCGGTATCGACGGCATTGGGGATCGGTGCGATGCGCGACGCCGGCACCCCACGCGAACGCAGCGCACCGGCAATGCGCTGACTGATCGATTGCCAGGCATCGACTCGCAACAGACTGCGATAGGCGAGGCGTGCCAATGGCGACGAATGCTCGGCAAGTGTGCCGCGATCAAGTTCCCACCAACCCGATACCTTGACTACTACTGGCACCTGAAACCAAGGGCCAAGCAGCGCGCACACGGCGCCCAGGTAATGGGCGATATGCACATGCCAAACACCATAGCGATGACGACGCGACCACAGGAAAGCTGCGGTGCGCAACCACAGCCAAGGGCCGCCGAGCAGACGCACACGCGGGTAGGGCAAACGCACCACCGGCACGCCATCCACCCGGCTGACGCGTTGTTGTGGCCCCAATGGCGTCAATGGGGTCAATACCGTTACCCGCTGATGCCGCGACCGCATTGCCTTGGCCAAGGTGCGCACCTGCGATTCAGCGCCGCCACCGCGATTGGCCGGAAAAGCGCTCTCCAACACCATCAACACATGCATCGGCCGGTGGTCAGTGGGCATTCATGTATCTCCGCAGCCATAGCTCCAGAACCAACAGCTGCCATATCTGTGCCGAATAATCCCAGCCTCCGGCCATATGCCGATCAATCAGCTCGGCAACAAACTCAGGCTGGATCCATCCCCGCGCACGGGTACGTTCATCCATCAATATTGATCGGACTTGTGCCTGCATGGCCGGGTCATCTTTCAACCACACCGCCACTGGCAGGCCAAAACCCTGCTTTGGCTTGTTCAGAATCGCTGCTGGCAAAATGCCAGACATGGCCTGTTTGAACAGATCGCGTTTGTTGAGTCCGCGCACCTTGTGTTCCGGCCGCAATCGCCCGGTGTAGTCCACCAATGCACGATCAAGGTAAGGAAACCGCACGCTAACTTGATGGTGCTTGCAGGCACCATTGACCTTGACCAGATCGTTTTGGGCAATCGCCATCGCCAGATCCAGGCGCATGATCCGATGCAGTTCCGCAGCCGGCTCGCCCTGCTCGAAACGCAAACGCATGAAGGCCAGCGAAGCATCGCGCTTTACCTGCGCACGAAACGCATCAGTGAGCAGAGTGTCGTAAAAATCCGAGGCGAATGCATCGTCCGAATAAAAACGATCCGGGTTGGGCAACGACGCGCGCTTGGTGAAACTGTGAATGCGGTTGAAAAGATGGTTGTGCCCTCCTGCGGCAAGGCCGGTCGCACTGCGAGCCAGTGATTTAAGCGGCCCAGGCAAATGGTAAAACGCAGACATCACTTTGTCTTTCGCGTAGCGCTGGTTGCCACCAAAGATTTCATCGCCACCGTCGCCGGCCAGCATGCAGCTCATGCCCAGGCTTTTACCCAATTGCGCACATGCCAGGGTGGGAATCGCGGATGCATTGCCGAAGGGTTGGTCATAGGCATCAAGCACCGTGTCCAGTAATTGCAGTGCCCGCTCGCGATCAACAGCATCAAAATATGGCTGCGCACCGCAGGCTTCAGCGGCCAGCCGAGCGAAAGCCATTTCGTCATAACCCGCTTCGGCAAAGCCAATGGAGCAACTGCGCACTGGCTGATCGGGATGCTGGCGTTTCAGGATGCTGACAATGCTGCTGCTATCGGTACCGCCGCTGAGGAAACAACCCCAGCCATCATCTCCACTGGGCCGAAACAAATGGACGCTGCTGACGATTTGATCGCGCAACTGTGAGCACAATTCGGCGCGTGTACCGCGTAGGTCTTCGGGATACTCGGGAAGGTAATATCGCTCACATTCAAGCTCAGTGCCACGCAAGCGCAGACGGGTGCCCGGCTCGATCCGACGGATCTGACGGCAAATCGTCAGCGGCGCAGGAATGGCTGCAAAATTGAGATAGTGATAAATCGCTTCCAGATCGGGCTCGCGTCGACAACCCGGTGCATTCAGAAGCAGGCGCAGATCACTGGCGATGGCGAAATGCGTGCCGTCCCGATACCAGTACAACGGTAGTGAGCCGGTGTGATCGGTGAAGGCTGTCATCGTTGTGCCGTGACAATCCCATACCACTTGCGCGAATCGCCCTCGCCATTCGCGCTGCACGATGTGTGCCGCATCGGCATGTTTTGCACCATCGCCCAGATCACCCTCGATCAAATCAGCCAATGCCAGCCAATGGTGGCCATTGATCAGTCGCTGCGGCAGCACGGCACCGCGCAATGCAAGTGTTGCCATGCCTGGCTCGGAATCCAGCACCTGCATGTCAGGTATGCCACAGAGCCATGCACGTGCCTGCGGCCCCAATGCGAGAACGAAATCGCCGGTGACGCTGGGTGAGCAGGGTTGCTGGCTGGCCGTCATGCGTGGTCACTTTCACTGGTTGGGCTGGCAGGGGAGCGTCGCGCAGAACGCGCACGGGCATCATCGGCATCGATACAACGTTCGTAAACCTTTTGTGTAGCCAAGGCCAGCGCGCTGTTCGAGTGCTGGCTTTCGGCGCGTACACGCGCTTGGCAAGACAAGCTTTTGCGCAGAGCGGCATCGCCAGTCAGGCGTGTGATGCACCGCGCCAATGCCGTCCGGTCATCGCTGGGAAACAACAGGCCGGTGTGTTCGTGGCTCACCAGTTCGGGATTGCCACCCACTGCCGATGCGATGACCGGGCAACCCGCTGCCATCGCTTCGAGCAGGACATTGGACATGCCTTCTTCGTGTGAGGGAAGGACCAGAAAATCTGCGATCTGCATCAATGACGTGGAGTCGGTTCGCTCGCCAAGAAACACCGTTTGTGTGCCAATACCAATCTTGTCGACGTGTGCCGACAAGCGGGCGCGAAGCGGGCCATCGCCAACCAGTGCCAGCCACGGGCGCTGTTCGGCAGGCAGAGCGGCAATCGCATCGAGCAGGCAGAACACGTTCTTCTGATCGACCAATCGACCAACGAACAATGCGAAAACGCGATCATCCGGCACGCCGGTTTGCTCGCGCAAGATAATGCGTTCGCGCGTCGAAATGGGTGCAGGGATCTGCACGCCGTTGCCGATCACGTCAATGTTATCGCGATCATGACAGCCCAGCCGTGCGGCAACGTCGGCGCCTGCGGCTGAGTTGGATATGACAGCCGCACTCCGCGACAAAATAAAGCGTTTGATTCGCCAGAACCACATTGTCTGGTTTAGATAAAGTCCGCGGATTGATCCGACAAACGGCGGTCGCTGCCGTTGCATGCGCAACGCCAACAACGTCCAGATTTCGGCAGTCAGAGAAAATGCATGCACTATGTCGTAACGTCCGCGCCGCAACACCCGCGCCAGCGCCAGAAAAAAACCAGGATCGATACGCCCGCGCTTGGGTATATGGTGAACCCGCACGCCGGCCCGTTCCAGCTCGTCGATCAGGAACGAGCGTTCGCGAAAATACACCAGCTCAGGCTGCCATCTGTTGCGGTCGATATGCGTGAGTAATTGCACGGTCTGGCGCTGGCTGCCGCCAACTTCCATTTCGTCGATGACCACCAGCAAGCGTTTGCGGCCATTAGCGGTAGAACTCATCAGCGTGCGTAACTTGCGAGCTTCGGTCTGCGCGTCAAAATCGGTTTCCACGCGCGCGCGAGCCGCTATCGCCAACCGCCGACGCAATTCCGCATCCTCAATCAATTGCTGCAATGCGTTGGCCAACGCCGTCGCATCGCGCTCGGCAACCAGCAAACCATCGACGCCGTCTTCGACCAACTCGGGGATTCCTGAAACCGCCGTGGTCACCACCGCGCACCCGCTGGCCATGGCTTCCATCAGCGCCACAGGTATCCCGTCGCGGTTGCCATCTGCAGCGACCTGGCAGGGCAGGGCGAAGATCGCAGCATCGCGTAATGCTGCCTGCACCGCCTCCTGGGGTAGCGCGCCCACCCAGTCAATGCGATCACTGATGCTGCGGGCACGCGATTTTGCTTCCAGTTCAGTACGCAAAGGGCCTTCGCCAATCACCGTGCAGCGATAATCGATGCCGCGCTCACTCAACAGGTGCAAGGCATCGATCAGGACATCGAATCCCTTGATCGGATCGAGTCGGCCAACGGCAACAATGTGCTGTCCGTTGCGACCATCGAGTTGGCACGCTGTGCGTTGCACGTCAACGCCGCAATGGATCACAGCCAGCTTTGGCAAAGCCTGCGCACTGACATGCTGCGAAAGCCAATCGATGTTGTAACGAGAAATGGTGACAGCCAACGCCGCTTCTTCGACCTTTCGTGAAAGCAACTGGTGATCGAGAAAAATGTCATGCGCGTGACAAGTGAAACTAAAACGTCTGCCGGTGATGCGAGCCAACGCCCAAGCTACGGTGGATGGGTATGTGGCCCAATGGGCATGAACGAGCTGAGGGTCAAAGCCATTAAGCCAACGTACCTGCTGCAATCCTCGCGACAGCGCAACCAGCGACTTCAGCA
>PHCO01000193.1 GCA_002842265.1 Betaproteobacteria bacterium HGW-Betaproteobacteria-18 | reverse complement strand
CGGCCCGATGAAGTATGAACCGTTCGCCCTGAGCTGGTCGAAGGGCTTCGACAGGCTCAGCCCGAACGGAACTTAAAACATCATCGGGCCGAATCTATAACACACCATAGCGCGCTGTACGTGGTGCCTAAAGGCTCGTAAAGAAGCCGATCCCGACCAGCGTCAGCAGAGTCAGACCCACCACGATCAGGGTAAAGCCCAACACCGTTGAGGCTTTCACCTTCCCGGATGACGGGGCATCCACCAGGTGTTGCGCCAACTCGCCGGACTCCAACAGACGCTTGTATTGCAGCGGATGCTCGTGCATCAGCTCTTCCATCGTGAAGGTGCCGGTGAACATCACCCGATCCAGCGGGAACTTGTCCGGGCGGAAGTGGTTGTTGAAGAAGTGCACCGTGAACAGGAAGACCACCGCCAGGAAGGCTTCTTCGCTGTGGAAGATGGCCGCCACATTGAAGACCCAGCCGGGCAGGAACTTGGCCGCAATGTGCGGGAACCACATCAGGATGCCGCTGACACCGATGATGGTGACCCCCCAGAACGGAGCCCAGTAGTCAAATTTTTCCCAGTAGGTCCAGCGGTCGAACACCGGCCGGGGCGCCTTGCCAAAGAACCACTTGAACATGGCGATGATGTCCTTGAGATCCTGCAAACCGGGAACCATGGAGTTCGGGCCGAAGATCTTGAAATTCTTCCAGTCGCGTCCGACCCTGATGCCCATGTAAATCAGGTGCCAGAAGAATACGCCAGCGAAGACCACCGCCGCCACACGGTGAATCAAGCCTGCCGTGTGCGGCCCGTTGAGCAGGCTGATCAAGGGTTGGGCCCATGGCGACTCCGGGTAAAACAGCGGGATACCGGTCAGCGTCAGGGTCATCAGGCTCAGTGCAAAAAGCAGGTGAGCAATGCGCCAGGTGCGGCTGAAACGCCGGAAGTGCTTGCCCTGGAAATGGGCTGGAACGTCTGGCAGACCCTCAAGCTTGACGTGGGGCTGCGACTTGCGCAGCTTGCGCTCCTTGTATTCGCGGTAGAACCACAGCAACGTGTGCAGCCAGAAGAAGCCAAAGGTGCCCAGCAGCAGCTGGATCATGATCTTGTTGGCCACCCAGATTTGCGGGTAGGTTGAAAAGTCGGTGCTGGTGCCGTGCGGACTGAAGCTGACAAAGCCAGCGGTCGCCAGCGGGATGTCTTTCCGGCCACTGTGGCATTCCTGGCAGGATTCCAGGCGGTTATCCAGGTGCATTTTGGAGGCTGGGTTGGAAGAAGGTTCAATGTCGTGGCTGCTGTGGCAATCAAAACACTTGGCCGTGTGGGCATAGCCCAGCGTCGTGATCTGCCCGTGGTAGGTGGCCCGGTAAGAGGCATAGTTTTCTTCGTGGCAGCTCCCGCAGTTGGCGGTGATGGCCAGCTTGACCAGGCTCGACGATGTTTTCTTGACGTTGTGCGACGTGTGGCAATCGGCACAATCGGCGGCCTTGGGGTTGTGTTTTTGCTTGATTTCCCGGCCATGCACCGACCCGGCCCAGGTCTCGAGCTGGTCTTCATGGCATTTGCCGCACAGGTCGGAGATGCCGAGGTGCCACTCGGTGCGCTCAACGGTGCCGCGCGGCGGCACATTGAAGCTGTGGACGTTGTGGCAATCGTTGCAGGAGGCGTTGGGCTTGCCGGGGTCATCGCCACTCGGCTTGGCATGGTGCGAGGTCTTGTACGTTTGGATGCTTTCGCCCACAGCGCGCATCCAGCGCCGCTCGCCAGCAACCTTTTCCTGTGCCGCGGCATCGTTGAGTTTCTGGTGGCACTGCACACAATCGGGCCGCTTCTCGCCGAGGGTCTTCTTGTGGTTGGCAGCACTGTCGTTGATTTCCAGGTGGCAGTTCACGCACTCCATCCCGGCGTGCACACTCTTGGCAAATGCACCTGGCTCGACCGTGTACAGCACACGCTTGTCACCGTCTGTGCCCGGCACTTCGAGCTTGCCATTTTTGCCATCGTGGCAGGAAAGACAGGTCTTGTTGCCAAGCCCCGATGCATTGGGGGCAGCGATGGCACCGCCCGATAGACTGGCGGCGATACAAAACGCCGCGGCCATGAACCAAACTGTCAGCTTGCTGCCACTCATGATTTACGTTCTCCGAACCCGGTTAGACGACGGGGCGCACAGGGGTTCGCGTCAGTACAAGCGCACGGCTTGCCTGGCGTTCCAGCGTCCCGATTTGAGGGTTCGGGCCGCGAGACCGGCCCCAACCTCGCCGCCGACCACTAAAGGGTAGCGTCGGTAGTCATCAGTGGCTTATTGCGACAGAATCCACTGCGCCAGGTTTTTGAGCTCGGCCTGGTCCTTGGTTTTGATGATTTTGTGCTCTTCCTCGGTACCGTCGTCATTCTTGATTTTGGGCCCCGTGGTGATGTTCTTGATGATATTTGCCTCCCCCTCGGCCTTGCCCTGGTATTTGGCAGCGATTTTCTTCAGGGCAGGGCCCGACTTGGCCTTATCGACGGCGTGGCATTTGTCGCACTTGTTGCTCTTCATCAAACCTTCAGCCTGGGCCGCATCAACAGCATAGACAGGGCTCATTCCGGCCAAAGCCAAAAACAGGGATCCAGCGACCAAAAGCGGGGTCTTGATTTTCATGAATTACTCCTTGGTTAAAAAAACTGTATCAAATTCAACGGCCAGGCCACAGGACGTGGACTAGCGTCTCGCTTGAAATGTCTGCATGTGTGCCAGGATGTCGTTGATCACCTTGGGATCAATTTCGCGCAAGGCCGGCATGGTGTCGTCAGGGTGACCGTTGAGCATGTTGTGCACGCTGTGCCACGGATCTTCCTTGGTCACACGGCCCATGGCACGCTTGGCAACATAGCGGCCCTCCAAACCATGGCAGGCCGCGCACATGGTGCGATAGTGTGCCGAGCCCTGTGTGGCATCGCCGCGCGCAAGCGCGGTTTTCGGATCGATCACCTTGTCCATGTCAATCTGACCGTAGCTCACAAAATTGGCCAGATCGAGCAGGTCGCGGTATTTCATGACGGCGCCAAACATGTGGACGCTGCTGCGCAAAATCGCCATGATCTTTTCCGGATCAGCGCCGACCATGCCACGAATCCCCTTGATGCCCGTGGCATGGTTGCCCGTGGCGTTCTGGCCCTGGTTGCCCTTGTAATCCCAGCCATGGCATTCCTTGCAGCGCCAGGTTTCGGAAGGCACGTTGGCGTAATAAGCTTTGGAAGGATAAGACGGGTGCGGCAAGGCTTGGCGCTGGCCGCCCACCTGGGCCTGCCAGTCATCATAAAGCCGGCCGCCGTTGGCGATGGAACTCGGCAGGTTGACGCTGCGCAGGGTCTGCAAGTAAGCCAGCATTCTGGCCACCGTATCGTCGCCCAGCGTCCTGAGAGCGGGCATGTCGCCACCGGGATGCCCATTGAGGGCCACGTGCAAGACCTCCAGGGGACGCTGCCGCGCAGAGTCTCCAAGCGGTGGAATCTGACGCAGGCGGTCGCCTTCAAGACCATGGCAATTGGCGCAGACGGTGGCAAAAACTTTGTCCGCAGTTCCCTGGCCCGGCTTGATACGCCCCGCCATATCAAGCAGCTTGCGCATGTCTGCCTGGCCACTGCTGACAAAGTTGGCCAGGTCGAGGCGATCGCCTTCATCCAGAAGTTCGTCGTAGCCATGGTTGGCATTCTTCAGGATTGCCACAATGGCAGCGGGATTGGCATTCTGCTTGCCACTGATGCCGATAAAGCCGTGTTGCCCCTTGTAGTCCCAGCCATGGCATTCCACGCAGCGCCAAGTGTCCGACGCGGCTACCCGTACCTGCTGGGTTTTGAAGGCCGGGTTGGGTTGATTGGGTGTGCGGGCCTTGAGCTCAAGGCTCAGGTTGTCGTAGAGACGACCTCCACGAACCACCGATGCGGGGTCACTGGCGGCGCTTGCCAATGGTGCCGTGAAAGTGGCCAACAAGGCGATCAATGTGGCAAACATCGTTCTTTTCATAGTCTTCTTCCTTCCAGTTTTTCAGCTCACCATAAAAAATATTCCATGGTTATATGCATTTTTACTGAAAAATCAGACTTTCCGACTTGACGTTTTGATCATTTGTTGATCAGTATCAAACATTACCCCGGTTTCGGAAATAACCGTCCTTCTGAGGCTGAGGCTGAGGCTGAGGCTGTGGCTGTGGCTGTCCGCAGGTTAACGCTGCGCTGCGTCGCGCAGCTTGTCGATCAGGCCATTGAGCGCATCAAGCGAGCCAAACTGGATGCTGAGCTCGCCCATTTCTTCCAGTCGGCCGGCACGCTTGACGCGTTTTTTCACCCGCACTTCCACCTGTGCCATCAGCAGGTCCGACAGCTCTTCTTCGACCCGTTTCAAGTCGCGCGACTTGTCTTTTTTGGGCTTGGAGGCCACCAGCGAAAACTCGGCGCTGATCTTTCTGACCAGGCTCTCAGCCTCGCGCACCGACATTTTTTTGGTGGCAATCTGGTTGGCCGCAGTGATCTGCGTGGCCTTGTCCAAGGCAAGCAGCGCCCGCGCATGGCCCATGTCTATGTCGCCCGCCATCAGCATGATTTGTACCGGCTCGGCCAGATTCAACAGGCGCAGCAGGTTGCTGGTGGCACTGCGCGAACGGCCAACGGCCTGGGCGGCGGTTTCATGCGTCAGGCCAAATTCTTTAATGAGGCGCTGCACGCCTTGCGCTTCTTCCAGCGGATTCAGGTCTTCGCGCTGGATGTTTTCGATAAGCGCCATGGCCGCAGCCGACTCGTTGGGCACCTCGCGCACCAGCACCGGCACACGGTCCAGGCCAGCGAGTTTGGCGGCCCGAAAACGGCGCTCACCGGCAATGATTTCATAGACCGGACGCACCACGCCGCCGCCGCTGGTGCCCCCGGTGAAGTCTGGCGACTGCTGGCTGCGCTTGAGCTCGGCATCGGCATCGCTCAGACGGCGCACCAGAATCGGCTGCATGATGCCCTGCGCCTTGATGGATTCGGCCAGCTCGTAGAGCGCGCCCTCGTCCATGCGGGTGCGCGGCTGGTATTGGCCGGGCACCAGGTCGGTCAGCAACAGCACAGACGGCTGGCCGCTGTTGGCCGCATGGGCATCACTGCGGTCTGCGCCGAGCGACTCATCGACCGTGGGGCCTAACAAGGCTTCCAGACCGCGGCCCAAGCCCTTGAGTTTTTTTGTGACCATGACAATCTCCCGGTTAAATTTGAATGAGTTCGTTCAGCAATGCCTGGCCTTGCGGCCAGTCGCCCAGGCCGGAGTCGGCGTTGATGTGACCTGCCGCGCCAGCGTCCACCCGCCTGGAACCCCAGGCGGCGGCGAAGCCAAGGGCGCGCTCCAAGCTGCAATAGGGATCGTCCTGGCTGGCTACCAGTGTGCTTTTGAATGGCAAGGCTTGCAGCGGAATCGGCAACCAACTGGCCAGCATCGGGCGCAGCGCCTCTTGCGCCACATCGCCCGGCGCCACCAGCAGCGCGGCTTTGACGCGGTGCGCGTTGCGGCTGTGCGCCGCCCATGCCGCCACCAACAGGCAGCCCAG
>PHCO01000192.1 GCA_002842265.1 Betaproteobacteria bacterium HGW-Betaproteobacteria-18 | reverse complement strand
CACGGTCGGCGCGGGTCTGGGTGTCGTCGGCATGGTTGCCGGCGGTCTCGTGGGCGGCCTTGCGGGCCGCGCCATCGCCCGCTTCTTCGCCGAGCGCGACGGAGCCGAGAAAGTCGGCGAGTGGACTGGGGATCGCTGGGAAGGCATCAAGGACCGGACCTCGGACGCCTACTGGACCAGCCGCGACTTCATGGGCGACCTGTGGGGCCACACGAAGGACGGCGCCGTGGCCGTGGGCGAGTGGACCGCTGCCATGGACGAGTTGCTGGAAATCATCATGCGCGACAAAAAATGGGCCGATGAAGCGCCGCGCAAAGCCTTTGTCGCCATTTTGGAACTGCTGACGCCTGCCAAACCAAAAGCTGCCGCCCAAGCTACCGGCAAAACTGCGGGTGGCATTGAGGTGCTGGGCAAGACCGCCGTGCAGGAAGACCCGCAGGCCGCGCTGGTATCAAACTACCGGCGCAAACTGAGCATGATGCTCAATTAAGCCGCCTGCGCCGTTGGCGCGCCGGGTGGCACCACGTGCAAGGGTGCCTGCCGCGGCAGCGGCCAGCGCTCGGTGGCCAATACCCGCTGCGCATTCAGGCTGGCAATCGGAATCGACGTATTTTGCGGAATGCCGCCCGAAAGCTGCAGCGCCAGGTAGCGGCCACAACTGACCCGCAAGAACGAGGCGAAGTTGTCCATCTCGCCACGGGCTTCGATCAGTTCGTCGTAGAGCCTGGTGCACAGTTGTGGCACGCGCATGCCGTCACGCCGGGCAATGTCATCGAGCACATTCCAGAACAGGTTTTCCAGCCGGATGCTGGTGGCCACGCCATGCAGGCGCACCGAACGGGCGCGGCATTCGTACAAATGGGGGTCGGCATTGATGAAAACCTGGCACATGGGGCGCTCCCTGGATGAACATGAGACGCCCCAGCATGCACCGGCATCCGGCGCGCGTCAATGCGGAAAAACCAGAAATCCGGCCACGCTCACAAGGTGATTTTGGTGCCCAGCAGCGCCAGAAATTGCGCAATCCAGGCCGGGTGCGCGGGCCAGGCGGGCGCGCTCACCAGGTTGCCTTCGGTGAACGCCGCGTCAATCGCAATCTTGGCATAGGTGCCACCAGCGCGCTCGACCTCGACCTGGCAGGCCGGATAAGCCGAGCAGGAGCGCCCCTTGAGCACATCGGCCCCGGCCAGCAACTGCGCGGCGTGGCAGATGGCGGCCACCGGCTTGTTGGCCTCAAAGAAGTGCCGCACCATGGCCACCACCGCCGGGTAGGTGCGCAGGTACTCGGGGCCACGGCCACCGGGCAACACCAGCGCGTCATAGTCCTGCACCTTGATGTCGGCAAAGGTGGCATTCAGGGCAAAGTTGTGACCCGGTTTTTCGCTGTAGGTTTGCGCGCCTTCAAAGTCGTGGATGGCAGTTTTGATGGCGTCACCGGCCTTTTTATCCGGGCACACCGCATGCACCGTGTGGCCGACGGCCAGCAGCGCCTGAAACGGCACCATGGTTTCGTAGTCTTCGCAATAGTCACCACAAATCATCAGAATCTTTTTAGCGGCCATGTCGGTCTCCTGTGGGTTGTTGAACACCAACCCATTCTGAAACGCAGCTACCTGGCCGTGGTGGTATCCCGTTGTGACATCAGGCCGTCAGGCGCTGTAGCGCTTCCTGGTACTTGGCAGCGGTTTTTTCGATCACTTCACGCGGCAGGTGCGGCGCCGGCGGACTTTTGCTCCAAGGCTTGCCGGCGACCAGGGCGGTTTCCAGCCAGTCGCGCAGGAACTGCTTGTCGTAACTGGGCGGGTTGACACCTTCCACATAACTCTCGGCGGGCCAGTAGCGCGACGAATCAGGCGTCAGCGCCTCGTCCATCAGCATCAGGGTGCCATCCCTGTCCAGGCCAAATTCAAACTTGGTGTCGGCAATGATGATGCCTTTGGTGGCGGCAAAGGCGCTGGCCGCTTGGTACAGCGCAATGCTGATGTCGCGGATGCGGGTGGCCAGGTCGGCACCGATCATCTCGACGGTTTTCTCGAACGTGATGTTTTCGTCATGGTCGCCCATTTCGGCCTTGGCCGCCGGGGTGTAAATGGGTTCTGGCAATTTGCTGGCGTTTTTCAGCCCGGCAGGCAGTTTGACACCGCACACCGCACCGTTTTCCTGGTATTCCTTCCAGCCACTGCCCGCCAGGTAGCCGCGCACCACGGCTTCCACCAGAATGGGTTTGAGCCGCTTGACCAGCATCGAGCGGCCCGCCACCTGCGGCACTTCGGCGGCCGTGACGACGCTCTCCGGGGCCTCGCCGGTGAGGTGGATCGGACAGATGTTCGCGCCCTTCGGGCCCAACTTGTCGAACCAGAACAGCGCCATTTGCGTCAGCAACACGCCCTTGCCCGGAATGGGCTGGCCCATGATCACGTCAAAGGCGCTGATGCGGTCGCTGGCCACCATCAGGATGCGGTCGTCGCCCACCGCATAGTTGTCGCGCACCTTGCCGCGCGCCAGCAGCGGCAGTGAGGTGATGTTGGAGGTGTGCAGGGCGGTAGAGATGGTTGTCATGGCGATCAGGTTCAATCAATAAAAATCAGGAAATGAGGTGAAGTTTAGATTCAATGCGGGCCATGGCGGCAAAGTCGCGATCTTGCGCCAGCAAAGGTTCACCTGATTCAATGGCACAAGCCGCAATCAGGCAATCATTCGGGCTGCGCACCGTCAAACCTTGCCAGCGACAGCGCGCATACAACAACGCAGCACTGCGGGACAGTTCCCACGGGTCTGCGCTGGTAAAGGCGGGCATGCTGTCGAGTAATTCCTGCAGCTCATAAAAAACCGACAACTTGCTGGCCCCCTGCAAGACCTCTCGGTAGACCACATCGGGCACCCAGACGGCTTCATCATCCCGAAAAGCCCGGCGCATGCGCCGATCAGCGGCTGAATCGCTGGCACGCAAAAACTCGATCCAGGCCGATGTATCGGCAATCATGCCTGAACCACTTGGGATTTTTTGGCTCGGCTCTGGCGTGTTGCTTTGACCGCCTTGCCTGCTGCAACAACAGGCTGGGACAGCAGATCATCGCGTTGCTTGTCAATGCCAATGCGCGCCTCTTCAAAAGTGTTCCAGCCACGACGTGCGAGTGCTTCCGGTGTCAAACCGTAAGGGCCACTCGGGTCGTAGTCCGGGTCAAGCACGCCGGAGCCACGCAGCGCCAGCAAGCCAGCGTAATCGGGCTTGCGCACATAGGCTTTGAGCGCCGCCTCAACTGCCGCCTTTTTTGTCGTCACACCCGCACGCGTCATGGCCTGCGCGATCAGATCGTCATCAATCACGATATTGGTTCGGGTGTTCATGGCTGTCCTTATGGCTATACACATTTAAGGTGTATAACTGAATTATGCCGTAAAACCCGGTGCCAAACCACATCGGCATGGCAGTGGCTGTTGACGCTATTGGACCAAACTCTTTGCGCAATACTTTGCGTTTCGGGGCGCTGGTCGTGTTGGCAGAGGTTGATTCACACGAAGGGCAAGTCTGCAGCCAGCGTTTGCTGTCGTTCAGCATTCCTTTGTCGCAGCGTTTCTTGGCCTCAAGTAATAGCCCGCCCTGGTCTGGATTGATGCTGTTGGTTCGAGCCTCGATTAGCTCCCCGAAGCGGTCGATTCTGAGAACTGGAATGTAGTCATTTTGACTTTCTGACTAACAGGCCGTGCCCATAGTAGTCATTCCGTCGCAGTCACCAAGCTAGCCACTCAACTAGGTCAAGTGCCCTGCGTGGGATTCTGGATGCCTTGAGGCGCGCGGAGAAGCGCGGCGCAATCGAAACGGCACACACACTGCGGCAGACAGCCGGATAACGATTTTCCAAGAGAGCGTACTCAGTATAACTTCCCGGAAAAATTTAAAATGGCGAATTCAAGCACGAAGTGCAACGTAAACAAATCCGGAGAGAGTGGCTGAGGATGCTTTGGCATCACGGCCACACCGCCAGCCCGACACCTCCAGATTTATAGTGGAATTCGATAGGTTCGATCGGCCAAAGTTTGCCATTAGCAGTAATCGGCGGGAGCGTCACCCGAATTCGTTTCGGTTGGTAGTTTGGGATCGAGAAAACAAACTGCCTTGGCCAATCGTCATATTGTTCTATATAAGATGGATTCTCGTAATTGGGATTGTATGGGTTCAAGATGGGGGCCAAGAAATGCTTAGGTAGTTCTGCATAGTCCGTCGTGGGGTACATGGACAGTCTCCACCTTGACATGGCTCGCGGTGTTATGGCAACAGGCGTTACGTCACCGGGCGTCTGTTGCCATAACACGTGGTTGTCTTGTAGTCTGATATTGCTCCCAGATAATACCTCGGCATAAATTTCCCCGGAGATGAACGGGTTTCCAGTGCCTCCAGATTTCTTGTCAAACTCAATATGCAAATCATCATCACGTCCCATAAAACCAGCGGCAAGGCGCAGTTCTTCCTGTTCATGCCAGACATAGATCCCGGCCAAAAACGTCATTCCAAAAGCCCCCCTAAAAGAGGACGCGCCAGGCGGCTTGCCGAACTCTTTGAATGCGGTGGTGTATGGAATTTCTTTGTATGTCAATGGTACGTAGGCGCGTATATTGATTGACGGAACATCCTTACGTTGCAGATCCAACGGCGGCAGCTGAATGGAACGTCCTGCAACTAGTATTGGAGGTATCTGAATGGTTACCCGCTCCGGTAGCTTGCCTTCGAATTCGCGTCGAAATGAAATCGACAAGGTGTACCTGCGCTCTGCCGCCGGCACCTCGGCAAAGCCCGGTATCAGCGCAGCCATATCTACCGTTTCGGAGAGCTTTGCATTCAGTGCCGGTGGAGATGAGAATATTCTGTTGAATCTCCGGATGGACATTCGTTGGCCGCTGTCGATATCCTCGATCACTACAGGATCGCTTCCGATCTGCAGCTCTTCACAGCTTTGACCTGTAATCCGGTTGCGGCCGTATTTTTCCAGTGTCCACCGGAGCAGGAAGTTGGCTTCGTCGGCTGTCGCAGCAAATTCCAAGAAGCAGTTCCTACTGGCATCCCTCATCCGCAGCCTGTTAGTAGGGCTTCCACTTTTCCCACCGGATGGAATCCAAGCGCTGTCATTCGGTTTGTGCTCTCCACTAGTTCCAGGGTAAACCGGGAGATAGTAGGGCCCCTGAATGGTGGGTATGGCACAGGCGCCGAGGAGCATGGCAATGAGAACCAGCGCCCATCGAGAATGAGTTCTTTTAGCAAAAACACCGATGTCCATCTTCTTTCCCTCCTGGATTACAACATTGTCCGTTTAACGAACAACGTTGCTCAAAAATCGCACTTCATTCCTGAATCCATCTTTCAAACTTGCCCCGCGATTTAAAAATTATCGGCTAATCGGCTTATACCGAATCCGCTTTGGCTTCGCGCCTTCTGGTGAAACTACTAGCCAGCAAGGACCGTGAGCGCCGGGGCTAGCTCTGCACCCAATTGGTGCATATTTCAGCCCATCGTGGACGGCATTTCAGGCTGATCGTGGACGGCATTTCAAATTGATCGTGGACGCTGTTTCAAATTGATCGTGGACGATTGCTTTGGGGGATACGCGCAAGTGATTTTTTGAACCCGG
>PHCO01000191.1 GCA_002842265.1 Betaproteobacteria bacterium HGW-Betaproteobacteria-18 | reverse complement strand
CTGGCGGTGCTGGCGGTGCTGGCGCTGGCAGGACTGCTGGCGCTTTACTACGCGGCGGCTTGTGGCGTGCTCAGGCGCCTGGCGCTCGCGCGTCCGGGCTGGGCGGCGCTGGTGTTTGCGGCCCTGTGGTTGCTGGCCGAGCTGGCCCGGGGCCTGCTGTTGAGCGGCTTTGGCTGGGGCGCGATTGGCTATGCCCATCTGGAGAGTCCACTGGCGGCGCTGATCCCCTGGGTGGGGTTGTATGGGGTCAGTTTTGTTGCTGCCTGGCTGGTCGCTTGTCTGGCTCTGGGCTGGGGGGCTGCCTTGGCAGGTCGCTGGCGCGATGCCATTGGCGCAGGCGGGGTGCTGCTGGCGCTGTTGCTGTTGCCGCCCTGGCTGCCCCAGCCGCAGGGCGACTCGGCCGGCACCCTGGACGTGACCCTGTTGCAGGGCAACATTCCCCAGAACGAAAAATTCGACAGCCAGACCGGGGTGCTCAAGGCCCTGCAGTGGTACGGCGAGCAGCTCCAGCTGAGTCAAAGCGCAATCGTGATCACGCCTGAGACGGCGCTGCCGCTGCTGCCCGGGCAACTGCCTGCCGGGTATTGGCAGGCCTTGCAGCAGCGTTTTGCCAGTGGTGCGCAGGCGGCGCTGGTGGGCGTGCCGCTGGGCAGCTATGCCGAGGGCTATACCAACTCGGTGGTCGGGTTCAAGCCGGGGCAGGCCAGCCCCTGGCAGTATGACAAGCACCATCTGGTGCCCTTTGGCGAGTTCATCCCGCCGTTTTTTCGCTGGTTTACCGATCTGATGTCCATTCCGCTGGGCGACTTCAACCGCGGTGCCCTGGTGCAGCCTACCTTTGACTGGCAGGGGCAGCGCCTGGCCGCCACCATTTGTTACGAAAACCTGTTCAGCGAAGAGCTGGCGCGCCAGTTTCTGGATGACGCCAAAGCGCCCACGGTGCTGGTCAATGTCAGCAACCTGGGCTGGTTTGGCGAGAGCCTGGCGATGGACCAGCACCTGCAGATTGCCCGTTTGCGCGCGCTGGAATTTGACCGGCCATTTTTGCTGGCCACCAACACCGGGCGAACCGCCATCGTGGATCACCGCGCCCGCGTGACGCATGCGGCCACCGCGCACACCGCCGTGGCGCTGCATGGACAGGTGCAAGGACGCACCGGCATCACGCCTTACGCCTGGTGGGTGGCGCGCTGGGGCCAGTGGCCGCTGGTGCTGCTGGCCCTGGTCCTGCTGTTGTCTGCCTGGTTGAAGCGCCTTTCTGGACGGACATAAGCCCGTAAAATCAGCTTTTGAGACGCAAGCGCTTGCGTCAACCCTTTTTACTCCCGGGTGGCATTGCACGCTGCCCTCACCACATATGTTGACCTTCCAGCAAATCATTTTGAAACTGCAGTCGTATTGGGATGCCCAGGGCTGCGCGTTGTTGCAGCCCTACGACATGGAGGTGGGTGCCGGCACGTCGCACACGGCGACATTTTTGCGGGCGCTCGGCCCGGAGCCCTGGAAGGCCGCCTATGTGCAGCCCAGCCGCCGCCCCAAAGACGGCCGTTATGGCGAAAACCCGAACCGCTTGCAACATTACTACCAATATCAGGTGGTGCTCAAGCCCGCCCCCAGCAACATTCTGGAGCTGTATCTGGGCTCGCTCGAAGCGCTGGGCTTTGACCTGAAGAAAAACGACATCCGATTTGTCGAGGACGACTGGGAAAACCCCACGCTCGGTGCCTGGGGCCTGGGCTGGGAAGTCTGGCTCAATGGCATGGAAGTGACCCAGTTTACCTACTTTCAGCAAGTTGGCGGCATTGACTGCCGGCCCATCACCGGTGAAATTACCTATGGCCTGGAGCGTTTGGCCATGTACCTGCAAGGCGTCGATAACGTCTATAACCTGACCTGGACCGAGTCGCCTGACGGCACCAGGCTCAGCTACGGCGATGTTTATCTGCAAAATGAAAAAGAACAGTCGGCCTACAACTTCGAGCACAGCGATGCCGACTTTCTGTTTGCAGCCTTCACCGCGCACGAAAAACAGGCCAGGCACCTGATGGAAGCGCAACTGGCGCTGCCGGCTTATGAGCAGGTGCTCAAGTGCGCGCACAGCTTCAATTTGCTCGATGCCCGTGGCGCCATTTCCGTGACCGAGCGTGCTGCCTACATAGGCCGCATCCGCAACCTGGCACGTGGCGTGGCGCAAAGCTACTTCGACAGCCGCGAGCGGCTGGGCTTCCCGCTGGCACCGCGCGCGTGGGTTGAACAGATGGCCAAGAAAGCAGCTTAATCATGACCCATCAAAATCTTCTTGTTGAACTGTTCGTTGAAGAGCTGCCGCCCAAGGCGCTCAAAAAGCTCGGTGACGTGTTTGCCAGCCAGCTGTGCACGCAATTGCGCACGCTGGGCCTGGCATCGGCTGACTCGGTGATCACGCCTTATGCCTCGCCACGCCGTTTGGCGGCGCACATCACCCATGTGGCGGCCAAAGCGGCTGACAAGGCGGTGCAGCAAAAGCTGATGCCGGTGAGTGTGGGGCTGGATGCCAATGGCCTGGCCACCCCCGCATTGTTGAAAAAATTGCAAGCCTTGGGTGCGGATGTGTCCGATCCGGTGTTTGCGGTTGCCGCTTTGCGTAAAGCGCCGGATGGCCCTTCGGCGGGGCTCAGGACAGGCAAGGCAGAGGCGCTGTTTTACGACAGCCTGGTCAACGGCGCCACGCTGGATGTGGGTTTGCAGCAGGCCCTGCTGGCCGCGCTGGCCCAATTGCCGATCCCGAAGGTCATGAGCTACCAGTTGGAGACCGATTGCGAGTTGCCGGGCTGGAGCAGTGTGAATTTTGTACGCCCGGCGCATGGCCTGCTGGCCCTGCACGGCAGCGCCGTGGTGCCGGTCAAGCTGCTGGGCTTGAGCTCGGGCAAGGTCACGCAGGGCCATCGTTTCGAGGCCTTGAAATCGCCGGTAGAAGTGGCCCATGCCGATGACTACGCCACCACGCTGCTGCGTGACGGTGCCGTGATCGCCAGTTTCAGCGATCGCCGCTTTGCCATCGTGCAGCAGCTCGCGCAGGCCGCCGAACGCCTGGGGCCGGGTTTCGAGGTGCTGATGGACGACGCCTTGCTGGATGAAGTGACGGCACTGGTCGAGCGCCCCAACGTGTTGACCTGTGCCTTTGAGACGCAGTTCCTGGACGTGCCGCAGGAATGCCTGATCCTGACCATGAAAGCCAACCAGAAATACTTTCCGCTGGTGGACACCCAGGGCCGACTTACCAACCGGTTCCTGGTGGTGAGCAACATCAACCCGGTTGACGCCAGCTTTGTCATTGGCGGCAATGAGCGCGTGGTGCGCCCGCGCCTGGCCGACGCCAAGTTCTTCTTTGACCAGGACTGCAAGAAAACGCTTGAATCACGCGTGGCCGGACTCGACAAGGTGGTCTATCACAACAAGCTGGGCACGCAAGGCGAGCGCATGGCCCGCGTTTGTGCCATCGCCAGTGCGCTGGCGTTGCAACTCGGCGATGCCAAACTGGCGAAGCAGGCCGAATTGGCCGCCCGTTTGGCCAAGACCGACCTGCTGACCGACATGGTGGGCGAGTTCCCGGAACTGCAAGGCATCATGGGCGGCTACTACGCCCGTCACGACGGCCTGGGCGCGGACATTGCCGACGCCATTGAAGACCACTACAAACCGCGTTTTGCCGGTGACGAATTACCGCGCAACCCGGTGGGCGTGGTGGTGGCGTTGGCTGACAAGCTGGAAACGCTGGTGGGCATGTTTGGCATTGGCAACCTGCCCACCGGTGACAAAGACCCGTTTGCGCTGCGCCGTCATGCGCTTGGCGTGATCCGCATGCTGGTTGAAAAAGACCTGGCCCTCGATTTGAATACGCTGCTGGCTGCCGCTGCGCCAGCTTTTGGCGACAAGATTGAGGATGCCGGTGCCGCTTTGTCCGACTTTGTCTATGACCGCCTGGCCGGCTCCTTGCGTGAGCAGGGCTACAGCGCGCTGGAAGTCGATGCCGTGCTGGCGCTGCGCCCGCAGCGTCTGGGTGACGTGCCGCGCCGCCTGGCTGCGGTGCGCGCCTTTACCGCCCTGGCAGAGGCGCCGGCGCTGGCAGCGGCCAACAAACGCATCAGCAACATCCTGAAAAAAGCCGATGCCGCAGCCGCTGTTGATGCGCATGTCAGCAAACTGCTGCTTCAGGAAACGGCTGAAAAAGACTTGTACGCGGCCATGCAGGACATCTCGCCCCGCGCCCAGGTGCAGTTTGACGCCGGCGACTACACCGCCGCGCTGCAAACCCTGGCGGCCTTGCGTGCGCCGGTGGACGCCTTTTTTGACGGCGTGATGGTCAATGCGGAGGCGCTGGATTTGCGCCTGAACCGCCTGGGCCTGCTCAAAACCCTGCACAACGCCATGAACCAGGTGGCTGACTTGTCGCGCCTGGCGGCGTGACCGGCTGCTGCAACGCTGACAAAGGCACACCATGACCCCCATCAAACTGGTGATTCTGGACCGTGACGGCACCATCAATGAAGACAGCGACGACTTCATCAAATCAGCCGACGAATGGAAACCACTGCCGGGCGCCCTGGAGGCCATTGCCCGCCTCAACCATGCCGGATGGCACGTGGTGGTGGTGAGCAACCAGTCGGGGCTGGGCCGCGGCTTGTTCGAGGTCTCTGATTTGAATGCCATTCACACCAAGATGCACCAGATGCTGGCGGCTGTGGGGGGCCGCATTGATGCCGTTTTTTACTGCCCGCATACCCCGGGAGACGAATGCAGTTGTCGCAAGCCCGCGTCCGGGCTGTTTGAGCAAATCGCGGATCGTTACGGCCTTGATCTCAAGAACGTGCCAGTGGTCGGCGACTCAGCCCGTGATGTCATTGCCGGTGTGGCGGTGGGTTGTGAACCGCACTTGGTGTTGACGGGTAAAGGCGCTGTTCACAAGGGCAGTGCCCTGCCCGAGATTTTTCCGTCCAATACCCTGGTGCATGGAAATCTGCCTTCCTTCGTTGATTTTTTTCTCAGCCGGGAAGAGGAACAGGAACAGGCTTGATCCACTCCCTTGCCGTTATCGGCCGTTTAAATATAGATTCGGCCCGATGATGTTTTAAGTTCCGTTCGGGCTGAGCTGGTCGAAGCCCTTCGACCAGCTCAGGGCGAACGGTTCATACTTCATCGGGCCGTAGCAATAATTGCGTTTGACGTTTTGCAAATTCTCTCTGGAGTCTTGAAGTTTTTGATGGCATTGATTCGATCAATTTTGCACATGGCCTGGATGGTGATCACCGTGATCCCTTGGACACTGGCGGTGTTGCTGGTGTCTGTGGTGGTATCGCGCAGCGCTGCGTGGTGGACTGCCGTGAACTGGTTTCGGGTGGTGATGTGGGGCACGCGGGTGATTTTGGGGGTGCAGTTCAAGGTGCTGGGCTACGACCATCTGCCGCTGGGCAAAAGCAGCGCGGCGGTGCTGTTGTCCAAGCACCAGTCGGCGCTGGAAACCCTGCTGCTGCCCACCCTGATGCCGCATCCGCTGGCCTTTGTTTTCAAGCGCGAATTGCTCAAAGTGCCATTTTTTGGCTGGTCGATGGCGCGCCTGGACATGATTCACATCGATCGTGAGTCGCGCACCGAGGCCATGAAACACGT
>PHCO01000190.1 GCA_002842265.1 Betaproteobacteria bacterium HGW-Betaproteobacteria-18 | reverse complement strand
CCGTTCGCCACTCGCCACCAGGATTGCTCCCGTGCTGCCGTTCGACTTGCATGTGTAAGGCATGCCGCCAGCGTTCAATCTGAGCCAGGATCAAACTCTATAGTTCGATCTTGAATTTTTTGCCCTTTCGAGCAACTCATAAATTGGAATCGACGTGAATTTCATTTCTGACTTTCACATCTTTTTTACTTCATGAGCGTTTGTTAGCCAATTAAGACTAAGTTCCGAAGAACTTGGTAATTACCTTCAAACGCCCACGCTTATCGGCTGTATGTTTTTAATGATCTTAAAACAGGTTTTACACTGTTTCTTGTTTGCTTCACCGTGATCAGCGAAGCCTTGTATTCTAGCACGCATTTTTTGCGTTTTTCTTAGAAATTTTAGAGGTTCCAAGAAATATTCAGCTTTAGGCTTTTTTGCCAGATTTCACTGCGATCAGCGAAGCTTTGGATTCTAGCATGTCTTTTTTACCGATTTTCTTAAACACGATTGGGATATCTAAAAGATATTTCGACATCGCTCGCTTCGAGGATGTGTAGGCCGTTGCGGCTTACAACCCCAACCGATTGCAAATCTCCAGCGTCGCCGCACTCTGATTCATACTGTAAAAATGCAAGCCGGGGGCGCCTCCAGCGCGCAGTTGCTCACACAAATCCGTCACCACATCCAGCCCGAAGGCCTTGATGGATGTCGTGTCATCACCAAAGCCCTGCAGCCGCAGGCGAATCCAGCGCGGGATTTCAGCGCCGCAGGCATCGCTAAAGCGCATCAGTTGCGACGAACTGGCGATGGGCATGATGCCCGGCACCACGGGCACTTGCACACCCAACGCGTCAGCATCTTCAACGAAACGAAAGTACGCGTCCGAGTTGTAAAAGTACTGGGTGATGGCCGAATTGGCCCCGGCCTGCACTTTGGTGGCAAAGGCCTGCAAATCACTCTCGGGCGACTTGGCCTGGGGGTGGGTTTCGGGGTAGGCAGCCACCTCAATGTGAAAGTCGCCTCCCATCTCGGTGCGAATGAAGGCCACCAGATCGCTGGCGTAATGAAATTCGCCACCCGTGCCGTAGCCGCTGGGCAAGTCACCGCGCAGCGCCACCAGGCGCTTCACGCCCATGGCTTGGAGCGTGCCCAATTGTTCACGCACCCGCTCACGCGTGGCACCAATGCACGAAAAGTGTGAGGCAGCACTCACGCCTTCGCTCAAAATCTCGCGCACCGTGCTGAACGTGCCTTCCTGCGTGGAGCCGCCTGCGCCAAAGGTCACTGAGCAAAACTCGGGATTGAGGGTGTACAGCTGCTGACGAACAGTACGCAATTTTTCTACGCCTTCCGGCGTTTTTGGTGGGAAAAATTCGATGCTGACGGGCCAATGTACGATTGAAGTCATGACAATTTTCTAAAGTGTTGAGGACAGATCAGTTGCACGACGTCACGGCGGTCTGTCTCGCAAGGTTTCAGGATGTTCAAGCTTTTGTTGCGCAAATAAAAAACTCACGATTGCCGTCACCGCCGGCAATCGGTGAGTCAAACCAATGGGTCACCGTCAAACCCAGCTCTGCACAAGCATCGCGCAGGCGTTGCTCAACGATCGCGTACATGGCTGGGTCTTTGACAATGCCCCCCTTGCCCACTTGGCCGGGCTGCAGCTCAAACTGGGGCTTGACCAGCGTCAGCAGCGTGGTGCCACTTTTGAGCAGTGGCACCACGGCTGGCAACACCAGTGTTTGCGAGATGAACGACAAGTCGGCCACGATCACGTCAAACTCGGGCACAAACGCCGCATCGAAGCCTGACTGTGCGTCTTGCTCTGTGTCGGCATCCTCTGCATCGTCGCTCATGCCATCATCATCATCATCATCTTCTTCAAGATTAAACTGGCCGTCAGCGCCTACGCTGTCTTCATAGGCAGCTATTAAGTCACTGGCATCCAGCGCACGCGCATTCAAACCCGCCACACACAGCACACGGGGGTCGGCGTGTAACTTGGGGTGCAACTGGGCGCTGCCCACATCAACCCCGACCACGAAGCTGGCGCCTTGCTGCAGCAGGCAGTCGGTGAAACCACCGGTGCTTTGACCCACGTCCAGGCACTGAAAGCCCTTCACGGACAAGCCCACGTGCTGCAAGGCAGCCTCCAATTTAAGGCCACCGCGCGACACATAGCGGGCTTCCGAGTCGTCGAGCAGGCGCAACGCGGCCTCCTCTGGCACGTCGTCGCCGTTTTTGGCCACCCGTCGCCAGTCGGCGCTGTGCTGCCATTCCACGCCGCCGGCAATCAGGCGCTGGGCTTGGGAGCGGGTGCTGGCCAGGCCGCGCTGCACCAGAAGTTGGTCAATGCGCATCAGTGGCTTAGTAGCGGTACGAATCGGTCTTGTAAGGGCCGGACTTGCTCACGCCAATGTAGGCCGCTTGCGCGTCAGTCAGCTCGGACAACTGCACACCGACCTTTTTCAGGTGCAGGCGCGCCACTTTTTCGTCCAGCAGTTTGGGCAGCACATACACCTGTCCTACCTTATACGCTTTGGGTTTGGTGAACAGTTCGATCTGCGCAATGGTCTGGTTGGCAAAGCTCGAGCTCATGACAAAGCTGGGGTGGCCCGTGCCACAACCCAGGTTCACCAGGCGGCCCTTGGCCAGCAGGATGATGCGTTTGGCCGGGGTCTTGCCCTTGGCCGGGAAAATCACGTGGTCGACCTGCGGCTTGATCTCTTCCCACTTGCATTTGGACAACGATGCCACGTCGATTTCATTGTCAAAGTGACCGATGTTGCAAACAATGGCCTGGTCTTTCATGGCCGCCATGTGTTTGTAGTTGATGACATTCAGATTGCCGGTGGCGGTGACAAAAATATCGCACTTGTCGGCAGCGTATTCCATGGTCACCACTTTGAAGCCTTCCATGGCCGCTTGCAGCGCGTTGATCGGATCAACCTCGGTGACCCAGACCTGGGCGCTCAAGGCGCGCAGGGCCTGGGCGCAGCCCTTGCCCACGTCGCCGTAGCCAGCCACCACGGCCACCTTGCCGGCAATCATCACGTCAGTGGCGCGCTTGATGCCGTCCACCAGGGATTCGCGGCAGCCATACAGGTTGTCAAACTTGCTCTTGGTGACGGAATCATTCACGTTGATGGCGCGCAGCATCAGTTCACCCTTGGCCGACATCTCGTTCAAACGGTGCACGCCAGTGGTGGTTTCTTCGGTCACGCCGATGATGTTTTTAAGGCGGCGGCTGTACCAGGTGGGGTCCAGCTTGAGCTTGGCCTTGATGGCGGCGTACAGGCAGGTTTCTTCTTCGCTGCCCGGGTTATCGAGCAGCTTGGCATTTTTCTCGGCGCGGGTGCCCAGGTGCATCAGCAACGTGGCATCACCGCCGTCGTCCAGAATCATGTTGGGGCCTTCGGCCGCCGTGCCTTTTTTGCCGCCAAACTCAAAAATGCGGTGGGTGTAGTCCCAGTAATCGGTCAGCGACTCGCCTTTGACCGCGAACACCGGGATGCCGTCGGCAGCGATGGCGGCGGCGGCGTGATCCTGTGTCGAAAAAATGTTGCACGAAGCCCAGCGCACTGTAGCGCCCAGAGCCGTGAGCGTTTCAATCAACACCGCGGTCTGAATGGTCATGTGCAGGCTGCCGGTGATGCGCGCGCCCTTGAGGGGTTGTGCTTTGGCAAATTCTTCACGGATCGCCATCAGGCCGGGCATTTCGGTTTGCGCAATGTTGATCTCTTTGCGCCCCCAATCGGCCAGGCCAATGTCGGCAATAATGAATTCTTGAGATTTGACAGTATTTGATGCAGCGCTCATGTTTCACTCCAGTTGTTAAGGTGACGGCCACCGCACGCAAGGAGGAAAAGTCTCACCTCACGCGTTGTGGGTGAGCGCCGTTGTGAAACGCCGGGCCTTGCCTCAGCGGGTTCCAAGCCTCACTCAGCGCCCGGATTGAAACCCTTGGCGTGAGCTGCAACGCTCCTCGGAATGGGCGCGATTATAGAGATGCCGCAAGACCCGCAGGGTTATGCGTGGCAACCGCACGGTAAAGTAAGCACCCATTGACGTGCAAAATACAGCTTATTCTTCACTTTGCCAACGACCGAAGGAATCCTCTTGAATGTTTCCGCCACGCCTTTAACCGCTCCGCTGCCTGAGCAGATTAACGCGCACCTGCTGCACACCGTCGCCGTCGAACCAGACCGTGCCTCGCCCAGCGATCTGATGCAGGCCACCGCCCAAGTCGCGCGCGCCCAACTGTCCAGGCGCTGGGTTGCCACGCAGACGCAGGAGCGCCAACAAAAAGCGCGGCGTGTCGTGTACCTGTCGATGGAGTTTTTGATGGGGCGCACCCTGTCCAATGCGCTCGCCGCGTTGGATCTGACCGAAGGCGCGGCCACCGGCTTGGCGCAACATGCCCAGCAACTCGAAGACATTGCAAACCAGGAGCCTGATGCAGCTTTGGGCAATGGCGGCCTGGGTCGCCTGGCCGCATGTTTTCTGGACTCCATGGCCACGCTGGGCCTGCCCTCGTTTGGTTACGGCATCCGCTATGAATACGGTATGTTTGCCCAGGAAATTCAGAGCGGCTGCCAGGTAGAGTACCCCGACTCCTGGCTGAAGGATGGCACGCCATGGGAGTTCCCTCGCGCCGACGTCACCTACCCGGTGCGCTTTGGCGGCTGGGTCACCCATGAGAACGACAAGGCGGTCTGGCAACATGCCGGTGCGGTGGACGCCAAGGCTTATGACATGGTGGTGCCAGGCCACGGCACAGAAAAAGTAAGCACGCTACGCTTATGGAAAGCGGTAGCACCTGACCACCTTGACTTGGGCGCCTTCAACACGGGTGACTATGCGCGCGCCGCTTGCGCCAAAAATGAATACGAAAACATCTCATGGGTGCTGTATCCCAACGACAGCACACCCGCTGGCCGCGAGTTGCGTCTCAAGCAGGAGTATTTCTTTGTTGCAGCCTCCATGCAGGATATGGTCAAGCGCCACCTGGATGAACACCCCACGCTCATCAACCTGGCTGAGCATGTGGCGATTCACCTCAACGACACGCACCCGGCCATTGGCGTGGCCGAATTGATGCGCATTTTGTGTGACGAGCATGCATTTGGCTGGGATCAGGCATGGGCGCTGTGTGGCAAAACGTTCTCTTACACCAACCACACCTTGATGCCTGAGGCCTTGGAGACCTGGCCGGTGAGCCTGATGCAGCAGGTGCTGCCACGTCACATGGAAATCATCTTCCGCATCAACAAAGAGTTCCTGGACCTGGCCGCACGCTTTCGTCCGGGTGACCATGAGTTTCTGAAGCGCCTGTCGCTGATTGAAGAAAATGGCGAGCGCCGGGTGCGCATGGCCCACTTGTCGGTGGTGGGCAGCCACCAAGTCAATGGTGTCTCGGCCCTGCACTCCGAGTTGTTGGTACACACTATCTTTACCGACTTTGCGTCGCTCTGGCCCAAGCGCTTTACCAACATGACTAACGGTGTCACCCCCCGGCGCTGGCTGGCACAGGCCAATCCGGGGCTCTCCAATCTGCTCGATGACACCCTCGGAACGGCATGGCGAGCCCACCTCGACCAATTGAAACGCCTGGAAGATCGTCTGGGGGACCCTGCTTTTATGCAGAAATTCATGGCCATCAAGCACGCCAACAAAGTGCGCCTGGCCAACCTGATAGAAAAAACA
>PHCO01000189.1 GCA_002842265.1 Betaproteobacteria bacterium HGW-Betaproteobacteria-18 | reverse complement strand
GCTCTCACGAGAGCCGGCGCGGATTGAAACTCGATATTTGCGTATCGCGCTGCCGACGTCAGTGGTCGCCGGCTCTCACGAGAGCCGGCGCGGATTGAAACAGGAGTCCATGCACGCGTTGGCGCAGCGTGAACGTCGCCGGCTCTCACGAGAGCCGGCGCGGATTGAAACACGCGATGTTTTCGGCAGTCGCATGATTAAATTGTCGCCGGCTCTCACGAGAGCCGGCGCGGATTGAAACTCTATCGAGAAGGCAAACGATCATGAATACCGTAGGTCGCCGGCTCTCACGAGAGCCGGCGCGGATTGAAACGAAATTGAGTTCTTGCACCAGCACGATATCGAGGGTCGCCGGCTCTCACGAGAGCCGGCGCGGATTGAAACTGGGGTATCTGTAACCGTCAGCGTCTGTGTGCTGTCGCCGGCTCTCACGAGAGCCGGCGCGGATTGAAACACAACGACAAGGGATTGCTGCATATAGGCATCCGAAGTCGCCGGCTCTCACGAGAGCCGGCGCGGATTGAAACCAGCGCAAGAAGCATCGGCGACCGATCCGGGAGTGTCGCCGGCTCTCACGAGAGCCGGCGCGGATTGAAACGCGCACGTTCAACGGTGTCGAGGGGCAAGCCACGTCGCCGGCTCTCACGAGAGCCGGCGCGGATTGAAACGCCGGTTACCGGGTGACAGCGGCTGGGACTGGCGGTCGCCGGCTCTCACGAGAGCCGGCGCGGATTGAAACCGTGCGGCAAGGAGTTGACCGGTAGCGATGCTAAGGTCGCCGGCTCTCACGAGAGCCGGCGCGGATTGAAACGATATAATCGGCCCTGACGGCCTGTGCATTCCTTGTCGCCGGCTCTCACGAGAGCCGGCGCGGATTGAAACAAGCAGTACATCCAGCAGTTCGCGGCTGAAGCCGGTCGCCGGCTCTCACGAGAGCCGGCGCGGATTGAAACTGGATGGTGTCCCATCAGTTACGCCGCATCCAGGTCGCCGGCTCTCACGAGAGCCGGCGCGGATTGAAACTTCAAATGTGGTTTTTGATGGTAATTTTTATGCCTGTCGCCGGCTCTCACGAGAGCCGGCGCGGATTGAAACTATTCGCGCGCGCTGGCAGTGCGCGGGCAAAATGGTCGCCGGCTCTCACGAGAGCCGGCGCGGATTGAAACTATGCGCGCGTGCTGGCAGTGCGCGGGCAAAATCGTCGCCGGCTCTCACGAGAGCCGGCGCGGATTGAAACCCGACTATGCGTCGGGCTGCGCAAGCTGCTGGCAGTCGCCGGCTCTCACGAGAGCCGGCGCGGATTGAAACGCCGCGAAACACGAAGTGCGGTATTACCTCAATGGTCGCCGGCTCTCACGAGAGCCGGCGCGGAATGAAACTTGAATAGAGCGCGCAGGGTCTGCCGGGTTGGGCGTCGCCCGCTCTCATGGGAGCGGGCGCTCTTGCGCATCCGGCAATTGCTCCTACGTTGCTCTCGGCCGATGTTCCAGACGCGGCTCTACCTCCTCCATCCATGGAGTCGTACCTCCTGCATCCATGCAGTCGTCCGGCATCTCTGCAGTCGCTATGCGCTCGCGGCATTTGCACATCCTTGTGCGGCAAAGCGACGTGGCATACGATTCCGCATGGCCTTCAAGCCATAGCGGATTGGAGACCCTTAGGGCAATCCAGACATCATCGAAAGATCAGAGCACTGGATTGCTTCGCTACGCTCGCAATGCCGCAGGAAGCGAGTGCCACTGGCCACGCTGTGATAGTCTCCGGCGCAGCGGTGGCCGACAGATCGGAACAGGCGTCCGGTCGCGCTGATCTTCGCAGTCGCTGCGGATTTCTGGATGGAGGAACAGCCGCCCTCCCGGTCACCGCGCCTTACTTCAGGCTCGCGTACATGGCGCTGGCACCGGCGTCGCCGGCTCTCCATGCAAGCCGCATCGGTTCGGCGATGATGCCCCAGCCGCGATTGTGATCACACAATGGCCACACCGATTCTCGTTATGAAACCTAGGTCACCGAAGGATGGGTTTGCGCTGCGTATCGTGTGTCACACATGCGCTGGCCGCTGCTGCGGGCGGCGCTGATTTCAGGGGAATATCGAATGTCGCGACATCTCAAGCCGACGAGCGCGAGGCTCGCCGCATCTATCTCTATGGCTTTGCTTGCGCCAATTGCGTTGGCTGCGGACACCGATTGGCAGACCCTGGATGGTGACTGGTTTACCGCAGGCAACTGGAGCGCTGGCCTGCCCGGATTGCTCGATACTGCGCGTATCGACAATGCCGGGGTCGTCCGCATCGCGGCACCGGGTGCGTTGGCGCAGGCGCTGATCATCGGCGATAGCGGCAGCGGTTTTGTCGAACTGGCCGAGGGCGGTGTGCTGGATGTCGGCGCGGGCACGGGCATCATCGAGTTGGCCCGAGGTGTCGGGTCGATCGGTAAGCTCACTATTTCCGGTGACAGTGCCGGTACCATTCGCGCCGGGCAGATACATGGTGGCAGTGGCAGTGCGACGCTTGAGTTTGCACATGCTGATAGCGGCCATGATTTTTTCACTGCAATCACCGGTTCGGTTGCGGTCAATCATGTCGGCAGCGGCAGCACCAGCCTGTACGGCGAGCACAGTTACAGCGGTAATACCCGAGTGGATGCGGGGCAACTGTTTATCGAGGGCAGTATTGTCTCCAATACTTTCGTTGGTGATGGGGGAACCCTCGGTGGCAGCGGTGCCATCATGGCAATGCTCACGGTCGAAGATGGCGGCATCCTGAACGCTGGCCGTGCCGACAGCGGGCCGAGCATCGGTTTGCTGACGGTGGGCGAGTTGTTTCTGAACGAGGATGCATTGCTGCGGTTTGATCTCAATGCGCCCGATGGTTTGCCGGGTAGCGATGGCGACGTGATTCGCGTGGCCGCTGGTTTGCATGGTTCCAGCGGCGATCTGGTGCTTGACGGTGTGTTGCAGATCAACGGTCTGGCCAGTTTCGGCATGGGCAGCTACCGGTTGTTTGAATATGACGGCACGCTCACCGACAACGCACTGCGCATTGGCGGCATTCCGGTGACGTTCGATCCGGCGCAGTTTTTCATCCAGACCGGGGTCAATGGCCAGGTCAATCTGATCGTGGGCGATGCCACCGGGGTGCAGTTCTGGGACGGCGGCGGTGTGGCCGGTGATGGGGTGATAGAGGGCGGCAGTGGCGTGTGGGACAACGCCAATAGCAATTTCAGCAATGCCGATGGCAGCCTTGGCTTGCCGTGGCGCGGGGCGATGGCGGTGTTCAATGGCGAAGGTGGCACGATTACCTTGGCTGATGACGTCGGCTTTGAGTCGTTGCAGTTTGCCAGCGATGGTTATGTCATCGAGGCCGGCGCAGACAATGCCTTCGGGCTGCTGGCCGATTTCGGCGTGCGCTCGATCCGTGTGGATATTGGCAGCACGGCCAGCATCGCTGCGGCAATCCGTGGCGAGGGCATCCTTGAGAAAACCTATTTCGGCACCTTGGTGCTGAGCGGTGAGAACAGTTACAGCGGTGGCACCATCATCCGCCAAGGCGAGTTGCGTGTGGATGCTGGTGCGATCCGCCATGCCGATGCGGGGATGAGCGTTGGCGAGTTTGATGGTGATGAGGGCGTGTTGTCGATCCGCAACGCGGGTGTGGTTGAAGCCGCGTTTGCGCGCCTTGCTGAAGGGCACGACAGCCTTGGCGTTGCCACTGTCAGCGGCGCCGGCTCGCAGTGGTTGTTGAGTGAAGACATTTCTGTTGGCATGCAGGGCGCTGGCATTTTGCAGGTAAGCGATGGTGGCAGCTTGCGCAGCACTGGCTTGTACGCCGGTGAGCGTGATGGCAGCAGCGGCGAGGTGCAGATCAACGGTGTTGGATCGCAGATCGTCAGTGATGCCGATGTGTTCATTGGCGTGGATGGTGATGGCCTGCTGGCGCTGCACGCGGGTGGCACGCTGGATGTCATGGCGGGTGCGGGCACGCTGCATCTGGGCAGTGGCGCCGGCAGTGGCCAGCTCGTATTGGGTGATGGCGGTTTGGCTGGCACGCTGGCCGCAGCACAAGTGCTGGGTGGCAACAATGCCAGTGTCGTATTCAATCACGCGGATGCCGATTATCAGTTCAATACGGTGCTGGCCGGCGCGCTGGATGTGAATATGCGCGGTACTGGCAGTACCACGCTTACGGCTGACAACACGTTCACGGGCATTACCCGGATCGACGCGGGCCGATTGCTGGTCAATGGCCGCGTGGGTGATATCCAGATCAATGCTGGCGGCATCCTGGGTGGTACAGGCCGCGTCGGCAACGTCAGCGTCAATGCGGGGGCATTGCTCAATCCGGGCGATGGCGGCATTGGCGCGCTCTTGGTGGATGGCGCGTTGACGTTTGCGGAAGGCTCGTTGCTGCAGGTCGATGTGGCCGCCGACGGCAGTGGCGATCACTTGCAGGTCAGTGGCACGACACGCATCGATGGTGGCGCGGTACAGGTGCTGGCCGGGCCGGGCGAGTTCGCATACGAAACGCGTTACACCCTGATTGATTCCGTTGCCGGCCTGAGCGGGCAGTTCGATGGCGTCAGCAGCAATCTGGCGTTTTTCAGTTCGTCGTTGAGCTATGACGGTAATCGTGCGTTTCTGGTTTTGCAGCGCAATGCAACCGCATTTGCCGACCTTGCGCAGACCTTCAACCAGCGTGCGGTAGGCAATGCATTCGATCAATTGCAGGCCAGTAATCCACGGCCGGTGCTCGATGTGATCAATGCGTTCGCTGCGGCCAGTGGCGAGCAGGCGGTGAGGGGGCTTGAGGCCGTGTCGGGCGATGCTGCTGCGCAAAGTGCGGCGCTGCGTTTGGCATGGGAGCAACGGCATTTCACGCGTGTGCTTGATCGCCTCGGGCCAGCGCGTGCGGGCGCAACACGCACGCAAGCGCAGGGGTTCTGGGTGCAAGGTGAGGCGGATTCAGGGTCGCTGGCCGATGCCAATGCCGGTGATGCCGATTACGATAGCGGCGGCTTTGCACTGGGTTATGACCGCTCGTATGGCGAGCGTTGGCGCGGTGGTTTTAGCTTGGGGTTGGCTAAGCTCAATGGCGATGTCAGTTCGCGGCGGGCGGATTTGCGTGAGGAAAGTGTTCGCATCAGCGGCTACAGTGCATATGACGCTGGCGCACTGAGCGTGGCGGCAATGGCCGGCATCGGCTTTGGCGAAACGCGGATCGAGCGAGATGTGCGTATTGGCGCTGTCGATTTTGGCCGCAGCCGTGGTGACTCGGACAACACGATGGTGATGGCGGCGGTGCAGGCCAACTACACCTTCACGCCGCATGCGGCATGGGTGGTATCGCCATTGCTGGCGCTGGATGTGGCGCATCTGGATCGCCAGCGCTTTGCTGAGCGTGGCGCTGGCCAGGCCAGCCTGGATTACAGCGGTCTGCAGCACACCTCCGTGCGCTCGCGGCTGGGCTTTGCCAGCAGTGCGGTGGCCACGCTCGGCGATGCCCAACTGCGGCCACGCATGAGCCTGCTTTGGCAACACGAGTATGGTGATCGTGCGTTGGATCAGCGCGTTGCCTTTGCGGCCATTGCCGAGCAACGCTTCACCGTGCGCAGTACCGCACGCAGCCGCGATCAGGCGGTGCTGGGTCTGGGGCTGGATGGTGATGCCAGTGCAAGTTGGTCGTGGTTCGTCGATGTCACGGCAACGCTCGGTGCTGGCGATGAGGATTACAGCGCCAGTGCCGGGATGCGCTATCGCTTCTGAG